>JAWBOW010000026.1:0-13383 GCA_038825775.1 Candidatus Woesearchaeota archaeon | reverse complement strand
TTTTAATTGAGAGGAAAAAACCTCATAACTCGCGTATGTTGCTGCAGCAGCAATCTCAACACTCTTTCTACACTGCTCAATCTCTTGATTTTCAGAATAAATACCTTTTAGATTATAAAGAACAAAACTTATTATAAATAAAACTACTAATATTAAGATTATGCCAACAATTTGATAATACTCTAATCCTCTTTTGTTAAATTTTTTAACCATACAATAAACTACAACCATTTATTAAAAATCTAGTTGGTGCTATCATAACATATGATTCATGATGTTTTAATGTTCTAAAAAGCGAACCTTCCATTGCAGTGAAAACTAAGTAATAGTTACCATTCGTCTTTATATTAAATTCTTCTCTATCTATTTTATCAATACTTATGATTGGCGCTTGTCCATATAACTTTATAGAAAAAGTTATTAAAGCATTCATCATCTTATGTTTATCATAATCAACATCAGGATATAAATACTTGAAATAACTAATCCTTTTGTCCTTAATTTCATTCTCTGCCAAAAAATCCATAAATTCTTCAAAAGTTATTTCTTTAAAAGGAGTATCTTTGACAGTTATTTTTGCACAAACATTACACAAAACCTTACTTCCAGCAAGAACTCTCATGTATTCTATATTGCCTTCTAAAAACATATTCCAACACTTTGCCATCTCATCAGCCAAAATCTTCATTGTTTTATTTTTTGCTTCTTGTTCGCTTAATCCTTTATAACTCACTTGTTTTTTTCCATTAACATAAATGCCATCTTTCTTTATTGAAATATCTTTAGATTCACATTGTAAAACCGCATCGTTAAAACTAAGTGCACTCCTTCCAACATAATTTTTTAAAACACTTGACCTGCAAGCAGTTTCCTTAGCAGATTCGCTACTTAAACTGCTTAACAAACCAGTTATTATAAAAAGCACGAATATAACCATTAAAACTATTATAATTGCCACAAGAATTCCAATTCCTTTTTTATTTCTTAAGCTTGCCATCTTAGCTTGTTCTTATTAAAAAAAATATTGTTATTTTTTTAAATCTTTTCTTTTTATTTTTCAAATAATTTATTTTTCAAAATACATCTTAAAAAATAAAAAACAATATAAACTCAAAAAATCCTATTTTATAAATGCTCCAGAATAGTTTAAAAAATTCTAAAGAACTAAAAAACAAAAAATTCATCTTCATCTCAGGAGGGGTAATAAGTGGAGTTGGAAAAGGAGTTGCAACTGCTTCTATAGCTAAAATAATGAAAGAGTTTGGATTTAAAGTTACTTGTGTAAAAATAGACCCTTACATAAATGTTGATGCAGGAACTTTAAGACCAACAGAACACGGTGAAGTATGGGTTACTTTTGATGGTGGAGAAACAGACCAAGACTTAGGAAACTATGAGAGATTTATAAACCAAAACCTTTCAAAGAGAAACAACATAACAACAGGCCAAATATATCAAGAACTGATCAGAAAGGAAAGAACAGGATTTTTTCTTGGAAAAACAGTTCAAATAATCCCCCATGTTATTGACGAAATAAAAAATAGAATACTAGAAGCAGGAAAGAATTATGAAATAATCCTCGTTGAAATTGGGGGAACTGTTGGAGATTACGAGAATATTCCTTTCTTGTTTGCAGCAAAAAGCTTAGAAAAGGACTTTGGAAAAGAAAATGTGGTTTATGTCTTAGTAAGCTATTTACCAACACCTGCAAATGTTGGTGAAATGAAAACAAAACCAACACAACAAGCAATAAAAATGCTCTCAGAAACAGGAATATATCCTGACATTGTTATTGCAAGAGCACAAGAACCTTTAGATGATATTAGAAAGGAAAAGATTGAAAGGTATGCAAATATAAGCAAGGAATTCATAATATCTGCTCCAGACGTCAATAACATTTATGAAATACCCTTAAACTTCGAGAAGGAAAACATTGGAATAAAATTACTTAAAAAACTAAATCTTAAGCCAAGAAAAAAACCTGAGTGGGAGGATTGGAAAAAACAAGTTCAGTATTTAGAAAAATCAAACAATTTAATTAAGGTTGCAATAGTTGGAAAGTATTTTAAGATTGGAAATTACAATTTAAAGGACTCTTACATCTCTGTTATTGAATCATTAAAGCACGCTGCTGCTCATCTAAAATCAAGAATTATAATAGAAGAGGTTTCATCTCAAGATTTAGAGAGTGATAATGTTAAAATAAGTGATGTTTTAAAAGAGTTTGATGGTATAATAATACCGGGCGGTTTTGGAAGTCAAGGTGTTGAAGGAAAAATAAAAACAATAAGATATGCAAGAGAAAACAAAAAACCATTCTTGGGATTATGCTTTGGAATGCAATTGGCAATCGTTGAGTTTTGCAGAAATGTTTTAAAAATAGACGATGCTAACAGTTTAGAAATAAATCCTAAGACGGAAAATCCAGTAATAACATTGCTTCCAGAACAGCAAGAATTATTAAAAAATAATTTTTATGGAGCAAGCATGAGATTAGGAGATTATGCAGCAATTCTTGAAAAGAACAGCATAGTTTATAAACTTTATAAGGAATTTGGGAGGATAACTAAAGATAAGCAAAAATTATTGTTCTATTCAAAAGATGATAATTTAAGATTTAGAGTTGGTTTTCTACCAAAAAATTCAGAAGTTATTTTTGAAAGACACAGACACAGGTATGAAGTTAATCCGAAATATATTGAAATATTAGAAAAAAATGGTTTGAAGATAAGTGGATATCATCTTATAAATGAAAATCTTAAATTGGTTGAGTTTATTGAGTTAAAAAATCATCCTTATTTTGTTGCAACTCAAGCACACCCAGAATTTAACTCAGGATTTTTAAATCCCTCACCTTTGTTTGTAGGATTCCTCAGAGCTTGTTTAAATAGTAAGAATTCCTGAAAGCATATTCTTTATTAAAATCATAAAGATAAATATTAAGAGCAATGTCAAAATTATTATAATTAACTGCCTTAATGCCATATTCTTATTAAATTAATTTTAGTATAAAAAGGTAACTCTTTTTTTCTTGTTTTTTTGTTTTATTTAATTTTTTATTTTTAGTCCTTTAAATCTTAGTTTTTTATATATTAAATACAAATGTAATACAAATATAATACAAAAATATTACAAATAGTGGTTTTTAATCGATTATGAAAATTTCTGATGTATCCTTAAAATTTATTATTCTCCCCAAAAACCAAAAACTTTATATATCACTAAATAAACAATTGTCTTACAAATGAATTACAATAATACTTTTAGTATACTAATTTAACAATTTGTTTAAAAAGTATTAACAAACGAGCAAGCAGGTGATTTGTTGAGAAAAAAGAGAAAAGAGGATATTGAAATCCTTAATATAAGATTACCTTCTAATATAATAAGTTGGATAGATTCTCAAATAAAAAATAGAATTTATAAGACAAGATCCGAAGCATTGAGAGAACTTCTTAGAGAATTTATTTCTTCTCATAATTCTAAAATAAAAAGTTATGAAGGTGAGGAAAGATAGCTGAAAGAATAGTTAGTGTTAGGATTCCAAAATCAATGATGATGGAACTAAGGAGGATTTCAGAGAGAGAACACTATATGGACTTGAGTGAGGCAATAAGGAGTTTTTTGAGAAAAAGGATGATTGAAAGTTCAAGCAGAAAAAATTCAGATTATGAAGAAATAAAGAATCAGCTAACAAAGATACTTGAAAAGAAGATAAGTGAAGAAAATAAGAAATTATTGTTGGAGCAATTAAGAATTATAGAAGCATTACTCGAAAACAAAAAAATAAAAAAATAAGATGAAGAAAACAAACAAACTAAGGAAATTTGAAAAAATAAAGTTATTATTCTTAATACCATTTATATTTCTCTTTGTACTAATTATTCAAAGCCCAACCAAGACGACAATCTCAGCAGAAACACAGGAATCTAATGAGACAAACACAACACAAAACAATCCTCCAATATTAATAAGAGAGATAGAAAATATAACTTTAAGATATTCAGAAGAAAAAATGATTAATCTTTCACAATACTTTTATGATCCTGATAATGAAACTTTGGTTTATACTGCTGTTTCATCACAAAACATTTCAATAAACATAGTTGGAGATTTGGCATTTATAAGAGCAATAAATGACTTCGTTGGTTTAGGTTATGCAAGGTTTTTAGCCTCTGACTTAAAAAACATGACTTTTAGCAATGAATTCTTAATAAATATAACTGATGAGCAAAACATTAGCGAAAATACACCTCCAAATTGTTCAATAACAAACATCACACTTGTAAAATTAAATAATTTAACAATAGATTTTAACCAATTTTGCAATGATTATGAAAATGATTCTTTAAGTTATAATTTATCCGCAAATATTAATTTTGTTCAGAACAATTCATTATTCACGTTCATACCAAATATTTTAGGAACATTAAATGCAACATTAATAGTTAGTGATTCCAAGAATTATTCTGCTTATGGCTTTTATATTTTTGTTAAGGATTTTTGGTTTAATATTTCCACTAATAAACAACAATACATTCCAGGAGAAGAAACGTATATAAGCATAAACGCTCCAAACGGTTCAATAGTAAATTTAACACTTATAACTCCTTCACAAAATAAGGAACAAGAAGTCATAAACACTTTCCCAATAACATACATATACTATAACTCCGAAGAAGGAAATTATCTTATTAAAGCAATAATAAATTACTATTATGTAACACAAATAAAAGAATTGAATTTTTCAATAAAAAGTCCGAGCAATTTAACAGCAAGCATTGATTCTGTATCAGAAGCAAGGACAATAGACACAATAACACTGAAAGCTGTAGTTTCTGGAAACTACGGAAGTGTTTTTTACGAATGGGACTTAAACAATGACAATATTACAGACTCAAATTCCCAAAATACGACATACAATTTTAGAAATCCTGGAACAGTAAATGTGAGATTAAAAGTTAAGGATTCTTATAAGGAAGTTGTTGTGTATAAGCAAATAAGGATTTTAGGATTATACGATATTACGATTGCAGTTAAAGACGAAAACAATAACCCTATAAACGCAGTGATTAAATTTAACAATGAAACAAAAAACGCTCAAAACGGAAACGCAACATTCAAAGATGTTTTGGAAGGAGAGCATAAAGTTCAAATCTCAAAGGAAGGATATTATGATTATGAAAGTTTTATAGTTGTTAACTCTAATAAAACAGTTGAAATACAATTACAAAAGATTAGAGAAAAACCAAAAATAAACATAATAGAACCAAATGATGATTATACATTCAACAAAAAAAATATTTCAATAACTTTCTCAGTAAGTTCAGACAACAAACTAAATTGTGTTCTTTACTTAAAGAGTATTGGTGATTGGTGGATTGAAAAGGGTAATCTAAAAAATATTAGTCCTAATACACAAACAAGTTTTGAATTAAATTTAGAAGAAGGCAATTACACATATAAGATTGAGTGTTCAGATGGTTTTATGAGTTCTGCAACTAGTGAGCTTAAATTTAAAATCCAACCATCTGAATTTCAATTATTAACAACTTCAGAATCTGTTATTTTGTTTGATGATACGATAGAAGAGATTGAGAACTCAATTTCTAATATTTATTCACTCAACACAGAAATCTTAGAAACAATTACAGAACTTAACATTATAAAAGAGCTTGAAAACTATAAGAAAGAAGTAGAAAGAGCAAGAAGGGATTATTTTGATTTAAGAGAAAGAGATTTAAGTCAAAAAGAATTTGAAAATCAAAGTTTATCTTTGATTAATAAAGTTTCTGAAATAAGAAATAAAATAATAAAGAGTGTAAGCATAAAAGAAGCAGAAACTTTCATAAAATACCCAACAGAAGAGGACATATATAATATAACACTTTTCTATTATAAAATTCTTAATCCAAAACTTAAATTCTCAGAATACAAAAAATTAAACGAACAAGCACAAAAATTAGCAACAACAACAACAAGAGTTGAAAGAATAATAATTGAAAGAAAAAATTCATCTGAAGAATTTTATTTAATAAGGAAGATTATAAGTCCTTCAGGAAATATTAATGATTTATCCCTTATACAAGTTATACCTAAAAATATAGTAGATGATGCTTCAAAAATAAGATTCATTTCAAAACAAAAAATTTTGCAAAAAGATCCAATAATAGAATTCAAAATAAGCGAACTTGAAGCAAATACTGCAAGTTATATTATAAACATTCAAGATTCAGGTAATAAAAATTTGAAGGATTTCCAAGAAATTAAGGATATTTTTGTTATAAACAGAATAAATTATGAAGTTTCTAAAACAACAGGACTTGCAATAATCGACTTTAACAATTTAAATATAAAGAATGCAGATACGATGTCATTAAGAATATTTTTGATTATATTACTACTATTGATATTCTTATTTTTATCCCTTGAAATAAATCCAATACTCCTGATAAAAAAAGGAAGAAATGTTGAAAAACAGATTATAATACTATTAGAGCAGGCAAAGGAGTTAATGCAGCATGGCAAATATGATGAAGCAGCTTCAATTTATTATGAGATAAAGATACTTTATAATTTATTGAGCTTTAAACAAAAGGAAGCATTATATGATGATATAAAAAACTTTTATGATAGCTTAAACGCAGCATACCTCGAACAACTTTTAGAAGAATCTCAAACATCTTTAAGCGAAAATAAAATCCAAGATGCTAAAAAGTTTTTTGAGTATGCAGATTATGTTTATAAATTGCTTCCTCAAGAATTTAAGGAGGTATTTTCAAAAAAATACGAAAACTTAAAAAACAGCCTTGAACAAAAATGAGAAAAGAATTTATTATAAATAAAAAAACACCCTCACTAATAAAAATTTTAGCACTTATAATTCTCTTCTTTATTCTTTTTAACTCAAAAAATTCTTTTGCATTAATAATAGAACCTCAAGAAATAAATGAATTTGTTGCAATAAACAAATTTTTGGAATTAAACTTAACAATTACTAATGACGAATACCAAACTTTGACGATAACACTTGAAAAATCAAAAGAATTAGAAGGAATTGTTGATGTTAAAGAAAAAAGTTTTAAGATAAACCCAAAGTCGTCTAAAGTTGTTGAATTGTTAATTCTCGGAAATGCAGAACAAGAAATTTATTTTAACAAGAGTTTTAAGCAGATCTCAGGTTACATAAACATTCTTCCAAACAATAAAAAGATACCTGTGAGGATTGTTATTACAGATGGCAGAAAATCTTTGCTTCAAACAATGTTTGTTGAGTTAGAACCAGTTAATAAGGTTGTGGCTCAAGGTTCAACTTTTAAGTATAAGATAAGCATAAACAATTTACTAACAGATTGGAATTACAATGTTACTCTATTTTATAAGTTGGTTAATGAGAAAGAAAACATGTCAATTGATTTAGGAAACGAAACAATACTATTAAAAACTTCTAAATCACTGATTAAATCATTTGAAGTTCCAGAAAATTTTAACTCAGGGGATTATAAAATAATAGTTGACACTTATTACTTAAAGTATAATTCAACTTATTCAACTTTATTTACAGTCCAAACACCATTCTTGAAAATAAAACTCTTTGGCAAGATTATGGTTTGGCAATTGTTGTTGTTATTCGCAATAGCAGGATTATTAGCTTTTGCTTATGTTCGTTATCGTGTTTTTAGGAGGAGTAGGTTGAGGTATGGTGTTTCTGTTGATGTTAGGAGTTTGCGTAGGGTTTCTGATAAGTTGGGTTTTGTTGGTAGGGTTGCTGAGGTTGGTGTTCCTTTTTATTTTGATTTGAATTTGTTGACTACTCATTGTATTGTTGCTGGTGCTACTGGTGGTGGTAAGAGTGTTGCTGCTCAGGTTTTGGTTGAGGAGTGTTTGAAGCGTGGTGTTGGTGTTTTGGTTTTTGATCCTACGGCTCAGTGGTCTGGTTTTTTGAGGCCTTGTTCTGATGTTAGGATGTTGGGTTTGTATTCTAGTTTTGGTTTGAAGCGTTCTGATGCTCGTGGTTTTCCTGGTAATGTTAGGTTGGTTAGGGATGCTAGGGAGGTTGTTGATGTTAGGCGTTTTTTGAGGGCTGGTGAGGTTAATGTTTTTGTTTTGAGTAGGTTGGAGCCTGAGGATATTGATTTTTTTGTTGCTAATACTGTTCGTGAGGTTTTTAGGGCTGGTTTTGATGAGTTTGGTGGTTTGCGTTTTTTGTTGGTTTATGATGAGGTTCATCGTTTGTTGCCTAGGTTTGGTGGTTCTGGTGAGGGTTTTGTTCAGATTGAGCGTGCTTGTCGTGAGTTTCGTAAGTGGGGTATTGGTGTTGTTTTGATTAGTCAGGTTTTGTCTGATTTTGTTGGTGAGATTAAGGCTAATATTAATACTGAGATTCAGGTTAGGACTCGTGATGAGGGTGATTTGCAGCGTGTTCGTGAGAAGTATGGTGAGGAGTTTTTGAGGGGTTTGGTTAGGGCTAGTGTTGGTACTGGTTTGTTTGAGAATCCTGTTTATAATGGTGGTAGGCCTTTTTTTGTTAGTTTTAGGCCTTTGTTGCATAGTGTTTCTAGGTTGTCTGATGAGGATTTGGATGCTTATGATCGTTTTAATGGTTTGGTTGATCAGTTGGGTTTTGAGTTGGATTCTTTGGAGGGTTTGGGTGTTGATGTTTTTGATTTGAGGTTGGAGTTGAGGTTGGCTGTTGATAAGTTGAAGGTTGGTAATTTTGGTATGGTTGAGGTTTATTTGGATGGTTTGAGGTCTAGGGTTGATAGTGTTTGGCGTGGTTTGGGTAGGGTTGCTCCTGTTTTTGAGCGTCGTTTGGTTTCTCGTGAGGAGGTTTTGCGTAGTGTTGAGGAGGCTAAGAGAGAAAGACAAAAAGCCATAAAACAAGAAAAAAAGGAAAGAGGAGAGGATGAAGAAGAGGAAGAATCTGAGGAGGAAGATGAAGAAGAAAATAATAATGAAAAATTAGAAAAAGAAAACGAGGAGAAAAAAGAAAAGGAGATTAAAAATGAAAGGGAAAGCGATGCGGAAGAGATAAGAGAAGAAAAAACAACCAAAAAAACAGAACAAATTGAAAATAAAGATCAAAACAATGATGAAAAAATCCTTGAAAAAATAGATTTGTTAAAAAAAGAAACAGAACCACAATTTTATTTTACATTAAAAAATGACAAGAAGCTAAAAAGCATATACGATTTGATTGAGGAATTAGAAGTAATGAGTGATGATGTTTTTTATTTTCACGTTAATGATTATAAGAATGATTTTGAAAATTGGATAAGATTTGTATTTTTGAATAATGAATTGGCTGATAAAATCTCCAAAATGAAAACAAAAAGGGATATGTTAAAGGCAATAGGTGAGTATATTGGAAGAGGAAATTAGTATTCCGGAATCAAAGTATTTTATACTAAAAGGAGGTAAAAAACTTGGGAGTATTGAAGAGTTAGTTAATGAACTCAGAACTATGAGTGATGATGTTTTTTATTTTCACGTTAATGATTATAAGAATGATTTTGAAAATTGGATAAGATTTGTTTTTATGAATGAAGAATTAGCCAATAAAGTTTCAAAATTAAGAACAAAAAACGATTTTTTATTAGAACTCCAAAATTATCTTTTGAAAAAAAGTTTTGATAAGGAAAAAAAAGAGTTTTTTAAGAAAAAAGAAGACTTAAAGCAAGAAAAAAATCCAAGAATAATCGAACTTGAAACAAGGTTAGAAAACATTAAGAAAAGAATTTCAGAATTGAGAAAACAAGGGTTTCAAACAAAAAATGCTGAACTTTTACAATTATTAATACCCTCAAAAATTAAGTTTGCGGAAATAACAAATAATGATTTAGATTTTTTTAAGGCAGAACAATCTATCAAGAATTTAGAATTAGAATTAAAAGAAATAGAAAATTCAAAACCTGATGATATTCAGGAAGAAATAAGTGAAATAAAAGAATTGAATAAAAAATTAGATCTTAATTCCCAAGATGAAAATAAAAAAGAGGTGTAAAGATGTTTTGGCCTTTTAAAAAGAAAAAAGAATCAGACGATTTGGCTTCAGAACAAGAAAAATTAGATCAAGCAGAAGAACAGCAGATTAATGTTGAAACACAAAAACAAACATCAATAAATATTGAAGCAGAGGTTTTGAGATTAAAATCAACAGTTGAAGCACTTGGAGAGGTTAGAAAGGCAACCGAAGAACGGCTTGGAAATTTAAGCCAACAAGTTGGAGAACTAAGGGGGATGTTGATTGATAGGGACAAACAAATCTCGCAGATAGAAGTAAAAGCAACAAAAGCAGCTGATTTAGTTCAAGCAGTTCATCCTGAAGAATTAATGTCAGAAGTTAAGAGAGAAGATGCAAAGATAGAAGCAGTTAAGGCAATGATTGAGAGCAAAGAATTAGTGCTAAAGCAGGTTTTGGATGAGATGAAACAACTTAGAACAGAAATAAACAAGTTCAAGGGTGTAGAAGAAATAATAAAGATGAGCAAGGAAGTTAGTCAGGAATTGATTGAAATAAAAAAGGAGAGGGCAATAATTGAAAGGCATTCTAATAAAGTTGAAACACTATTCGTAGAAATGCAAAAGGAATTCACAGAATTCAAACAACTTCAGGACAAAATAACTGATTTAGCAAAAACAACAAATGACTTAAACAGTTTGGTTGATAAGTTAAAGGTTAATGTTGAAGAAGCAGCAAAACAAAAAGAACTTAGCAAGTTAAGCACAAACTTTGAAGAATTCAAAAAACAAATTACCAATGTTATTGATTTGTTCAACAAGAAATTTTTGGAGTTGCAGAAAAACACGAGATTAGAATTGCAACTCTTCCAAGAAGCATTCAACAAAAAAGCAGAGGAAAAACTAAAAGAAATTGAAGAAAAAATTGATGAGATAAGAAAGAAAGAAGCGGAGTTGAAAGCCACTATATAAAATAATTATAAAACTAAATAAAACTAAAATAAAGAACCGCATAATAAAGCATATAATAAAAGAAAAGCAAGCAAAAACAACAAGCAAAAATGAATTTTAAAAGCAAAATAATTTTGGAAGAGGACAAAAATAAAAAATTAAAAACCAAAAAGAAGTTTAGTTTTTACAAAAAATCAGAACTTAAGAAGTTAATACTACTATCATTTACAATTTTAATAATAACAATTAGTTTTACGGCTAGTTTAGAAAATATTAATTCAAAAATAACAATTGATAAAACAGAAATTTTTGTTGGAGAAAAAATAAACATAAAAATTAATAAGGTCTTTAAAGATTCAAGAATAATAATAAACTGCACTAATAATGACAAAACAGAATCCTACAAAATATTTAGTTTAAAAAGCAGTTTGTCATTCACTCCTGAGAAGAGCGGGGAATGCACAATTTTTTTAATATTTAATAACAACATAGAAGATTTTAAAAGTTTTATCGTCCTTGAAAAAAATGAGAATGATACAGAAATTAAAAATTTAATTAAAAATTTAGAAGAAAGTTCTGAAGAAAAAAATGAAATTTTTGATACTAATTATAAAGAAACTCATTATAATGAAAATTCAAACTTTTTAGATACAGCACAAAAAAATAAAACATTAAAAATAACAAGAAGCAAGAATAAAGAACTTACTAAGTTAAAAATTACAGAACAAAAAATAAATTATAAGAATAAGAAAACTATTCTAGAGTTTGAAAATCTAAATGTTAAGAAAATAGAGTTTGAAAACCTCGAATTAAGTGAGAATACAGAATTAAAAATTGATGATATAAACCCCAAAAAAACAGGCATTAAAGGAAGTGTAAAAGCATACGCCATAGACCCGTCAAAATTAAACTTTACAAAAGCAAGATTGAGCTCAATAGCAAAGGGAACAGAACTTTGGAAGTGCAAAGAATGGGACTTTGAAAAACAAGAATGTTTTGGAAATTGGAATAAAATAATGGATTTAATACCAAATACAGAATACGATTTAGAAATAAATTCTGAAGATCCCGCATTTTTAGAAACAGGATTCGCAACGATAAACACAAAAAAACCTATTTATCATCCAAACGAAAATGTTGAAGTTCTAATTGCAGTTTTAGATATTGAAGGTTATTTAGTTACAAACGCTGATGTAATATTAAAAATAGAAACACCAAATAATAATACTTACTATTATTCCACTACAAACAACGAAATAATTGAGGTCCAAAAAGGAATTTATAAATTAGAATTTAACAAAACACAAGAAGTAGGAACATACTTAATTGAAGTTAGAGCAAAAAATTATTATTTTGATTACACTTTTAAATCAAGCTTTTTAGTTTTAACAAACTATTCTTATGATATTATTAGAGAAACTCCAATGTCTATAGATCCTTTAAGAGAAAAACTGAATACCAAAATAAGAATAATATCTTATGGTGAAGATAACTTTAATCTTACAGAGATAGTACCAATAGAATTCATAATTACTAACACAACATCAGATTATCAATTGGTAGATGAAGAAAATAATATTAAAAAGTTAGTTTGGACTAACATAAAAAATAATTCTATTGTTTCATACACAGCAGTCCTGCCAAAAAAATATCCCAGACTTTACGAACTTAAATCAATCATCGAAGATTCCCAAGGAATTTTTGAAGAAGCAAGAATTTGGTATTTGGCAGCTGATCCAGCAACAGGAAGAGCACTTATAGTTTATGGTATTAACTCTAATAATCCATACTACAATATTTGGGACGGAACTAGTTTATCAACAGCATCAACAGCAATAAATGTTGGAGCACAACCAGATTGGATAATAACAGCTTCAAATCCAAATTCTGAAGAGATAATATTAGCAACGATAGATACTTCAAACGATGTTAATGTCCAAGTTTGGAACGGAACTGATTGGCATTCTCAACTAGAATTGGAAACAGGCTCTTCAGTAACCTACAAAGGTTTTGATGTTGCTTATGAAAGTTTAAGCGGTAGAGCATTAGTAGTTTACAATGATGGAACAGCAATACCAAAATACTATATTTGGAATGGAAGCTCATGGTTAGGAGAATATAGTTGTCAAAACACAGGCTCAACTGTAAGGTGGATAGAATTAGCTTCTGATCCTAACTCAAACTACATAATCTTAGTTACACAAGATGGCGATGCAGCATCAGATATAAATGTTCAAATTTGGAATGGAACTTCTTGGTCTACACCTTTAGAATTAACAACAAATGCTTTTTCAGCATATAGAAATTTTGATGTTGAGTGGAGTATTAACAATTATGCAATAGTAGTTTACGGAACAGCAAGTTATGAACAAGTAAGATATGCTTTGTATAACAAAACAACAAATTCTTGGCCAATTACCAATGGTCTAGCTTTGAGTGTAGAAACAGGAGGGGGAACAGATTATCCTTATT
>JAWBOW010000025.1:0-13390 GCA_038825775.1 Candidatus Woesearchaeota archaeon | reverse complement strand
TCTAATTCTGTTATAAAGAATGGTTATAAAATTCAAATGTCCTCTGGTTTTGCAATGGCTGGAAAAACAAACTCTGGATTCTTTATTCCATTAAGATGGTTTTCAGAATTGTGGGGTATAAATATTTATTGGCACTCTGAACTTCAAATGATAAATCTATTTGTGCCTTAATAATTAATAATGTTTAAAATTTATTTGATATTATTTAATTAATTATTTAATTATAACCTTTGTTCCAATGCTCTGTCCTGGCATTCCCTTTTCAAAAATTACTCTTAAAGCTCCTTTGTTACCATGAGCAGAAGCTATTTTTCCCTTGATCTCTCTTTGTTTTTTAGAAGGAGTCTTCCAAATAACTTCTTTACCTACTAATTTTGAAGCTTCTTCTCTTGTGTTTATTCCATCTATTTTTATAATCATATGATTTCCTTTTGTATGATGCCTTGCCATTCTAAAGTTCATAATTGTTGCTTCCATAATTTCACCGTATTATTAAAGTTTTGAAATTAAGACATTTTTGGGATAACAGGAATATTTAAAAAACTTTTGTTTGTTAAAGCAAACAACTGTTGTTATAAACACTTAAAATAAAAACAAATCACTAAAAACCAACCAGTTTTTTTATCACTGATTGATAACAAAAATAAAAAGTTTTATATACTAGTTATAACCTTCTAAGAATATGAAAGTAACAGTTTTATCAGACGGACATGGAAAAAATGGCTCATCATTGTATATTCAATTTCATGAGAATTCTGGTTTAGTTAAAAGTATCGAAGAAAAAACACCCATATTGTTAGATTTAGGGCCTGGTTATGAAGTTGGAATTAGAGAATATATTGAAAGAATTGGAAAAACTGGTAAAAAACTAATTGTTTTAGCAACACACACTCATGCAGATCATTTTTGCCCACAACATCTTCTTTATGAAGCCTACACTTCAGGTATTAAAGAATTATATTTTTTTGGACCAGCTAAAGGAGAATATAAAGATCAAAAATCAAATGAAAATTTAGAAGTAAAATCAACTTCAAATTATTTATTAAATGCCCTTAACACAACACCAATAACAGGAAACTTCGACTTAAAGATAGAATGTAATGATATATATGATTATGGAAAAACTTTGAAATCAGAATACAAAAAATCAAAAACTGAAGATAATAAATTAGAAGTAATAATTGAAAAGTTTGATTCTCAAAAATTGGATTTTTATCAGAAGTCGCTTGTATTGTTTGAGAATAAAAATTATTTAATACTTGCAAATTATGGTAATCATGTAATACCAACAATATCAGGATATTCTATAATAGAACATTTTTTAGAAGTAAAACCAAATGATAGAAAACTTAAAGAATTAGGCCTTCTTAACGTGGATTTTGGTAAAATTATTAAGAATATAAAGGACGAGTTTATAAGATTAGAAAAAAGATCAGAAACTTTTGACAGATATACAAAATTTAGTGAGATAATTAAAAAAACAAACCTAGAACTAAGCAAAGAATATGGATTAGAATCAACTGAGGAAATTATTCATATTCAAATAAAAAATGTTAAGTTTACTTATATAACAGACACAAGTTTAGAAGAGTATCACTTAAAAAGAATGTTTCAAAATTTAGCAAGGGAATCTGATTTATTAATAGTAGGAGTTAATAAATTATTATCAATGCAAAAAGAAACTATTGGAAAATACCATATTAGTTTAGAGGAAGCAATAACTTTAAAAGACGCTTCAAATTCAAAAAGGTTAGCATTAATGCATTTTCCATGGCCAATGCAAAATTTTATAGAAAAAATTAAGAAATTTTATACTGGTTTAGAAGAACTAAAAACTCATCAAAAAGAAATACTAACAAAACTGAATGAAATCTTATTAAGGAGAAATGATATATTCATAGCATATAGTGGAATTCAATATGAAATACTTCCTAATGAGTTTAAAGTTAAAAGTAAGAAGTGGATGAAATAATTCTTTTTTTCTATTTTCTTATTTTTTTAAAAGATTTTTATATTAAATAATTCAACAAAACAGGAAAAATCAAACAACCCATAAGAACAATTCTTTTTACATTTAATGATTGTGAGAAAAAACCAATCGAACTTGAAACTATCATGATAATAAAACCCAAAAATCCTGAAAATATTATTATTACAATAGAAATAAATACAATCATCGCAAGAGAAACCATTGCATAATCAATCCTTGAAATTATTCTTGAAAAGATTTTTGAAATTTTTAAGCATAATAAACTTGCAATTCCACTTGAAAATAAGATTGCACTAATTATAATAAGTGTTGTTGTCAAGTTTAGTACAACTATTTTTGAAATAACAACAAGAGCACCATTTCGAGCTTTTCCTGTTATTAATAAAAAGATTGTTGTTAAAAATATATTTGATGCATTTACAGATCCAACTATGTTAAGAAAATCTATTTCACTTGTTTTTTTCAACACAGATTTTCCAAATATTGCTGCAATAGAACTTGTAATTGTTGGGAATATTGCTGTTAGAGCACCAGAAAAAAATCCAGCAACAAAACTTAAAGGGTTTATTTTAAACTCAACTTTATAATTTTGTTTAGGAATATAAGGTTTTGAAAAGAAACTCTCAAGCAAAATACTAATACCAAAAAATCCTGAAAGCAAAGGCAATAATGGTTGTCTTAAAAATGGCATTCTTAATGTAAAAAAACCAAGAATACCTGATAATAAAAAAACAAAAAATGACCAAAATCTTAGATTATTATCCTTCTCGCTTAATATTATTACAATAGAAATGAAAATTAGGATTACTGGAGTGAAAGGTTTTGAAAATGTATAAAAAAATTTTAATAAAACAAAAAGTAAAGGAAGAAGTAAAACTCCTAAAATCATAGAAGCCAAAGAACCAAAAACAACACTTTCGATTCCAACTAAAGAGTTTCCATTTAATAATAATCTGTGTCCTGGAAGAACATTTAAGGATGTGCCCTCATCTGGAGCTCCTAAAAACATTGATGGGATGTTATCGATAAAAATATGCGTTGACATCATAGCTGAAATTGCTACAACAACAAATAATGCATTATTATCAAAATTTAAAGAACCGTTAGATAATATTTCAAAAAATAATATGGAAGCAAGATTAACATGAATTCCAGGAATCAACCCAGTAATTATACCAGATAAAATGCCAACAAATATTGCTATTAAAAATTCTCCAATCACAAATAAGAACAAATTAAAAATTTTTATATTACTATCTTAAAAAATTAGAATTATCTTCCGAATTTGTAATAATTTTTTACAATTTAAACATACAATTCTTCTATTAATTCTTCAAGCTCTCTCTCTTCCTTACTAGTTGTGGTTATATAAGGCCACATTGTTATTATCAAAACAGCAAGAGCTAATCCAACTAATACATTCAGTTGCTTTAATGTTATATAATGGTTTAACAAACCAACTATTGCAACAATCAAAAAACTAAAGTACAACAATATTCCCTTATTTAAAATCATGTCTGCTCTTTCCCTTCTAAGTTTTGAGAGTTCTGCTCTCAAAAATATTGCTTCCTTCTCAATATCAGATATTCTTCTCTTGGGCAATCTTTCAAGTTTCATATTTTCTCACCCTTACTTTTTTAATACAACCAATCCTTGTGAAGTTATTTTTATTGGTATCAAATTATGTGGAATTTGAGTTCTCCTCATCTTTACAATGCGCATTGCTCTTTGACAACCATTTATTTTTGTATCTCCTAAGAGATGTAATGTTATAACAGAATCTGCAACAAACTCCTCAACCCCAAATCTTGAGAATCTATTATTTTTTAGATCAACAATCTCTGATGTTAGCACAGAAGTACATCCAACCCTCTTTAATTGTGATGCAAAAGCATACAATTGTTTCCTAACTTCAAACTCGTTGTCAAGAGCCATTCCCAAAACACTTGTTGAATCAATAACAACTCTCTTTGCACCAACTTGTGCAATTTCATTTATAAGCAAAGTTTGAAAATTAGTAATCTCGTAAGGATAAATATAAACAAACTTCACTTTACCTTGGGCTTCTAACTTGTCAAAATCCCAATTAAATGTTCTTGCATCATCCTTTAAATCCTGAAGTTCCTCTTCCATAGAAATAAAAAGTCCCTTCTCACCTCTTAAAGCACCTGTATACAGGAATTGAAGAGCAAAAACAGTTTTTCCTGTTCCAGCCCCTCCTGAAACAAGATTTACAGAACTTGGAATAAAACCACCACCAATAATTTCATCAAGACCTTTAATTCCTGTTGGAACTCTCTCAGAATCGTGATATGGTCTTCTTTCTGCTGCTTTTGTTTCTTGTTTTGCAGATAATCTTAATGCTTTTTTATTAGAAACTTTCATCTAAACACCTCTTTTTTTATTTTTTCCATGCTAAAAACTTTTATTTTTTTTATCTTATACTTGCTAAAATAAAAATCTTTCTATTTAAAAAAGTTTTCTAATGTTTTTTCATAAAACTCCTTTTTCAATTGGCTTTTCTTCATTAAAGCGTTTAGGAACTTTGTTCTCTTGTCTTTAGGCATCTTTTTGATTAGCATAACAACATAATCAGGATTCTTTCTCAAAAACCTCTTCACGAGCTTTTCGCTTATCTTTTCTCTTTCGCTCAAAAATCTTATAGCTTCTTTTGTTTTAAGAAATTCGTCAAATAATTTTATCATCTGTGATCTTTTTATTTTTTTGAAAAAATCACTCTTCTTTAACGATACAAACTTTACAAGTTGTAAAGTTCTTGTTACAGAATCCTGATAGTTCTGCCTGTCAAGATTATTTAAAACATCTTTTAGAACATCTCCAAAGTTTATTATCTTTACATCAGAGTTTTCAATCTTTGAAAACTTCGAGTTTGTAACTAAAATCTTGCTGTATTCAAAGTTTCCACCTACAAAATTGTTTATTATACTCTTTATTTTTTTCTTTACATCAAAACTCTCAAATTTCTTAAGCAAGTTTTCCTCTTTTGTCGTCTCAGAACCTAATGAGCAACTTACTTCAACATGAAAAATAGATTCAATAGTTGAATTTCTAAATTTTATGGCCAAAATATCAATGACGCTCTTTCCAGCATTAATATCGTTTATTGTGAAGAATCCATTCATGCGAAGCCAAAGATTAACAATCCTCTTTTCTGCTTCCATAAAAAACCACCCATAATTGTTTTTAGCACTTATTCTTTATAAATGTTTTCTTTAAAATTTTTAATTCATTTAATTTTAATTTTAATAAAAAAATACAAAGTTTTAAATACCAACTATTTTTATTTGATTTTAAACCCTTTTAAAAGGGTTAAATAAGTATAAGGTGTAAAGAAATGGGATTTAATAAATTTGGAAGAAATGAAAAAGGTTTTAAGGGCAGAAGATTTAGAGACAACAGAGAACCTCCTGTAAAAGAAGGAGAAGAAATGGATGCAACAATAGAAGCGATTGCAGAAAAAGGGGACGGCTTAACAAGGAAAGATGGCTTTGTAATCTTTGTGCCTGGAACAAAACAAGGAGAACGGGCTCATATAAAGATTACAAAGGTTTTAAGAAGAGTTGGTTTTGCTGAAAAGATTGGTGAAGCAAAAACCAAAGAAACTCCAAAGCAAGAACAAAAAACACAAGGAAAGAAAGAGGAAGCAGAAGAAGAAACTGAAGATTTTGGCAATTATGAAGACACAGAGGATTTTGGAGAAGATTCTGAAGAGTTTTGATAAAGAATAAATTTGTAAAAATATATTCTTTTTTTGTTATTTTTTTATTTTTAAAATTAAAGAATTGAAGTAAAGAATTGAAGTTTAAAACAACTATAAAACAATATAAAAATTTATATACTAGTATTGTTTATAACATACTTATGGAGTCAAAACTTCTAACTTTACTAATGGAAAAAGAAGAAATAACATGGCAGTCATTACTCTATAACATTATAAAAACAGAGAACATGGACCCTTGGGACATTGACGTTAGCAAACTCACAAAACTTTATATTCAAACAATAAAAGAATTAAAAGAATTCGATCTCAGGATTTCAGGTAAAGTAATCTTAGCAGCAGCAATACTCCTTAAAATAAAATCAACAAAATTAGTAGGTGATAACATATCAGAATTAGATAGGTTATTCTCTTCATTAGAAGAAACAAGTGTTGAAGAAATAGATGATTTCTATGAAGGATTATCATTAAACTTTAACGAGCACAACAAAAACGCTTTAAACATACCAGCTCTTGTTCCAAAAACACCACAACCAAGAAAGAGAAAGGTTTCTTTAAAAGAACTGATGAAAGCACTTGAAAAGGCTCTCGAAGTGAGAGATAGGAGAATTCAAAGAAGAATAATAAATGTGGAAATAAAAATTCCTGAGAAAAAGATAGACATGACAAAAATAATAAACAATGTTTACAAAAAGATAATAAATCTTTTTAAAATAAACAATAGAGTAACATTTGATTCTCTCCTAGAATCAAATGACAAGTCAGAAAAGATTTTTACATTCATACCATTATTACACCTTTCACATGTAGATGAGAGAAAGATCGACTTAATACAAGAACAACCATTCGGAGAGATAGAAATAGTTCTCTGCAAAGCACAAACAAACCAAGAAATTAAAAATGAAATTTCTTAATGTTTAATACTAAGTTACAATAATACAAAAACAAAACTTTTTAAATAAAGTTCTAACTTACTTAGAATATGAGCATAGAATTAATGGATTTTAATGGAAATCCTAACATAGGACTATATTGTTATGCTAACAACGACTATTGTTTAGTCCCAAACAACTTTCCAGAAAAATTAGTAAGAAAGATTGAAAAAGCATTAAACGTTAATGTTTACAGAACAAACATAGCAGGAACACCACTCTTAGGTGTTTTTCTCTCAGGAAATGATAACCTATTATTAATACCAAAAATAACATTTAAGAGAGAAATAGAAAACTTAAAGAATTTTAAAATAAAATATCATATTCTTGATTCAGAACTAACAGCACTAGGAAACAACATACTAATTTCAAACAAAACAATAATAATAAATCCTGATTACAGCAAAAAAATAGAAAAAGAATTAAGCAAACTCTTTGATCTTGAAGTAAAAAAGTTTTATTCAAGAGGAATAAAAACAATAGCTTCTCTGGTAAGAACAAACAAAGAAGGGGCTTTAGTATCAGACATAATCCCATACAACAAACAGGAAGATTTAAAAATTTTATTAGGAGTAAAAAACATTGAGAGCTCAACAGTTAATTTTGGCAACCCAATAATAAGTTCAGGAATAATAATAAATGATAAGGGCATAATAATTGGCAGCAAAACAACAGGGCCTGAAATGATGAGTATTGAACAAGCATTTGGGCTTATAAATCGTTAATAAATCATTTAATAAGAAAATTGAAAGGTGATTTAATGCCACATAAAGATAAAAAAGATGAAGAACAGGAATTTGAACAAGCATATTTGGAATTTCAAATAATACAACAACAAATGCTTCAAATACAGGAACAAATAAAAATATTTGAAAACCAAGAAAGAGAGCTAATAATTGCATTAAACGCAATAAACCAACTGCAAAAAATAGAGAATAATACCAAAGCACTAATACCAGTTGTTAATGGCATATTCATAGAAGGGGAAATAAAAAAACCAGAAAACTTCATTATAAATGTAGGTGGAAATATCGCTGTAAAGAAAAATAAAGAAGAAGCAGAAGAAATAATAAACCAAAACATAATGGAAATACAAAAATATAAGGAAAAACTTGTTTTAGAATTCAACAAACTCAACTCAAAGCTTGAGAAAATAGCAGAAAAAATTAAGGATTTTAACACAAGTGATTAAAATGTTCAAATTTTTAAAAGAAAAGTTAAAGGAAGCAGTATCAAAATTCTCAAAAAAGATTGAGGAAGAAATAGACGAAAAAGAACAAACTCAAATTGAAAAAAAAGAAGATTCTGAAAAAGAAGAAATCGAAAAGAAAGAAAAAAAAGAAAAGGACAAAAAAGAAAAAGAAGTAAAAGAACTCAAAGAAGAATCAACAAAAAGATCAGAAGAAAAAAAAGAAGAAGAAATTCCTGAACAGAAAAAAACATTCTTTGAAAGATTAAAAGAAAAGTTAACCATAAAAAAAATCCCAAAAGCAGAAATAGAGAAGGATTTAGAGAAAGCAAAGGAACTAGAAGAAGAAATAAAAGAAGAAGAAAAGATAGAAGAAGAAATTGAAAAAGAGATAAAAGAAGAAAAGTCTAAAACCAAAAAGAGTTTTGAAGAAAAGAAAGAAACAAAAGAAAAAAAGGAAATTCCAGTAAAAAAACATGAAGAAAAAATTAAAGAACATAAAGAACACATAGAGCAAAAAATCTTAGAAGAACAAAAAGAACTAAAAAAGAGCAAAGAAACAGAAGTTGAAAAAGAAGAAAAACAAGAAAAAATAAAAGAAAAAGAGAGTTTTGGAAGCAAAATAAGAGATATATTTACTAAAAAAGAACTTACAGCAGAACAATTCGAAAGATTATTCTGGGATCTCGAAGTTGCCCTATTAGAAAATAATGTTGCTTTAGAAGTTGTTGAAAAAATAAAAAATGACTTAAAGAAAGAACTTGTTGGGAAAAAACTTATGAGGGGAAAAATAGCTCAAGAAGTAATAAACGCTCTAAACAAAAGCATAGAAGAAGCGCTTTCTGTTGAAAACTTTGACATAATCAAACTAATAAAATCAACAAAGGACAAGCCATTTGTAATAGTATTTTTAGGAATAAACGGTTCTGGAAAAACAACAACAATAGCAAAGATAGCATATGCACTTAAACAGCAAAAGATAACCTCTGTCATAGCAGCTTCTGATACCTTCAGAGCAGCTGCAATACAACAACTTGAACATCATGCAAACAAACTTGATATAAAACTCATAAAACATAATTATGGAGCAGACGCAGCAGCAGTTGCTTATGATGCTATAGAATACGCAAAAGCTCACAAAATAGATGTTGTCCTCATAGACACTGCTGGAAGATTACATTCCAACAAAAACCTAATGGAAGAATTAAAAAAGATTGTTAGGGTAACAAAGCCAAACCTCAAAATATTTGTTGGAGAATCAATAACAGGAAATGATTGTGTGGAACAAGCAAAAACATTCAATGAAGAAATAGGCATTGATGGAATAATACTAACAAAAGCAGATGTTGACGAAAAAGGAGGAGCTGCACTTTCAATGTCATACATAACGAAAAAACCAATACTCTACTTAGGAACAGGACAAAATTATGAGGACTTAGAAGTTTTCAACCCTAAAAAAACAGCACAATCCATAATCTCATAAACAAAAAATAAAAAATAATAAAAACAAAAGATCAACACCAAACATAAAAAAAAGTAGACAGGGCCCGTGGTTTAGTGGCTATAACGTGGCCTTTACGAGGCTAAGGTCGCCGGTTCGAGTCCGGCCGGGCCCATTATTAAAAATAAAAAAGCGCCGGTAGTCTAATGGCTAGGACGCTACCCTGCCACGGTGGCAGTCCGGGTTCGAATCCCGGCCGGCGCATTTTATAACAAAATCAGCTTAAATCAAAAATTATTTATTTAAGATAAATTTAAAAATTCAGCAATTCAACACAATAGTATTTTTAAAAGGGCCCGTAGCTCAGACTGGTTAGAGTGCTGGTCTTATATGACAGCATTCTTAGCAAACTAAGAGAACCAGTGGTCCGGGGTTCAAATCCCCGCGGGCCCATTTTTCTATTAAAATTTGTTTTTATTGTGAATTAAATAAAACAATTATATATAAAAAGAAAGTTTTAGTAAAAGTTTTGCTAATAGAAAAAACTAAGCAAATCATTAATTAGCAACTGGTAAGGTTTCCTTATGAATTATAAGCAATAATATCTTTGTAAATTTTTTTAGTTTTGATTCTTTCTACAAATGCTTTCAAATACTTGAAATCAAGCACAGATGCCATTTCTTCTGGTTTTGAAAAAATTCTTGTTTCCATTCCCATCCATTTATAACCTGCTTCATATTCAATATTCTTTTGATTAATATATATCCTAGACCAACAACCAAAGCTTCCGTATCTTGGGATTTCATGACCCCACCCGCCTGAATAAACCTCTAATCTTGGATTTCTTTTTAGCAGAATTCTACCTTCTTTAGTTTTTAAGAACTTGTTTTTCCACTCAAAGATAGTTGAACTCAATGCAATTTTCTTATCTTTCATGCGCTTCTCTTCTAACAGATGTTTTCTTACCATCTCTTTATATTTCCTTTCTTCTTCCAATACTTTTTGCTTTAGTTCTCTTTCTTTTTTAATTATCTGCTTAATGCTTTTTTTAAACCAATCTGGCGTGTTCATAATAATGAGGAGTATATTCTCATATAAATATTTTATTGATTAAAATATTCTTATTAGAATAATATTCACTTAACAAATAAAGTTTTATCTGTTTGATCTACTTTATTTTCTATGTAATTTGCTTTTGCTAAAAACATATAGGAATGATAAAATTCCCTAATGTAATCTAACATAAAAAAGCAAGTTTAATAAACACAAAAATTTTTTATTCTTAAATCATGAAAAACTTGATGTCAAGCAATCTTTACGAGTTTAAGGGTAAAGTCGTAATTTGTGGTTCTTGTATTCCAAGCATTAATAAAAAAGCATTTAGCAAAATAAAAAAGATTTCAAAAAATATCTTTTTTGTTTGTCTTGAAGAGATTCACATGAACATGGTCGCTCATAAGATTGCCTCAATCTTGAGAACTGGAAATGTTAAGGAAATGTATTTTATAAGTGTAGACAAATCACCTCACTGCATACAATTACATTACGTAAGGAATGAAATTGAAAAAATAATGCAAAACAAGAATTTTGTTTTAAAAAACTACATTATAGTTAATGATAATTTAGAGGAGATAAATTCAGAAATTATTTCCCTGTCAAAAAATCTTTCAAAGCTTAAAAGATTATGCAACAAATAAAAACAAAACTAAAAAATAAATTCAAAGTTAAAAAAATTACTTGCCAAGTTTTTGTTTTCTTCTTCTCATTTCTCTTCTCATTCTTTTTCTCTGCCACTTCCATCTCATTTGCCTTCTTTTCTTCCACCTTCTTGAGCTTCTCTTCATAAAATATCACCTTAATTTTTATTAAAAATTCTTATGCCTCGGCCGGGACTTTCAATAACAATTAAATTAATAATTGTTATTTTGAACCCGGGTCTCAGCCTCGAAAGGGCTGAATGATTGGCCGGACTACACTACCGAGGCATATTTTTATGTTAAACTTTTATTAGAAGCAACCTTGCTATTTTTAAATTTTTTCTTTTATTAAAAATTTTTAGTTCAAAATAATGATGTAATAATTAAGTATTGTTGCAAAACTAACCCACAACAAATAGGGTATTAAGAGATAACCTGAGATTTTGTTTATTTTATAAAAAACAATAATGTTTGTTAATATTAAGAACCACAAGAATATTATGTCAACAAAAGCAAGCAAGGGATTTTTTAAGCCAAAGAATAAAAAGGACCATAAAAAATTAAAAAATAACTGTGTGAAATAAATGCTCAAGCACAAAAATTTTGTTTTTCTTTTTTTGCCGAAATCTTTTTTCCAAACAAAATAAAATGAGATTCCTATCAATAAAAATAAGGTTGTCCAGACAGGAGCAAACAAATAATTTGGGGGATTAAAAAATGGTTTGTTAAGTGTTGGATACCAAGTGTTGACTGATTTTGAAGTGAATATTGAACCTAAAAATCCAACTGCTAAGGGAATAGAATTGAAATTATAATCATCAAAATCTTTTTAGTTCTTTTCATAAATACAAAGAAATCATCAGGGTTTTTAAAACTTGTTATTAATATTGATTTTTATATTAACAGCTAAACAGTTTTATTTAATATCCAATTTTTTTGCCTTTTCAAGGAAAAATCTTTTGGTATGCTAAAAATCCTAAAACACCAATAATTATGCCTAAAATTATTCCTGTAAATAGTCCTTTATAAAACGCTCCTGTTGTTGCATTAACAATCATCTTATTAAAAAAAGCCCTGCTTGTCATAAAACCACCTTTTTTAATCTATTTTATTTCTTATTTTTATATGGGTATAAACTTTGATATTAATTCCCAAATATAGGGTGAAGCTGCTACCAAAGCACCTAATATTAAAGCATGACTTATTCTAAAACCAACTCCTAATTTTCCTGCTAAAGAAGCAGCTCCTGCTATTTTTATTGTTGCAATTATTCCAAGAACAACCCTAACTATTAGGTCGATGGTAAATGTTTCTTTTAGGTTGATTCCTATGAGAGAAGCAGCCCAGTGAATGTTCATTCCTATAAAAACAAATATGAACATTGTTGGTAATGCGTGTAAAGCGTGTTTAAACCAGACCCCTGGCTCATCTTGATGAACAAAGTATATTTCTAACAAGCCAAGAATTGCTCCCATTATTAATGAAGGTATTAACAAAATTTCAGCCATAAAAACACCTCTTTTTGATTGTGTTTTTTTATGCTTGTTTTTTTATTGTTTGTCATTTCAAAGATTTTTTTAATATTTAAAACTTTTTATTTTAATTATAAATCTTTATCTTGAGAGTGCAAATAAGTTTGCATTAAAAAATTATTGAGAGTCATTATTACTTTTAAATGGTAAATGATAGAAAAATTTATAAATATGAAGTAATTATCTTAGTTTTATGAAAGACAAAAATATTGATTTAGAAGAAATACTTAACTCATTAAGTTCTGATGAAGCAAGGTATTGTGCAATTTCTAAACTGGTTGGGAAAGTCGATTTGAGCACTTTACGTAAAGAATTGATTAAAAAAACTTTACAATATTATATAAAAGAGGGAGAACATCAACTTGTTTTTGAGATTGCTTCAAAAGCTGGATTGTTAAAAGAAGCTATGAAACTTTTTGAAGAAGTAAAAGATTTTAAATATGCTGCTAAGATTGCTTTAGAAATTAATAAGCCAAAAAAAGCTATCGAGCTTTATAAAAAAGGAAAAAATTTTGAACGTGCTGCCGAGATTGCTTTAAAGGTTGGATCGTTAGAAGAAGCTGTTAGACTTTATGAGGAAGGAGGATATTTTTATTTTGCTGCTGGGATTGCTTCAAAAGCTGGTATGAAAGATAAGGCTGAGGAGTTGTACAAAAAAGCTATTGAAGACAAAGAGAAAGGAGGATATTTTTATTCTGCTGCTATGATTGCTTTAGAGGTTGGGTTGTTAGAAGAAGCTGTTAGACTTTATGAGGAACGAGGAGATTTTCATTCTGCTGCTAGGATTGCTTCAAAAGCTGGTATGAAAGATAAGGCTGAGGAGTTGTACAAAAAAGCTATTGAAGTTAAAGAGAAAAAAGGAGATTTTTA
>JAWBOW010000024.1:0-13535 GCA_038825775.1 Candidatus Woesearchaeota archaeon | reverse complement strand
TTTATTATCTTCCATTATAGTTTCCTCACTAATAGTTTTTTCTATTCTTTGCTTCTTTGCTTTTTCCAAAACAGAAATACTTTCTATATTCTCAGGATTAAACCCAATATTATAACCATTTTCTAATTTTATAAAAATCCTATTGTCATTCTCAGGGCTTTTTAGAATTAAACCTTTAAACTCTGTCTTGTCCTTAAGTTTTATTAAAACTTTATCCATAAAATCAAATTTTTCATTATTTTCATGAGTTTTTTTGCTATGCTTTTCTTTCATAGAACAAAATAAAAATTAAGTAGTTTTTAAGTTTTTTGTATTAAGGATTAGAAATGTTTTTATACTTCAACATAAATAAAAAAAAATTATTAGAAAAATAAAGGGGTGGTTTTATGGAAGAGAAAGAGATATTAATTAAAAAGAATAAACTATTCCACAAGATACTTAAGTTGGGAATAATCACAATGATTTTTGGAGGAATAATAATATACCTTCTAACGATTTTTACCAACACAAATTTATTAATGCTCATGATGGTTTGGATAATCACTACTTTGGTTATAATAATCGCTGCCCTTATTGAAGATATGGATGAGGATCTTAGGGAACTCTTGAGAGAGCATGTTATTGAAATAAAGCTTCTTAGAGAAGAAATTTCTCTTTTAAGAAAGGAAAAGCAGGGAAAGAAATAAGAAAAATAAAAAATTATAATAATAAAATAACAAAAAATAAAAAATGTTTTGCACTTACCTGTTTTAATTTAAACTCCTTTTAATTTTCTTTAAATTTTAAAAACTCTGTGCTTCTAATCTTTTTTTGAATTCTTTTTAAATCCTTAACCAAAATAACCTGGTTTTTCCTCACTTGGAATTCTAACTCTTTTAAGTGTTTGCTTAAAGTCCTTATATCTTTTCTCAACATCTTTAGATACAGATGGTGTAACAATCTTTAATGCTTCTTCAAAGTCCTTCTTAGTAACCTCTTTTGTTTTTATGTTCTTTCTCAAAGCAAGCATTGCTGCTTCCCTACAAACTGCTTCAATATCAGAACCAGTATAACCTTCTGTTTTTTTAGCTAATTCTTCAAGATCAACTCCTTTCAAGGGCATCTTTGCCGTGTGAATCTTGAATATTTCTAATCTTGCTTTTTCATCAGGTAATGGTATAAATATTATCCTGTCAAACCTTCCAGGCCTTAATAAAGCATCATCCAAAATATCAGGCCTGTTTGTTGCTCCAATTACAACAACATCATTTAATTCTTCTAAACCATCAATCTCTGTTAAGAGTTGATTTAAAACCCTGTCTGTAACATGAGAATCAGCACTTAATCCTCTCTTTGGAGCAATAGCATCTATCTCATCAAGAAAAACAACTGTTGGAGCGTTCTGCCTTGCTTTCTTAAAAACCTCTCTAACTGCTTTTTCTGACTCCCCAACCCACTTTGATAATAACTCTGGACCTTTTACACTGATAAAGTTTGCTTCTGATTCATTAGCAACTGCCTTTGCCAATAAAGTTTTTCCTGTTCCTGGAGGACCATACAATAGGATTCCCCTTGGTGGTCTTATACCCATTCTTGTAAAAACTTCTGGATTTTTTAACGGCCACTCAACTGCTTCTATAAGTTCTTGCTTTACAGATTCTAAGCCGCCAACATCCTTCCATCTAACATTAGGAACTTCTACTAAAACTTCTCTCATCGCACTTGGCCTAACACTCTTTAATGCTTCTTTAAAATCATTCTTTGTTATTATTAACTTTTCAAAAATCTCTTCTGAGAGGGGTTCGTTCTCATTTGTTTTTAGATCTGGAAGAACCCTTCTTAGAACAATCATTGCTGCTTCTTTTGCAAGAGCTGCTAAATCAGCCCCAACAAAACCATGAGTTACTGCTGCTATTTCTTTTAAATCAACATCCTTTGCTAATGGCATGTTTCTAGTGTGAATTTTTAGTATCTCTAACCTGCCATTCTTGTCAGGAACTTTAATCTCTATTTCCCTATCAAACCTTCCAGGCCTTCTGAGTGCAGGATCTAAAAGATTAGGAACGTTAGTTGCTGCAATAACAATAACCTTTCCTCTTGATTTTAACCCGTCCATTAAAGCCAAGAGCTGAGCAACAACCCTTCTCTCAACATCTCCCCTGCTCTCTTCTCTCTTGGAAGCAATAGCATCTATCTCGTCAATAAAGATTATTGAAGGGGCGTTTTTTTCTGCTTCCTCAAATTTTTTTCTTAAGTTTTCCTCACTTTGTCCATAATACTTACTCATGATTTCAGGCCCGTTTATTAAGATAAAATGAGCGTTTGTTTCGTTAGCAACTGCCTTTGCCAGTAATGTTTTACCAGTTCCTGGAGGACCGTGAAGCAAAACACCTTTTGGAGGTTCAATTCCTAGTTTTTCAAATATTTCTGGATGTTTTAATGGTAATTCTATCATTTCCCTAACCTTTCTTACTTCTTCAACTAGTCCTCCAATATCCTCGTATGTTACCTCAGGTAGTCTTTCTTCAGAAACCTCAACTGCTTCTGGTTTTAGAACTATTTCTGTAAGTTCTGTTATTATTCCAATCTTTTTTGGAACAACATCTACTATAACAAATTTTAAATCTGAAAAACCAAAAGGACTTGCTGATAAGTGCTCATCAAGCATTGAAAAAACATCATCAAAGTAAGGACTATGACTCATCATAGTTCTCCTGCTCTTTGTTCCCCCAAGAGCAATTATATCTCCCTTAACAACAGCCCTTCCTAATAAGCTCTGCTTAAATATCTCTGGAGATGCTTTTACAAAGATTCCTTTTTTAGCAGGTGCTATATACACCTTTTTTGCTTCTTTAGCATCTGCTTTTTTAATAGTAACTATATCTCCTGTGCTTGTGCCTGCGTTTCTCCTTGTAATTCCATCCATCCTAATTATGTTTAAACCCATGTCTCCTGGATAAGCCCTTCCAACGATTGCCGCTGTTTCTCTTGTTCCTTTAATCTCGACAATATCTCCTTCTCTTACGCCTAACTTCTTCATAAATGAAGAATCAATTCTCACAATTCCTTTATTAACATCATCTTGAACTGCTTCCGCTACTTTTAGTTTTATTGAAACATTCTCATCTTTAGTAGGATTTGTTTCTTCGCTCATAAAACCCACCTCATTGTTTAATTATTCAATAATCATTATTTGAACAATAAGCACTGTTTTTAAGTTTTAGAAATTACATAACAAATATAAAAAGATTTCTAATAAAAAAGTTCAGTGAAAAAAGAATTAGCCAATATAGTTGTTTTCGTCCTTTTTCTTTGTTCCTACTCTTGGCATTGGGAGTGGTGGTGGTAAATTTAATTCTTTACTTAAGAGTATGGCTTCTACATTACACTTGCTAAGGATTACATTCATAATATCTGTAAGGAAATTCTCAGAGATTTTCTTGTTTTTTGTCCAATCGTTAAGTATGGTCTTTGCATTCTTTTTATCCTCAACATCAATTGCTTCTCCTACTATTTTTAAATTTGCTATTTCCGGCTCATAATTTGATTCGAACTCAAAAATTATTTTTAAAGCAGAATCTCCAGGTTTTACTTCAATCTTTGCTTCTTCAACAGAAGTTATTCTTATATTATTATTTATGTTTAACTTTTGTATTTGAGCAGGTTTTTTTTCAGCACAAATCTTTGTAAAATTAACAGCTACTATCATTATTCACACCTTTTTTTGTTTTTTAGTTGTTTTTTAGATTTTTTAGTTAATGTTGATGTGGATTATGTTCTTATTTATAAATATAACTAAAACATAATTAAAAAATAATAAAAATGATTAAGAATCTGTTAAAAATCAAAAAGCTTTTTATAATAGTTTAACAGCTTTTATTTTTATGAAGAGGTTTTTTAATGTTTTAAAAGAGCTTTTTATAGTTACTGGATTGTTTACTGTTTTTATAGGAGTATTGATTTATTTGTTTTATTACATACAACAGAACTATACAATTAGCAGTTGCGGTTGTAAAACCCCTGTTCAATTAGTTTTGATTGGTTTAGTTGTTTTTGGAATATTCTTAGGAGCATCTATTTCTCTATTCATAAATATTTATAAAAACAAGAATGATTTGCTTGAAGAAGAGAAGGAAAAAGATAATAATAAAATACTTAATAGTTTCTTAAAGTTAGTTGAACAGGATGAAAGAAAGGTATTAAGTGAAATAATAAAGAATAATGGAAACATTAAACAATCAGAAATTTCAAAAAATACAGGATTAAGCAGGGTTAAAACTACAAGAATAATAAAAAAGCTTGTTCAAAAAGGGGTTGTAAGGGTTGAAAGTGTTAAGGGAAAGAATATTGTTTATCTTTCTAAGGATTTACTATAATAATAAATAATAACAATAAAAAATTTGTGTTTCAATTTTTGAAACAAAGATTTATATCTTGTTTCAACTTTTGAAATATAATAGGCTAAAATATTAGATTGATTAGATTGATTAACGATTTAAAGGTGATTCGATGTTAATGCCATTAATTTGTGAAACAAAGGGTAAAAGAACTGTTTGGTTTAATTTAGTTTTAATACTTTTATTGCTAACAATGATTTTTGGCAATAAAATTGTTTTTGCAGAGAATTTTTCAAGAGAAATAAATGTTTATATGTTTGGAACAAATGTTTGCCCTCATTGTGCTGCTGAAAAACCTTTCTTAGAAAAACTAACAAAAGAATATCCGATAAATGTTTATTATTTTAATGTTGAAGAACAAGAAAATTACCTTCTTTGGCAAGAATTTTATAACGCATATAATCAAAAACCAAAAGGAGTTCCTAATACTTTCATAGGAAGTGAATTCATTAGTGGCTTTCTAACTGAGAATGATAGCATTGCCTTAAAAATAAGAAACACAATAAAGGACTATACAACAACTTGTAAATATTACAAAGACCCTTTATTAAAAGTACAAGAATTTCATAATAAAAAAATAATAATAAAACAAGATCCCTTATACACTTACAATAAAGAAAGCTTTGTTATTACAGGTTGTAACGAGACAATATCTGAGATAGAAACAAACAAAACATCAATAATAACAATCCCTGTTTTAGGAGAGTTTGAAATCTCAAAGATTTCTTTACCAATGTTTACAATAATTATTGCTGGGCTTGACAGTTTCAACCCTTGTGCTCTTTGGGTCTTAACATTTTTACTTTCATTACTGATTTATTCAAGATCAAGAAAAAGAATCTTTTTTGTTGGAATGATATTTGTAATAGCATCAGGAATTGTTTATTTTATGTTTATGGCTGCTTGGCTTAACTTGTTCTTAATACTAAAATACAAGAATTTTGTAAGAGTTTTTATTGGATTGTTGGCTTTATCTGCAGGAGCAATAAATGTTAAGGATGCTTTCTTTTACAAGAAAGGAATCTCACTTACTATTGACGATTCAAAAAAACCAAAACTAGTTGAAAAAATGAGGAGAATAGTGAAAACAGTAAAGGAAGAAGGGCTTACACCATTATTAATAACACAAACAATTTTATTAGCAGTCTCTGTTAATTTTATAGAGCTTGCTTGCACAGCAGGATTTCCAGCAGTTTATACACAAATACTAACACTAAAAGAACTACCAAGAATAACATACTATTTATACTTAATTTTGTATAACATAATTTATGTAGTTCCTCTGTTTTTAATAGTTTTAATCTTTGTAATAACACTTGGAAACACAAGAATAAGCGAAAAAACAGGAAGAATGCTAAAATTCATAAGTGGAATAATAATGTTGATTTTGGCCTTAATAATGATTTTTAAGCCAACACTATTATCATTTGGTTAGGAGGTGAAAGTATGAAGTTTAGGGAATTTGAGTTTCCTGAATCATTAAAATATAATGAGGATTATTCTTGGGTTAGGTTAGAAGACGATATTGCTATTGTTGGAGTAAATGATTATGGTGCGAAAATGGTAAAACAGTTTGTTTTTGTTGATTTGCCTGAGAAGAATAAAGAAATAAGAAAAGGAGAGAACTATGTAACTTTAGAAGCTATAAAGTGGACTGGAAGCTTAAAAAGCCCTGTAACTGGCAAAATAATAGATGTTAATAGTAAAGTTTTTGACAATCCAGAACTAATTAATAAGGATCCTTATGGACAAGGTTGGATTATGAAAGTAAAATTAAAAGACAAAAAAGAGTTAGAAAGTTTAAAGGACGCTAAAGGAATAATTGAGATAATAAAAAGAAAAACCAAATAAAAATAAAAAAAAGAAAAATAAAGAAAAACAAAAAAAGAATAAAAGAGGGGTGAAAAATGTGTGAGGATTTTAATAAAATTTTAAATAACACAAACAAGAATTTAGAATACTTTGCAACAAAAAAACAAAAACCAATTGGTGCTTTCCACAATTTTATAAACCAAACATTAGAAGACGGTGTTTTGTCCAAAAAAACAAAAGAATTAATCGCTTTAGCACTTGCTGTAAAATCCCAATGCAAGTACTGCATAGCATTTCATGTTAAAAATTGTTTGGATTTAGGAATAACAGAAGAAGAAATGTTAGAAGCAAGCTTGGTTGCTGTAATGATGGGCGGCGGTCCAAGCTTAATGTATATGCAATTAGTAAAAGAAGCAATTGAACAGTTAAAAAAATAAAAAAAGAAAAAAATAAAAGATGAAAGTGGTAATTTTAGGAGCAGGAGTTAGTGGAATAAATGCTGCAATAAACGCAAAAAAGATAAGCTCAAATTCAGAAGTTATTTTAATAAGTGAAAAAGAAAATATAGGTTATTCTCCTTGTGCTTTACCATATACTCTTAGCAACACAATAAAAAGGGACAGAATATTTGAGTTCAATAAGGAATTTTTAGAACAACTTAAAATAAAACTAATTCTTGGAAAAAAAATAAAAGAGATATCAACAAGAGAAAAAAAGGTTTTTTTAGAAAACAAAGAAGCAATAAGTTATGACAAACTAATAATAGCCTTAGGAAGCACAGTTTTTGTTCCTGAAATTGAAGATCTGAAAAAAATAAAATTTTACACTCTAAAAACAATAGAAGATTTTGAAGAGTTAAACGAGAGAATAAATTGGATGCTAAAAAACAACAAAAAGAAAGTACTAATTTTAGGAGCCGGCTTTATAGGATTAGAAATTGCAGAAGCACTTGTGAAGAAAAAATTTGAAGTCAAAATCATTGAGATAAAAAACAGGATTTTACCACAAATGCTTGATGGGGAAATGTCAAAAATAGTTCTTGAAGAGTTACAAAGAAACAATGTTGAAGTAAAACTAAATGAAAAAATATTAAGGATTGAACAAGGAAGAGCCTTCACTAATAAAGGAGTTTATGATTTTGACACTTTAATAATTGCAACAGGAGTCAAACCAAACATAGAAATAGTAAAAAAATCAGGGATAAAAACAAACATTGGAATTGTAGTTAATGATAAACTTGAAACATCAGAAAAGGACGTTTATGCTTGTGGTGATTGTATTGAAATAAAAAACAAGATGACTGGAAATAATTGTTTAATACAATTAGCAAATATAGCATTAATAACTTCAGAAATAGCAGTCAATAATGCACTCTCCAATAATGTTATAAAACTTGATTCTGTAATCCCAAATTCAATAACAAAGATTTTTGGTTTGGAAATTGCATCAGTAGGAATAACAGAAGAAGAAGCTAAAAATAATAAAATAGGGGTTTTTTCTGCTCTTATAAATGCGAAAACAAGAGAGGAATACTCTGACGGAAAGGAAATTATTATTAAAATAATTTCTGATTCTAATGAAAAAATAATTGGGGCGCAAATAATAGGCAAAGAATACGTTGCTTTAAGAGCTGATCTAATTGCACTAGCAATAAAAAAGGAGTGCAAATTAAAGGATTTGATTTATTTGGAAAACGCTTATTCTCCACTAACAACTCCTGCAATAGAACCAATATCAATAGCTTCAAAATACTGCTTGAAAAAAATAAATGCTGCAAGGGCCTCTTCTAATGGAAAATAAAGAAATCATTGATAAATCAAAAGAGGAAAAAATTAGATTAATAATTTCAAAAACAGACAGCTTTCTTGAACAATTAGCCTTGGATGAAATCCAAATAATTCTGTTGCAAGAAGAAAGAATAAAACCAACACTAAGAATATCATATTTTAAAAAACCAATTGTATTGTTGGGGTTTTTCAAAAGAATAAATGAAGAGATTAATATTGAAAACTGCAAAAGGTTTGGGATTGAAATTGGGAGAACCCTAACTAATTTAGAAACAACTTATAAAGAACCAAACTCAGAAATAAATTTTAGTTTTATAATAAATGATTCAAACATAAACATACCATTAGACCTTTTAAATTCCTATCAAAAGATTTTTAGTTTAATCTCAAAGGTTTTGGAAAGTTATAATATAAAAGCAGATTTTAAACCATTGAACAATACTTTAGTCAATAATAAAAAAATTGCATTTATGACCCAATTAAGAAAAAGAGGTGTAATACTTTTTAATGTTAGCATTTTGTTGTCAACAAAAAAAGAGGACTCTAAAAAATTTGTTATTAAGGAAAAGGGTGAAATAACTTCAATAAGTGAGGAAATAAAAAATAACATAGAACAAAAAGAAATTGAAAAGTTATTAATTGATAATTTTAGTAGCGTATTCAAAACAGAACTTGAAAAGGAAGAACTAACAAAAGAAGAAAAAGAACTTGCAGAACAATTATACAAAGAAAAATATTCCAGTAATGAGTGGGTTTATTATAGGTAATTATCTTTTAATCAATTTCTTATTCGTTTTACTTGGTTTAAATTCATTTTTAATAAAGGAATAAATCTTATCAGAATCAAAACTCTTACAAGAGAACAAATCAAGATATAAAGACTTTTTATAAGGATAAGTGTGTATGCTTATGTGAGAATCAGAAATAATTATGAAACCTGTTACTCCACTTTCTTGTTTTTCTTTGTGATTATAATAAAAAACAAGAGGTTTGGTAATGGCCTTCATTTTACTAATTTTTACCAACTCTAAAAGACAATTCTTAATTATTTTTTTACTAAAAAGTTTTTTAAATTCCTCACACTCCTTAATGTCTAAAATTAAGTGGGTTGCGTCTTTCATTGTTTACCTTCCTTTTTTGTTCAACAAATACTCAAAATAATCTTTTCCCCAAGCTAATATTCTCCCTTTCTTTTTTAAAATTTTCTTTGCTTTTTTCTTAAATTTAACATAATCTTCCAAAAATTTAGCATCAATATCAGGCCAAATATCTCCAATAACGCAATCATACTTTTTATTTTCTGGCAAATCATAAAAATCACTGATTATAATATTTCCATAAATTTTGTCAAAACTTTTAATTTTTTCAATAATTTCTTTAAATTTTTCAACAGTGGTGACTGATTTAACTCTTGGATTCAAACTAACAAATTTTGTTAGAATTCCAAAACCATAACCTACTACTAAAACATCGCCAAAAGCTTTATCTGCCAAAAATTTCTGAATTTCTCTCTCTTGAGGAGTATCCCACATCCACAAATAATCATTAATAAAAAGAAATTTATTATTTTTATATTTTATAATTTTTATATTTGGCTTTAAATTAAGCTCTCTAATAATTTTAAATTTAAGATTTTTAAAGAATTTTGATTCATTAGTATAATCAGAATATAATTCTAATTCTTTTTCATCAATTTTATAAAGGTATTTATCAAAATTTAAAAGCAACTTATTTATTTCTTTACTATCAAAATTTTTAGGACCGTAACAAAAATCCCACAAAATCCAAAAGAATTTACCATTAATTTTTTTAATATCAAAAGGAAAAATTCTACAATTAAAAGGTCTATTAGAATAAATTTTACAACGATTATTTTTCAAAAAAACACAAGTTCTTCCTTGTTTTTTAATTAAAGCAATCTTATTTTTTTTATAGTTCTTAAAAAGTAAAAAATCCTTAAACTTAGGTTTTTCAAATTCAAAAATAAAGGGTGGTTCTATTTTACAACATTTAGTTTCAAACATACAGTTTAAACACTTTAAAAATGAGTATTTGTGAATTTTGCTCATATGTGCTCTTATATAAATAATTATAAATAGTTAATAAATTTTTCTAAAGTAGTAAAAACGCTTAAAAATTTCTTTTAAAACACCCATTTCTTTTAAAACGCCCGGAACAAAAAAAGAAAAATTTAAATATGAATAAAAAATAAGCATAGGTAATAATAAAGATAAATTAAAGATAAAAAAAATAAAAACGAGCAAGCCCTGGAAAAAAGAGGTGAATTATGAACAAATTCTCAAAATTATTTATAAGTAAAAAAGGTGATGATAAATCACTACAAATGATTTTCGGCTTATTCGTACTCTTAATAATATCCTTAGTTGTTTTGAGTTTGTTCTTTAGGTTCACGAGAAGTGGAACTGGAACAATGTCTACTGTTCAAGAAAAATGGTTTTCACAAAATCAGATTGCAGAAGCAAGAGATACTTGTAAAACATTATTAGATGAAGCTAGAGGTCCTAATGGTATGATACAATTTTGTAGGAAAACAGTTTCTATTGAAAGTGAAGACCCTGACAAAATAGTATCTGATAGATCTTCTATTGATTTAGGAATGTTTATGGCTTGTGAAAATTTTATTCCTTGCTTCTTACTCACAATAGACGAACCAAATGCTATGGATGGAAACGAATGTAAAAGAATACTTTCTGAATATGCACCTGACATATTGGAAAGTATGAAATATAAAACTCCTCAAGGAAACTGTAGTTTACCTGTTCCTACCAACCCTGAAGAGTATCCAAAATCAAGAAATTGGGTTGTAAAGTATGGTTATTATAAACAACAAACAAGCCAGCAATAAGGGTGAAATCATGAAAAACAAAAAAGGAATGGAAATAACTTTAGGATTAATATTTACAGTTGTTGTTTTAGTAATAGTTAGTGCAACATTACTTGCATTATTCTTTAAAATACTAAAAATTCCAAAACCAACTCCTCCAAATCAGAATATTCAAGAGCTTGAAAGTGCAAAGCGTGAGTGCATGCAGATTTGTGAATTAAGCAGCTATGAAACAGGAAGCTCAATAAACAGCATTGTAGAGTTCTGCTCAAAAACAGTTAGGATTGATTGGAATAATGATGGAGTTTATAACGGAATCCTTGATTATGGAACAATACTTAGTTGTGAAGACAAAATTCCTTGTTTTTTGCTTTATGATTGTAAAGAACTTGATGGTTTTAAATGCAAAGAATATCTTAAAAAATACGCTGATTACAAGTATGCAAAATTAGAGTATACTAATAAGAGTGGAACTTGCGGCCTAGATGAGAAAAACCAAAACAATTGGATAGTAAAGTATGGTTATTATAAAGGAGCAAAATAAAATAAAAATAATTTTAGATTTTTTTATTTTCTTAAAAAAGTTTTAAATGCATAAACTCATTATTACCTAAAAGCTTTATCTGGGCTAATGCAAAAATTCTTACATCATTTTTTATAATTTTAAGAATAGCAAAATATAAATAATATAAATAATTAAAAAGTGTAATTAAAAATAAAAAAAAGAGGTGAAATCATTAATTTTTATAATAAAAAAGCATCAACTCTAACTAATATTGCACTAACAACAGGACTGTTGGTTGTTGGATTAATTGCCTTTTTTGCAATTAGAAAAATAACATTTCAACAAGCAAAAAGTGTTGAAGAAGAAATTCTAAGTGCTGTTGTTAAGGAAATAGTGACTTCTAGCAATAAAGCAAATGCTTTTCCAACAGGAGCAAAGTATAAAATAAAACTGCCAATAGCAGAGGAATTTACAGCAAGGATAGAAAAAAACATAATCACCCTAAATTTTACAAGGAGAAATGTTATTTTATCAAAAGAAATAATACTACCAAAGGTCTATATTATTCCTTCAAAATTCTCAACATCAGGAGAAATATATATTTATAAGGACAACAATAATTTGTTAGTAACTAACGAGCTTGTTTGCAATATTAATGATGAAGTTTGTGATCCTGGATGCATAATAAAAAGGGTTTGTGATCCAAAATGCTATTCTGAAGAAAAGGATGGAATTTGTAACATGTATTGTTTAGATACAAACAAGGACGGTTTTGTTGATTATAAAGACAGCGACGGAATTTGTGATCCTGACTGTTACACAAACGAGTATAAGTTTGTTTATGATTATGATTGTTTAAAATAAAAAAAAGAAAAATTTTTAATAACAAAAAAAATAAAATTTGTAAAAAAAAGAGGCATAGCAATGAATAAAAAAATTTATTTGTTGTTTGGAATTTTTTTTATAATTGTCTCTGTTTTTTTGATAAGCAATACAATTAAAATTTTTCAGACAGAAAAAGATTCTAAAATTTTAGGTAACATAAAAGAAAATAAGTTTTTTTTAAGTAAAACAATTTATTTTAGCGATTATTACAGCGATGGGGTTTGCGATCCAGCAACTCACAATGTTGTTGATAATTTCTGCGATGTTGATTGTTTGCAAACAAATGGTGTTTGCGATCCTGACTGTAAAAGTTATGATCCTGATTGTCCCTCAAAAAATAATTACTTGTGCGAGCCAGAGAGAGGAGAAAATTGTGAGAACACAAAAGATTGCACTTGTAAGGACTATCAAGAATGCAGGGTAGAATGTGATATTAAAGGAATAACAGAAAGTGGCTGCATAAATAAAACATTACTTTATAAGAATGAAGAAAAATGCAATTATAGTTGTCAGTGTTTAAGCAACAATTGCATTTTTGGTTATTGTTGTGAAAAAGGAGAATACTTTAATCAAGAAAAAGGAAAGTGCATAAGTTTTTTAGGAGATGGAATTTGTAATTCAACACCACCATTTTTTGAGAACTGCACTTTCAGCCCAAATGATTGTAATTGTAATGCTTTAGACCTTGGAGAGTGTTGTGTTAATTGCAATGGAAAATTAGAAAATGGTTGTTGTCCTAAGAATCAAGTTAATTGCTCTGGAAATTGCAAGGAAATAACAAAAAAACAAAAAGAAGGGGAAAAGTGCGAGTGTGATGCTGAGTGTGAGCAAGATTTGAGGTGTTCTAAAGACAACACTAGTCCTTCTGAAATGGCTTGCTGTCCTAAAGACAAAGAATGGGATTCAAAAACAAAAACTTGTATTCAAAAAACTTGTAGTTATCCATGCATGCCTAATTGCATTCCTCCAAAAAAATGGGATTGGAGAAACGTTGATGGAAAGAATTATTTAACTCCTGTTAAAAATCAAGCATATTGTGGCAGTTGTTGGGCCTTTGCAACGGTTGGTGCTTTAGAAGGAACTTATAATATTGAAAATAATTGTCCTGGTTGTAATACTGATTTGTCAGAACAACAACTTGTTTCTTGCACTGGTGGAGATTGTAATGGGTATTGGCCAAATTTGGCTTTAAAAGATATAAAAAGTTTAGGTATAGGAGGAGTAGTTGAAGAGAGTTGTATGAACTATCAATCAGGTTCTTGTGGTACTCGCCCTTGTTCAAGTTCTTGCAGTTGTAATAACAGGTGTGCTAAACCTTGCACTTG
>JAWBOW010000023.1:0-14334 GCA_038825775.1 Candidatus Woesearchaeota archaeon | reverse complement strand
AAACAAAGAATACCTTGCAAGGAAAATAATTAGTAACTTGTTAAAAAGAGAAAAAGAAGAAAAGAATAAAGTTGTTAAAAAGAAAAAGAAGATTCTAATTGAACACACTTCAATAAATCCTTCAGGACCAGTTAATGTTGGAAGAATAAGAAACTCTTTTATTGGAGATACCCTAGTTAGGGTTTATAGAGCACTTGGCTATGAAGTTTTGGCTCATTATTATGTAAATGATGTGGGAAAACAAGTTGCAATAATCTCTTGGGCTAAAAACAAAAATATTCAGGAAGATGAAAAACTAAAAGAAAAATTCAGAGAATATTCTGAAAGAAATGATTTTAAAACAATGTTCATTTATGTTCCAGCACACAAGATAGTATTAAGTGATGAGAGCGCTGCAAAAGAAGTTGAAGAGCTTATAAAACTCTGCGAGTTAGGAGATAAAAAAACACTTAATATGTTTAAAGAAACAGCTTCTTATTGCCTTGAAGGACAGAAAAAAACCCTTGAAAGATTCAATATAAAGTTTGATAGTTTTGATTTTGAGAGCAGATTTTTAGAAAACAACGAAACCCAAAAATTTATTGAAAAATTAAAAAGATTAAAAGAATACAAAGTTGTTAATGGAAATCATGTTCTTGATTTAGAAAAGTATGGTTTTAAGAGCAGGTTTGGAGGGGTTGTTTTTCAAAGAGCAAACGGAACTTCTGTTTATGTTAGCAGAGATGTTGCTTACCATGCTTGGAAAAAGAAAATAGCAGATAAGATGATAAATGTTCTTGGAGAAGATCATAAAGTTGAATTTAAAGTTCTTAAACAAATGCTTAAACTACTAAAAATAATTAAAAGAGATGAAGAGTTTGAGGTTGTTCATTTTTCATTTGTTGGTTTGAAAGAGGGAAAACTCTCAACAAGAGCTGGTAGGGTTGTTCCTGCTGACTTGGTTCTTGATGAGGGAAAAAAGAAGGTTCTAACAATAATTGGTGATAAGATTGAAAGTTCTAAAAAAGAAGAGATTGCAGAAAAAATAGCTTCGTCCGCAATAAGATACTTTGAATTAAAGGTAAATCCTGAAAAACAGATCATATTTGATTGGGATTCTGCACTAAACTTTGAAGGCCAAACAGGTCCTTATCTGCAATACGCACTCGTTAGAGCAAAAAAGATAATCTTAAAATCAGGAATAAGTGAATTTGAAATAGAAAATAACTTAAAAAATGTTGATTACAAACTTTTAAGTTCTGATGAAGAAAAGAATTTAATAATAAAGATTGATGATTTTAATGATGTTTTAGAACAAACAGCATTAAAAAATTCTCCCCACATAATAGCAAATTATGCTTATGAGTTGGCAACTTCTTTTAGTGACTTCTATGAAAAGTTAAGGGTTATTGGGGAGGAAGATGAAATAAAAAATGCAAGATTAGCTCTTGTTCTTGCATTTGTCAAAGTTTTTTCAAGAGTTCTAAATATTTTAGGTATTGAAGAAGTAGAAGAGATGTAAAAGAAAAAACAAAAAAAATATGAAAATACTTACTTCCAAAAAACAAAAACATCATCAGTTCTCTCGTTAGGGCTAAATGTTAGATTTTTAATATCATCAAAGGATTTTATTGGAGAAAATCTTTTACTATCCGCAATGAACATTTTATAACCAAGCCAAGCTATCATTACCCCGTTATCAACTAACAAAGAATTTTCAGGAATAAAAACTTTTATATTGTTTTGAGAACCCATTTTCAAGCACATCTCTTGTAATCTCTTGTTGCAACAAACCCCTCCTCCAAGCAATAACTCTTTTTTATTACAATGAAATAGAGCTCTTTCTGTAACTTCTAAAAGCATTGCAAATATTGTTTCTTGAACAGAATAACATAAGTCCTCTATTGTATAATCTACTTTTCCTGATCTTATAAGTTTTATTTTTTCCTTACAATTTGTTAGTATTCCACCAAAAGAAACATCCATGCCTTTAACAACATATGGCAACTCAACATATCTTTTTCCTTTTAAAGCTAACTCAGCTATTTTTGGCCCTCCTGGAAATCCAATTCCAAGTTCCCTTGCAAAACTATCCAAAAAATTTCCAACTCCAATATCAATTGTCTCTCCAAAAACCCTGTATTTATTGGCCTCATATGCAATAACTTGCGTGTTTGCTCCAGAAGCATAGAGCAGTAAAGGATTTTTAGCTTTGCTAATTAAAGAACCAACTTCAAGGTGTGCAATACAATGATTAACCCCTACTATTGGCTTTTGTGTTTTATAGGATAACTCTGCTGCAAACTCAGTTCCAACTCTTAAACAAGGCGGAAGTCCAGGGCCTTGTGAAAAAGTTATTAGATCAATATCCTCTAATGTGACACTTGCTTTTTCAAGAGCTCTTTTTAAAACATCTTCTTTTACAGCTTTGTGGTGCTTTCCTGCTTCTACAGGGATTATTCCTCCAAATTCAGTCGTATAAGAGTCCTTCTCGTTAGCGAGAATTTTCTTTCCATTTAAAATACCAATTCCAAACGTGTGAGCTGTTGATTCTATTCCGAGAATTATCATCACTAAAAGGTTTAATATTGTATTTAAAAATTTTTTCACAAAATTTTTAAACTAATAAATAAAACTATTTTTTATGTGGAAAGTTATAGAAACTTCAAAGTTTAACAAAAGAGAGCTTAACAATTCTTGGTTAATTGAGGGTTTACCAGGGATTGGAAATGTTGGAAAGATAGCAGTTGATTTTATGATAGAACAATTAAAACCAAAAACGATTTACGAGTTTAGTTCTTATTCAATGCCTCCATATGTGTATGTTAAGGAAAACAATCTTATTGATATGCCCAAGATCGAACTTTCTTACAAAGTAATTAATAACAAAAGTTTATTATTTTTGTCAGGAGACTTTCAACCAATGGAAGAAACATCTTCTTTTGAGTTTGCAGAAACAGTTATAAATTTATTCCAGAAATTAAGGGGGAGTAAAATAATAACTTTAGGTGGTATAGGACTCTCAAGTATTCCTAAAGAGCCAAAGGTTTATTGCACTGGTAATGACGAAAGATTTGTAAGAGAATTCATGAAAGACACAAATCTTGACAACAAGCTCTTTGGATTGGTTGGGCCTATAATGGGTGCTGCAGGATTGTTTTTAGGAATTGCGAAGAAAAAGAACATTCCTGCAATCGCCTTGCTTGCAGAAACATTCGGACATCCGATGTATATTGGAATGAAAGGTTCTAGAGAGATAGTTAGGGTACTTAATAAAAAGCTTGATTTAAAGATTAACATTTCAAAATTTGATAAGCAAATAGAGGATTTTGAAAAACAGATACTCTCAAAATTCTCAATGGAAGTTCAAAAACCAAAAACAAAACCAGGAGAACTAAATTATATAGGATAGTAAGGATAGTAATTTGTATAACTCTAAAAAAAGTAAAAAGGTGTGAAAATGGATGAGGAAAAAATAAGTTTGGGTGGGAATATAGAACTTTCAGGTTTTAGGGATTTTGATAGGGCAACAATGGTTGTTGTTAAAAAGATTGTTGGAAACAATACTAAAAAGATTTCAACGATGGCTCCTAATTTTGAAAAGATATTAATTCATCTAAAAAAGATTCATGGCGAGTCAGAAGAAGAAAAAGGACTATTTGAATTGCATGCTAAGCTTTTTATCGGTGGAAAACAATACACAGCAGAATCAAATAACAGAAATCTTTTCTTTGCACTCTCTGATGTTTTTCAAAAACTTGAAAAGCAAATAACAAAATAAAAAGAGATAAATTATTTCAAAATTTTTATTTTAATTTGTTTTGGAGAGTCTATGAAAAAATTAAAAAACAAAAAGGAGTTGAAAAATCTAAAAACAGTGTTTTTGTTTTTATTAATATGTGTTATAGTATCAAGCTTTGGATTTTCGAATGAACAAAAAATATTTGGATACAATGATGAGCTTATTTTTATTTCTGAAGGTAAAGAATTAAACAATGAAACTAATATTTCTGGAATTAAAAATGTTGAAATTTACGAAAAAAATAATGACATTCAAGAACTAAAAATAGTTTTTGATTTTGATTTTGAAAATAACACCCTAAACTTATCAAGCATAAGTTTAATAACAGAAAAACAAGAAGAAAATAAGAGTTTTGGTTACACAATAATAAACGGTTTAGAAGGAATTCTAAAAAATATTTTTGTAAAAAAAATTACCAACTATGATTTTGTTTGTTTAAAAGATTCTCAAATAAATAACATAAGCGATTTTAGCACTTACTGCAATTACACAAATGAAACAATACTTAAATGCGAGAATACTGATGAAAGTTTTGATTACAAAATATTAAATAATGAAAAAAGATGCTTTATTTTTAATAACACTTATATAATAACAGGAGTTATAAATTCTGGAATAATAGAAGGTTGTTTTCCAAACTACACTTGTTCTGAGTGGAGTTCTTGTATTTCAGGATTAAGAAGCAGAACTTGCTATGATCTTAATAATTGTTTAATGAACATAACAGAAACAGAAAATTGTGTTTGTGTAAGTAATTGGAGTTGTTCAGAATGGAGTTCTTGTGTTTATCAAAAGAGAAAGAGAACTTGTGTAGATGTTTCAAACTGCAGTTCTCAAAGGATTGAGGAAGAATCATGCACATGTATTACCTCTTATACTGATTGCAGTGAATGGAGTGATTGTGTAAATGGAGTTTCCACAAGGATTTGTGAGGATGTTAACGAGTGCTCCTCAAGCTCAATTGTTGAAACAAGGAACTGCTCTCAAAACACGCAACAGAATACGATTCAGAACATACAAGCAGCAAAAATATTTTTGAATGTTAGCAACACGAGCAATCAAAGCAAAAACAATAATGAACAAGATTTAGGAGTTCTCAATGCAATTAATTCTAATGAAAGTTTAGGAAATAATGAGCTTAGGGAAAATTCAGAAGAACAAATTGAAACTTATTTAGAATTTAATGAAGAATATAACGAGAATAACAGTTTAGAATATAATTCCAAAACAGGGTTTTTGTCAAATTATAAAGATGTTATAACAGGTTTTGTAACTAAAAACTTAAACCAAGTAGGAAACAATAAAAGTATTTTATCTTTAATTATTTTTATATCACTGATTTCTTTATTAATTATGACAGCTGTCTACATAAAGAATAAAAATAAAAACAGGATAATTATTGATGTTAATAAACTTGAAAAGAGGGGGTTGTTTAAGAAGAAGAACGACAACAAAGATAGAAATAATAGGAAGATAGATTTCTAAAAGAGAAAGATTTATTAACTACTTAATAATAACAAATATTATGAGAGATATTAAAATTGTTATTATTGATAAATTTAGAGGAAATCTTTCTTTACAAGATAAGTATTTAAGAGCTAGTGGTCTTGAAAATTTAGAATTTAATGGGGATAAAGAAAATAAAGAAAAGAGATTGGAAGAGGAAGAAAAACTCTTAGAAAAACACAAGGTTTCTGAAGTCCAAGAGTTCAAAGAAAGATTGGAAGCTTTAAATTTTAAAGTAAGAATCCTTGATTTTGAAAACGAGGAAGAATTTTATAAAAAAATAAAAGAGTTCCAACCGGATTTGGCAATAAATGCTTCTGAGGAGAAAGAAATAATTTTTTTGGAAAAAAATTCAATCCCATACACTGGTTCTAATCTTGAAACAATGATCTTATCCTCTGATAAGTATAAAACAAAAAGGGTTGTAAAGAACGATTCTTTAAATATTGCAGAGGATTTTCTTGTAAAAAGCATCGAAGATATGAATATATTTTTTAATGAAAAAATCAATGCAAAAAAGAATTACATTGCAAAACCAAACTTTGGAAGGGGAAGTGCTGGAATTTGTGAAGATTCAATAATAAGATACGAAAATATTTATAATAAAGAGAGATTATTAAAATTAAAAGAGCATTTTAAAAAGATAATTCTTGGATTAAAACAACCAGTTTTGGTAGAGGAACTGATTTCAGAGGGATTTTCAAATGATTACAACAAAGAAAATTTTAAAGAAGTAACTGTAGGTGTTTTAGGATACGAAAGGCCTAAAGTTCTTATGCCCTTGGAGATTAGGAAAAAGAATTCTATACTTACTTTTGATGCAAAAATGAATGATAATGCAGAGTTTATAGTTCCAGCAGACATTGATTCTAAAATGATTAAAAAACTAAGTGACATAGCTATAAAAACTTATTACAGCTTAAAAGCAAGAGATTACCTCAGAATTGATTTAATCGTTCATAATGATGAAATATATTTATTAGAAACAAATACAGCTCCTGGCTTAATGATGAATCATTTAAATAATGGAATACCAAACAGTTATTTAGGCATAATGGCTGAGAGAGAAGGAATTAACTTGATAGAAGAGATTGTAAAAATTGCAAGAAAAAGATACAACATATAAAAATTTAATAAAAAAATTACAAAAAAGATTTTAAAAAAATAGAGCGAGGGGAGGGATTTGAACCCCCGAATCATCGGTATCTTCTTATCATAGCTTAAAGCTCATAATACCGATTTCTCAGTATAAACTGCAGCCGATTGCCTTACCGCTTGGCTACCCTCGCTTAAAAAAATAGGAATTAAGCAATAATATATAAAGATTTTTATTAAAACAACTTATTTTATTTCTATTTTATTTTTTCTTTACTCTCTTATTTTTAGTCCTTCTTGAAATTGTTTTCTTTTCAATTATCCCTGCTTTTTGTTCATGTTTAATTTTTTCATGTTTTTGTATTATGTGTAATTTTTCATGTCTCTCAATAATTTCAGAACAAATGAATGATAATAAAGTAAATTGTGTTACTCCTGTGATAAATACAGCAACTCCAGAGCTTATGTACTTACCAAAAGGCATCCAAAAAAACAAAGAAGCTGTAATTACATTAACAAAAATAGTGTATAATGCTGTTAATAAATAAAAAGCAAAGAATTTTATATTGAGAGCAAATTTTAAGATTTCCTTTAATTTAAAACCATCAGTTATATTATAATTTCTTGAATAATTAATTAGAGCTATAATCACTAAATAAGATGTTATAAACGCAACAACTACAATAAGCAAAATTAAAGGCCAAAACTCTTTTAGTAATTGTGTGAATAACAACAATAAATCTGTATTTGTTTCTAAGTTTAGATTTTTAACTAATTCTGATATTACATTAGCATTATTAATTAATTCTAAAACTGTAATGAATAATACTATAAAAAAGGGTATGAAATAAACAATGGCGATTAATAAATAAACAAGCGTGTTAGTTAAAATTCTTAAAAAATCATCAAAATCCGGCAACTTATAATCCTTTTTAAAAATTCTATTTGAACACTCAATAAAATAACCATAGATTAAGTAGTTAATTATTGGAATTGCTGAAATTAACATTCCGATAAGCATTTTTTTATAGTCCTCAAAAGGTCTTTTAAAAGAAATTTTAAGCTTTTCATCAAGGTTCATAATATCACCTCAAAAAATATTAAAAATAAAAAGAATATAAAAAGATTTCCATAAAATCTTTTTTAACTCACAATTCAAAATGTCTTTATGATAAAAAGCGGGCCCAAGGGGATTTGAACCCCCGACCTAACGGTTAAGAGCCGTTTGCTCTACCAGGCTGAGCTATGAGCCCACAAAACAATAAAAGACATTTTAAATTATTTATAAATTTTTTCATAATTATTAATAAGTGAATGAAAAATTTTATATTGTAGAAGGTAAATTTTTAGGAGAGGATTTTTACACAAAAAACAAAAGTTTTTTATATTACTTTATAGTAAATAAAAAACTATGGAACGAATTGAAGAAAGAATAAACTCTGATTATGAAAATTATTCTTTACCAGCATTTGTTCTGTGCGGAAAAAGTCCTGCTGACAAAATTGTGGATAAAGAAGAGTTAGGAGAAATGCCTATTAACAATAAGGCTTTTTTAAAATTAAAAGAACAACCAATGATTGATTATGTAATCAAAGCTTTGTTAAATTCTAAAAATATAGGTGATATTTATGTAATAACTCACAAAGATGAAGAACCAACATTCAAAAAGGAACTAGAAAGGATAATTTGTAGTGCACCTTACAGACATCCAAGAATAATACACTTGATTGGTTATAGCGAAGACAACTTAATAAGAAACATAGAAAGAACATTTAAAGAGAGCGAATTAAGAAACGAGAGTTATGCATTAATAACAAGTTCTGACACTCCCTTAATTAATCCTAAATTAGTTAATGATTTTTTAAAAAATGTTTATTACTTAAAAGGATATGATGTTTATATTCCTTATACAAAGATTTCAATGCTAAATGCAAAATATTCTGAGATTAAAAAGAGAAGCATGTTTGAACTCTTGATAGAAGAAGAAAACGAAAAGAGAAGAGAGGGTGTTAGAACGGGAAACATGTTCGTTCTTAAAAAAGAAACTTTTATTCAAAACAAAAATCTTTTTGAGTATTTATTCAAAACAAGAAAAAAGGGCTATCTTTCTATTGCTAAAGATATTGCTGCAAAATTAATAAAAAACAATGAATTTGAGACCCTTTATAAAATAACAAAAAAACTAATTAATAAAGAAATAGGGATTGAAGATATTTCTCTTGTTGTTAAACATGCTTATAATATTTCTGCAAAAGGAATTTTAGTAGAACCAGAATTTTGCATAGATGTTGATAAAAAAAGGGATTATGAAGAAATTAAAAAGTATTTCTTATAAAAAAAATACGAATAGCAAAAATATAAATTTAACAAAACAAAAATAAAATTAGAAACTTTTATATTGAAGAATAGATTTCTAAATTTAAAAATGGAAGATAACGAGAAAGAATCAATATTTTGGGCAGACACCCTGGCTAATAAAATAGTCAATAGAAAAAAATTCTTTTATACTAATGATGAGATTAAAAAACCAAAAGAGTTTGTTGTTAAAACATCTGCTTCTCTATCAGGAGTTTTACATATTGGAAGATTGAGCGATACAATAAGGGGAGATTCTGTTTTTAGGGCTTTAAAGGACTTAGGAGTTAAAGCAAAACTCGTATGGGTTGCAGAGGATATGGATCCTTTAAGAAAGATTCCTGAAGGGGTTCCAAAATCTTTTGTTGAGTATATAGGAGTTCCTGTAAGTGATATTCCTGATTTTTATGGTTGTCATAAGAGTTATTCAGAACACTTTATGTCAGAATATCTTGAAGTTATTGATTTTTTTGTTCATGATAAAATGGAAAAATATTCAATGAGGGAAGAGTACAAAAAAGGAAGTTTTAAGCAATTCATAAAGCTCATAGTTGAGAATCATGAAGAAGTTAGAAAAATAATTGAAAAGTATAGAGACGAGCCTTTACAGAAAGAATGGAGTCCTTGGAAACCTGTTTGCAAGAATTGTGGAAAGATAGCAACAACAAGGGTTTTAAAGTTTGAAGATAACAAGATTCATTATGTTTGTGAGGACTATGATTTTAAAACAACAAAAGCAAAGGGTTGTGGTTATAAGGGAACAGCAGATCCTCTAAATGATGATGGGAAACTAATGTGGAAATCAGAATGGGCTGCTCAATGGGCAAGATGGAATATTTGTTGTGAAGGTGCTGGCAAAGAATATCAAGTTCCAACAAGTGCTTTTTGGATAAACGGAGAGATCTGTGAAAAAATACTAAATTATCCAATGCCTGAACCAATATTCTATGAGCACTTAATGATTGATAATGTTAAGATGTCTGCTTCTTTAGGAAATGTTATTTATCCAAAGGACTGGTTGGAGGTTGCGCCACCTGAATTGTTAAGATTTTTTTACAACAAAAGATTAATGAAAACAAGGAGCTTCTCTTGGAAGAACCTTCCTCTATTATATGATGAGTTTGATGATGCTTCAATGATATACTTTGGAATTAAGAATATTGAAAACAAAAAAGAGGAAGAAAACATAAAACGACTATATGAAATCTCTGCTTTAAGGATTGAAAAACCATTATTGTTAAGGTTTAATCATGCTGTTGTTATATCTCAAATATTTAATGACGAGCAAAAGATGATTAATGCACTTAAAAAAACAGGGCATTATCAAGAAGAATTTAAAGAGAGGATTTTAGAAAGATTAAAGCATGCTAAAAATTGGGTTTTAAAATATGCACCTATTGATTATAAATTTGAACTTCAAAAAGAACCAAAAATTATTTTGAAAGAATCGGAAAAGATTATTCTTAAAGAGGTTGTTCAAGTTTTAAAGAAGGAGTCTTTAAATGAATTAGAACTTCACAAAAGATTTTATGAAATCGCTGAGAGAAACAAAATAAACATACAAGATTTCTTTAAACTGATGTATAAGATTCTATTAAATAAGGAAAGAGGGCCTAAATTAGCAAATTTCTTGATAAGTTTAGGAGAAGAAGGAATAGAAATTCTTGAAAAAACAATAAGAGAATAATACTTTAATTTTATAACAATTTTAGATGTCCTGTTATTTCATCAATTTTTTCTTCACGATCGGGTCCTATTCCCAAACAAGTTATAGTGCTTTGCTTAAAAAATGTTCTTCCAGAATCAGTTATTAACGAACAAATAATTTTTTTCTCTTGAGCAATCTTTTGATAGCTTAAAAGTTCTTTTTCATCCTTTACTTTTAATATGCTTTTCTTCATTCCTTCACTTACCCATTCCTCAACATTTTTTCTTGTTTTGTTATTTTTAAGAGCTTTTAAAACACAACTTACACTTGCATGACTAACTTGAGCTGCTAATTTTCCCTTTGGCATCTTTAAGTCAGTCCTTACCAAAATAACCTGTTTAAACATAAATTTAAGATAATTCATTCTTTTGTTTTAAAGATTTCTAAAATAAGTTATTACTCATTAGTTACAAAAATAGAAAAATTTATAAATTTAAATTTATTTACTACTATTATGTTACAACAAATAATTGAAGGTGTGGAGGGTTTTGAAAATAAAGTAACAGGTAACATAAGTACAAGAAGAAGTATTAGTATAAATGAAATCATAGATAACAATTACAAAGATTTTACTTTAGAGAATATTAATGGTTGTGAATTCTTTTGTTTATATTTAGATAATGAAAAAATATTGATGGAAAAGAACTCACTATTAGAACACTTAAAGAAACATAATGATTTAGAAATTTCAGAACCGAGAGATTTATTTGTTATTAGCAAAAACAATCTTAAATAGGGGAAGAAACTATAAAAATGGAATGCTATACAGAGGGATTTTCTTAGCTTATTATGATTCTATAGAATTAAAGGGAAAATTGATCAATACCATTTATAGGAGATTTTATTAAGAATAAAAAAATGTCTTTTTTCTTTTAAAAAAAGCAAAATTATAAATAATTAATAATAATTAATTCACAATGTAAAAAAAGGTGATGTTATGTCAAAAATAACAAGAATCTTTGGAAGGGAAGTTCTTGATTCAAGGGGAAACCCGACTTTAGAAGGGGTTGTATGCACTAAAAAATTCTGCGAACAATCAATAGTTCCAAGCGGAGCTTCAAAAGGAAAACTTGAAGCGTTGGAATTAAGAGACAACGATAAAAGATACTATGGGCTTGGAGTACAAAAGGCAATAAACAATCTTAAAATCATTGAAAAAAATTTGTTAAACATTAATTGCAAGAGACAATCATTTATTGACAAAAAGATGATAAAGATTGATGGCACGCCAAACAAATCTAATTTAGGAGCAAATGCAATACTTGCAGTAAGCATGAGTTGTGCTAGATTAGCATCAAGACATTCAAAAATGGAACTTTACGAGTATTTAGCAAAAATCTTTTGGGGTTCTGAATACAAGGATAAGATAAAAATTCCAATTCCATATTCAAATGTTATAAATGGTGGAAAGCACGCTGGAAACAATCTTGAAATTCAAGAATTCATGATAACCCCGCATAATGCAAAATCTTTTAAGGAGTCAGTTCAAATAGTTAGTGAGGTTTATCATAGTTTAAGATCAATATTGCTTGAAAGGTTTGGCAAATCAGCAATTAATGTTGGAGACGAAGGTGGCTTTGCTCCTCAACTTGAAAATACAGAGCAAGCACTAGAAATATTAAGTTCTGCTGTTTCAAAATGCGGTTATGAAGATAAAGTAAGATTTGCAATAGACGCTGCTGCAACATCTTTTTATGAAGAAAAAACTAAAAGATATTTAATAAATAACAAAAAATTAAGTTCAGGAGAACTTCTTGATTATTATTCAGAGCTCATAAAAAAATATCCAATAATATCTTTAGAAGATCCTTTTGAGGAAAATGATTTTAAAGCATTCGCAGAAATTACAAAAAGATTAGGACAAAAAATTCAGATTATTGGAGATGATCTTTTAGTTACTAATGTCAAAAGAATAAAGATTGCTGTTAAGAAGAAACTTTGTAATGGTTTATTGCTAAAGATAAACCAAATTGGAACAATAACAGAAGCATTTAATGCAGCAAGAATTGCTTTTAAAAATAATTGGGGAGTAATGGTAAGTCATCGTTCTGGAGAAACAGAAGATACTTTTATTTCTGATTTGGCAGTTGCACTTGGTTGTGGTAAGATCAAGATTGGAGCTCCTTGCAGGGGTGAAAGGACTTGCAAATACAACAGATTATTAAGGATTGAGGAAATGCTTTCCAAAAACTAAAAAAAAGCAAAGCAAAAAAGAAAAAACACATAAAACAAAATTTAGAAAAATTTAAGGTTTGAAGTTGTTTTTAAATTAAACATATATAATTTTCCTTATTTTTTTATTTTTTCAACATCCAAATCCTTTGTTTCTTTGTTATCTTTTACTTTCTGAACTCCTGTAATTGTTATGTGAGGTCCTTCTTGAAATATTGTTATTGATTCAAGATCATTTATTACCAAATCATTGCCTGGGAGTAAATAATTAACATCTAATCCTTTTATTATTATCTTGTGAGCCATAAAATCAAGAAACTTAAATGGTGGAACTTTACTTATGTGAGGATTATTAACTCTTGACAAGCTTATAAAACACGGAAAAACATCTCCTTTAGCATCTTCCTTTCTTTTTCTTCCTATAATTACGCTTTTACACTTGTAAGTTTTGTTTATTAAAGGTTTTTTCTTGTTAAAATTCATTTAACCCTCCAAGCAATTTTTAACTACTCCTAAAAAACTTATTTAATTTTTAGTATTTAAATTTATCCATTTAAAGATTAATGTTTAAAATTTTTATTATATTTCTATAGAATAATCAAAATAATCATCCCAAGGATTTTCGAGTTTCATCATCTCTTCAATACTTAATTTTTCAAAATACCTTCTAAAAGGCCTCATAGAATTTCCGTGAGCAGAAACAGCAACATTAACCTTGTATTTTTTCATTAAAAACAACAAATCATTTATAAAACTCAAAACCCTTTGCTCAACCATCTTAATACTTTCTCCATTAGGAGGACTTACAGCATAACTCCTATGGTAAATATCAAACAATTTTTGTCCATGTTCCTGAATAAATTTTTTGTGAGATATTCCTTGAAGATCTCCATAACTTCTTTCCATAATCCTATCATCAGTTATTATTCTCTTACACTCAGGATGATACTTTAAAACATATTTCAATGTTTCTTTGCTTCTTGAAAGGTGACTCTGAAATGCCATTTCAATCTTTTTGTTTTTCAGTTTTTCAGCAATCTTTTTAGCGTCCTCTATGCCTTTTGGTGTGAGTTTAGAATCCTTCCAACCGGTAAAAATCCTATCCCTATTATAATATGTTTGTCCATGCCTAAAAAGATAAATATGCAATTTCATAATTATTAAACAAAATTTTTCTTTTATAAAAACTTTGCTAAATTTTAAGTTTTAAGTTTTTATTCTTAAAAAATGTTTTTTATTTATTTTATAGAAATATTTAAAAACCTGAGAAATAAAACAATCTTTATGCAAAGCAAAAAAAACAAAATAGTTTATTCGAACAAAAGAAAGGTTAAAAAATACACGAGGATTTTGTTAGGGTTTTTACTATTGGTTTTTGGGGTTTGGCTTTTAAAGATTTGGAAAGAATATTTTTTTGATTTTCTAAAAGGGCTTGCTATACTCTTAATAATACTAATAGCAATATCCTTAATCTTCTTAAGTTGGTCTGACTAAAAAACAAAAAAACAAAACTTTTTTAAATAATATTACAATCTCCAAAGTGTGATTCAAAATGGCTATGAGAATGGGTGGTTTTAGGAGAAAAACAAGAAAGAAACTTTCAAAGGAAAAAAAGAACAAAGGCAAGATTAGTGTAAAAAGATATTTTCAAGAATTTAGTATTGGAGATTACGCATCAATAAAGATTGAACCAACTGTTCATGAGGGGATGCCAAGA
>JAWBOW010000022.1:0-14542 GCA_038825775.1 Candidatus Woesearchaeota archaeon | reverse complement strand
ACAACAACCCCAACTTATACACTAACAGTGACAACTTAAAATTTTTGTTTTTTATTTTTTTTAAACATTTGAATTAGTTTTTATCTTTTTTTACAACTTTATTTTACTTGTTTTATTTTATTTTACTTGTTTTACTTGTGTTTTTTTTTAACTAAAGAATCCTTAATAATTTTTTTTGAAATTATTTGTTTTTTATAACAAAAAATTTTAGTAAATTTTTATTTTATTCTTTTGTCTTGTTTTTCTCTTCTTTGTTTTCTGTTCTTATTTTTTGGTTTCTTTTGTTTCTTATTAATTCTTTATTTTTTTGAAACCTTAATTTTTTTTATTTTCAAAACCAAAATCTTTTAAAAGCATAGCATTTTATTTTTTTTATCATGGCATTAATAACATTAAGAGAAGTAATAGATGCTGTATTCATGAGCATTTTTGTTGGAATAATCTTTGAGGGCTTTTTAAGAACTTTATTAGTTAGGAGAACTTATGAGGATTATTATTTAATAAACAAGACATTTGATTTTCAAGCATTTAAACTTGCTGTTCTAATAGTTGCTCCTGGGATTATTTTGCACGAGTTAGCTCATAAGTTTGTTGCTTTGGGTTTTGGAATGCAGGCAACCTTTAATGCTGCCTATGGTTGGTTATTTGTTGGTTTGTTGATGAAGTTCTTTGGTTTTCCATTCATATTCTTTATCCCTGCATATGTTTCTATTTCAGGAGCAGGAAGTTATCTTCAATACTCAATAACAGCACTTGCAGGCCCACTTACAAATCTGTTATTATTTATTATAAGCTCTTTGATTGTTTCAAGGGCTCCTAAGAGATTTAGAAGGAAAAAATATTTTTTGCCAGTGATGATTTTGACTGCGAGAATTAATTTGTTCTTGTTTATCTTTAATATGCTTCCAATTCCAGGGTTTGATGGTTTTCAATTTTTATACGGGCTAATAAAGGCAATTTTTTGATTTTTTTTTAATAAAAAATTTGTGAGGTAAAAAGATGAAAAAAACACAAGACAAAAAAAAGGAAACAAAAAAAGAAGAGTTTGAGAATGAAATCAAAAATAACGGCTTAGAGAAAAGAAACTCTGAAGAAGTTAAAACTGCAAGGGAAGGTTCTCTTGTTGAGATAAGCTACACTGGCAGGTTTGATGATGGTAGGATTTTTGATTCTGTGCAAGAAGGTTTTAAGTTTAGGATTGGGTCAAAATCTGTTCTCAAGTCATTTGAGGATGCTGTTATTGGAATGAAGGTTGGAGAAACTAAAAAAATAAGAATTCTTCCAAAAGATGCTTATGGTGAGAGAAACGAGGAGTATGTTGCAGCATTGCCAAGAAACATTTTTGAGGGAAAGGTTGATTTGGAGAAGGGTAAGAGATTGGTCTTTACAGCACCTGATGGTTCAAGAGCTTATGCTGAGATAAAAGACTTTAATGATGAAGAAGTTATTCTTGACTTGAATCATCCACTTGCAGGTAAGCCTTTGAATTTTGAGATAAAACTCATAAGTGTTCAGGACTGAAAGGATAAACATTAGAGAGAAATTTAAAAATCGAATATTCTCTTTTGTTTTTTCCCAAACTCTTCAAGATACTTTGGAGGCCTTAACATTTTGAACTCAAAACCAAAATCATGAAGCATTTGAAGAGCGTTTGGTGTTATTTTAGGACATGCTAAAATCCCCCTAACATCCTTTATTCCCTTTAATTTTTTTATTTTTTCAACATACCTTCTAAGCTGCGAAACAGCTTTTAAATCTCCAACATACCTTTTTGCTTCTATAACAACAAACCTATTATTTTTATCATAACCAAAAACATCAATAAATCCGTACTTTGTGTGTTCTTCCCTACTTAACGGTTTAAAACCTTCCTCTATTAGTTCTGGTTTTTTCATTATCATCTCGGCCATGTCCTTTTCTGTTCCTGATATTATTATTTTTGCATTGTCTTTTAAGAATGCCTTTTCAAAAAAATAAACCTTGCTTATTATTATGTCCATAAACTCCTTTTGTTTTTGATTTGTTGCTTTCAAAACAATTAATTTCTCACCACTGGTTTCGTCAATCTCAACAGAATAACTTGTTCCTTCCTTCATATAATTAACAGGATTGCTGTTTTTTGGTTGGTGAATTAAAAGTGTAGAATCAGACTTTATAATAACTATTCTTTCTCCTTCTGGGAGAAAACTTTCTGCTCTGCCCTTGTATAGGACTTTGCAAGAACAGCCAAATACTATTACTGCTTTTTCTTCTAAAGAACTTTTGAGTTTGTTATAAAATTCGTTAAGTTCCATTCTAACTTTGAATCATCTCTTCTTATTTATTTATTTTATGATTGTTTGTGTTTATTCTTTATTGGTTTTTTGACTTTTTGATTTTTAAATCAAATTTTTTGTAAGCAAAAAATAGAAAAGTTTTTTAATACCATTTAATTTTTAGATAAATCATGACAAGAAAGAGCAGAAGAGCACCATTAAAGGTTACTCCAAGATGGCTTCGAGAGCAAAAGACATTTGAATTAAGAACAGGAAAATTTCCAAAATGCAAGGGAACATATCCTGATTGTCCTAGTGATGTGGATAAGAATAATCCTCCAGAACAATGCAAGAAATGTCCAAAGTATAGATTATAAAGTTGTTTATAAAAATTTCATTTTCAAAATTTTTATTCTGCTTCAAAAAGATTTTTAAATTATAAGGCATACTTTTTTTCTTACTATGATTGACAAGAACATACTGTTGGAGCAAGTTAGTGATTTTCTTACAAAGCACAACTATACTGTGAAGTTTGTAAGGTGCTTTGATATTGTTGCTATTGGAAAGAATATTTTACTAATAAAAATTTTGAAAGACGCTAATTCTTTGTCAAGAGAAAATGCTATTCAACTTGTTGGAATATCACATTTTTTGAATGCTGTTCCCTTAATCATTGCAGAGTATTCTGGAGAAAAATTGTTGGATAATGTTGTTTATGAAAGGTTTGGGATAAAGACATTGACATTTGAGACTTTTAAAAGGATTGTTCTTGAAAAGGATGTTTTTTTTAGAAGTTCAAAAGCAGGAATAACTCTTGTTATTGATAGTGAAGCGTTAAGGAGGAATAGAAAAATGCTAAAAATGTCTTTATCAGAGGTTTCTAGTTTTGTAGGGGTAAGCAGATCTATGGCTTATGATTATGAAAAAAGAGACTCTTCTGTTACTATTCAAAAAGCAATTAAGCTTTATAAATTATTTGGAAAGAGTATTTTTAAACCGGTTAATCTTGAATGTTCTACGAGTTTTGATTTTAGTAAAGAATCAAAATCTATTTATTCACAAAAGTACAACAAATTAGGTTTTGAAGCTTTTGATGTTAAGACAGATTTTGATGTTATTGCAAGGAAGGATGAAGATGTAATACTTACAGAGATAGGTGATAAGAGAAAACTAAAATCCCCTATAATTTCATCAATATTTGGCTCTCTAAATTTTGTGATATTCAAAAAGAAAAAACCAAGAAAGGTTCCTTCAATGAACGAGAAGGAATTCTTTAATCTAGAAACTGGTGAGGAACTAATAAATTTTGTAAAATCATTTGATAGAAGGTAAGTTATGAATAAACAAAAAGGATTTTTTATTAATGAGAAAAGTGAGAAGAGCAAAAAGAATAAAATAATGTTTTTGATAATTACAGCACATCCTGATGATGAAACAATCTTCTCAGGAGGGATTTTAGCAAGATACCCTCATAATTCTTTTGTTTTTTGCTCAAGTCATGGTTTGGGTTTTGCAAAGAAAAAATCAGAGAGGAAAACTCTTAAAAAAATTAGAGAAAAAGAGTTTAAGAACGCTATGAAAAAGCTCGGGGTAAAATTTGAGATTATTGACGATATAGACAGATTAAACTATCATTCAATGCTTAAAAGACTAGGAAATGAAAAAACACAAGACAGGATAAAGACATTGTTAAAACCAAAAATAAAAAAACTTGTTTTGGATTTAAAACCAAATTTTGTAATAACTCATAACTCTTTTGGCGAATACGGACACTTTTTGCACAAAACAATTTACAAAGCAGTTTTTGAAGCATTAAAGGAAATAAAAAAGGATTTTAATAATTATAAAGAAGTTTCAAAATTAAAACTTATGACATTCGCTCCTAAACTTAAAATAAGAAACATAAACACGAATAGGTTGTTGAAAACAAAGCACCAAACAATAAATTATAAGATTATACTCTCCAAATCAGAGTTTAATAAAAAATTGTCTGCTCTAAAATGTTATTCTTCTCAAAAATCTGTTTTTGAAGCAAATAAAGAAATGGATTTTAGAGTTGAGAATTATCATTTGGTTTTCTGAAAAATAAAAAAATCATAAAAGCTATAAAAACTTTATAAAATCGAAAGTTTTAAATAGTATACTTGTATAGTTTTACATTATGGAGTCAGCTATGCGTTCCTCATTGATGACTGTCGTGGATAAGTTTGGTTTGTTTGATGTTGTTCTGCCATTTCTCCTTGTTTTTACAATTGTTTTTGCAATACTTGAAAAGACAAAGATTTTTGGCACAGAAAAGATAGGAGACCAAACATATACAAGAAAAAACCTAAACGCCACAGTTGCTTTTGTTGTTGGTTTTTTTGTTGTTGCTTCTAACAAATTAGTTCAAGTAATAACAGACACAACCTCAAATGCAATGTTGCTTTTAGTTCTCTCAATTTTGTTTTTAATCTTAGTAGGTTCTTTCCACAAGGAAGAATCAGAGGGTTTTTTCCTCAAAGGGGCTTGGTCTACAATATTCACGCTTATAATGTTCTTTGGATTATTAGTCATTTTCCTAAGTTCTATGAGGACAAGCTCAGGACAAAGTTGGTTGGAAATAATTTTTGGTTTTATGAATTCAAACATGAGTTCAGAGGTTTGGACAGCGATATTATTTATACTGATCATGGGGGGAGCTATATTTTATATTACTTACACCCCAAGACCCAAATCAGAAAAGAAATAAAAAGAAAATAATTTTTTTATTAAAAAACAAAAAAATATTTAAAAAGAAATGTTTTAGTTAGGATAAAAAAAGGTTTAACAAAATAATATTCAAAAAATAAAAAGGTGAGAACATGCCAACTTCTGCAAGCGGAACAGTTTTTGGAGATTTTATCAATTATTTAGTTGAATTAGGAATTGCTGATGTTATTCTTCCTTTTATCCTAATATTCACTTTGGTCTATGCAATTCTTACAAGGACAAAAATTTTGGGTGAAGGAAGAAATAACTTTAATGTTATGGTTGCTCTTGTAATTGCACTCTCAGTTGTTATCCCACACGTTACTGGCTCTTATAGAGGTGTTGATATTGTTAATGTCATAAATTCCGCATTGCCAAACGTATCTGTTTGGATTGTATTGTTCATCTCATTCTTATTACTCTTAGGAGTTTTTGGAATAACTGTAAAACAAGACTCAACCTTAATGGGTTTTTTAGGAGTTGCTTGTCTTGTTATTGTAATAATAATATTTGCTTCATCAGCAGGATGGATTGATCCAAAAGTGCTTGCAATGTTAGGACTTGGTAATCCAAAAACACAAGCGTTTTTTATAATAATTGCTGTTTTTGTGTTTATAATTTGGTTCATAACAAAAGAACCCTCAAAGACCAGTGGAGAAAAGATGGGAGAAACAATAAAGAGTTGGTTTAATAAGATTCAATAAGAATATTTAATTCAACAATAATATTTACTTAGAAAGTGATTAAAATGGCTGATTTCCTTGATTTAGTTTTTTTGGACAAATTTTCATCAATATTCACTTTTATTTTGGTTTTTGTTGTTACTTATGGAATTCTAAGCAATCTTAACTTTTTTAAAGAAAACAAAAGTTTGAATGCAATGGTTGCTTTTCTATTTGGTTTTTTCACGCTCCTATCAACAAATTTGGTTTCAACAATAAAGATTTTAACTCCTTGGCTCTTCTTTATGCTCTTCATTGCTTTCTTTATACTCTTGATATTTAGGTTTTTAGGAACAAGTGAGGAAAGCATTAAGGGTTTGTTATCAAAGTGGGGTCCTGTTCACACAACAACTCTTGGATTTCTTGGATTTATAATGTTAATTGTTTTTGCACAAGTTTATGGAAACTATTTTACTTCAATAACTTCAGGCAATACAACAGGGGATGTTACACAATCAGCACTTGCAGTTATATTTCAACCAAAACTCTTGGGAGTTGCGGTATTGTTCTTAGTTGCAGCGTTTGCTGCTTTCTGGCTTACAGTAAGTCCTAAAAAATAAAAGAATAAAATTATTTCTTATACATTAAAAGTATCAATGTTTTTGCAAAGAAAATTCTAAATAAAAACTTTTCTAAATAAAACTCGCCTTCAAAAACATCTTTGGTTTTTAGACCTTACTTTTTTAATCGTTAAGTTTTTAATAGAATTTTGATTAACCCTTTCCTTATGACGAGTGTTTTAGAAAGATTAACAATTGTTCCTGTCTCTCATGTTGCTCGTGAAAGCATTCACTTAGTTAGAAAAACAATAAATGAAGAAAATCCTGACATAATAGCGGTTGAGTTGTGCAGGAAGAGATTAGAAGCCCTTATGGAGAGGGAAAAGGAGAGGAGAAGTAAAAAAAGAAAAAGGGAAAAAGAAAAATTGAAATTCAGCATTTCTAACATAAGAAAGATTGGGCTTAAGGGTTTGTTGTTTGGAATGATTGCTTCTTTTATTCAGAACAGGATCGGAAAGAGTTTGCAAATAGAGCCAGGTTCTGAAATGCTTGAAGCAGTTAATCTTGCTTTAAAGAACAATAAACAATTGGTTTTGGTTGATCAAGATATTGAAGTAACACTAAAAAAACTCTCAAAGAGTTTAACATTTAAGGAAAAATTAAATTTTTTAATTGACTTGGTAAAAGGAATTTTTGGTATTGGAAGGATTAATTTTGACTTGAATAAAGTTCCTGAAGAAGAATTAATTGATGAAATATTAGTTCAAATAAAGGAAAGGTATCCTGGGCTTTACAAGGTTTTAGTTGAAGAAAGAAATAATTTTATTGCAAAGAGAATCTTTAATCTTTTAGTTAGAAATAAAAACTCAAAGGTTGTTGCTGTCTTAGGAGCAGGGCATAAAAAAGAAATAATCAATATTATAAAGGAACTTGAGAAAAAACTTTTAGAAAACAAGATTGAGTTTAGTTATTCTTTTAGTTTGTGATCCTTTTACTCGTATATTATTTCTCTTATTCTAAAAGGACCTAAAATATCCTTTTCCTTTTCTCCATAAGTTATGCAGTAAAAATCACACCCGCTTTCTAAATTGTTTAGTATGTCTTCTAATTTGTAATCTCTTATAGAATAACTTAAGGAGTTCTTTTTTAACAAGCAAAGAAGTCCCACCTCTTCTTTTAGATTTTTTTCTAAAATTCTTTCCAAAACAAGAAAATTTTCTAATTCATTATTTTCGTTTATTAATGGAAGAATCCTTAAGCAGTATTTTTGTCCATAATAATCTTTAAAAAATAATTTTTTGCTAAAACTTTTAGTTGTTTCTGAATTATGCTTTTTTCCTAATAATTCGATTTTATTATAATATTCCTTATCTAATCTTAATATTTTTTTGATCGGCTTTAAAATCTCAGCATACTTGAGCATTTTTAGATATAAGAAAGATTTATTTAAAAATTTTTTTATTTTTTAGTGATTAATTATTCTTTTTGGTTATTTTTGCCTTTTTTTTATTAATAAAATAATCTTGAGTAATACTTTAAAAGTTTATAATAAGCTTTAAAAACACTGATTCTATTTTTTTATTTATGTATAGTTTTTTTGATTTGCAGGACAAGATAAAAAGATACCTTAGGTTTAATGATGAGGAGGTAAAGAGCTTTATAATAACTGCTTTAATACTTGCTTTTTGTTTATCCTTCAGACAATGGGGTCCTTCTGAAAGCCCTGATGTGTTGCTTGGTTTAAAAAATCTTTTTAATATGTTCTTGATAGTTTCCTTGGCACTTCTTATAAGAATTTTGGCTCAAAAGATTTATGCTTTGCACATAGGTTTTAATGCAGAATACACAATGTGGTTTTATGGTTTGTTATTCTGCTTAATGCTAACATTTCTGAGCAGGGGTTATTTATTCTTTATAGTTGCAGGAAGTTTTGTTGTTCATTTCATGCCAGGACATAGGTTAGGATACTTTAGGTATGGGCTTAATTATTTTGCAATGGGATTGGTTGCTCTTATGGGTCCGCTAGCAAATGTTTTGTTAGCTCTTGTTTTAAAAATCCTTCAGCCATATGCAATTTCAGGACTTGTGCCAACAGCAATTTTAGTAAACATTTATTTTGCTTTGTTTAACATGATTCCTGTGCCTCCTCTTGATGGAAGCAAGATATTCTTTGCATCAAGACCACTTTACTTTTTTAGTTTGGGAGCAATTGTTGGGGCGTCCTTATTACTTTTTATAAATGGAGTGTTTTGGATTTTATTAAGCAGTTTATTATTAGGATTACTCTCTTTAATCGTATTCCTTTGGATCGAAAATCCATTCTGATCCTTTCAAAATTTTTTAATTTTGTTCAGAAACATTTATATTCTGAAAATCTTTAGTTTATTTAAAAAGCATAAAAAAGTTTTTAAAGTGAAGAAAGCAATAAGCATTTTGGACAATTGGATAGAACTACTCATGTTTATATTCTTGTGTATTGGATTCTTATTAGCAATAATAAGCTCATCAAATTTTGTTTCTTACGCTGTTATTGTCATCTTTGGTTTCTTGTTTGGTGTTTTGCTGTATGACGAACACAACAGAGAGAGAATTCCAAAGTATGCTTGGATGTTTTCTTTCTTAATAGGATACTTAATAGGAAACCTGTTCCAACAATGGAAGGTAATACTTGTTCTTTTCTTTATTTCTTCTTTTGGTTCCTATTTTCTTTATGAGAGAAAAATAATAAAATTATGAAGTAATAAAATATCACAGGACAATTATTTTGTAAAACTTTTTAAACAAGAAAAAACTCTACGCAAGTATGGAAAGAATTTCGCTTAAAAACTTTGAACCAAGATTGTATCAGCAAACAATATTAGGCACTGCTGTAAATTATAACACGTTAGTTGTTCTTCCAACAGGGCTTGGAAAAACAGCAATTGCTCTTATGCTTGCTGTTCAGAGATTAAACACAATACCAAACTCAAAGGTTGTTATTCTAGCACCAACAAGACCTTTAGTTGAGCAGCACATAGAAACATTCAAAAGACACTTAAATCTTGGAGAAGAATACTTTGCTATTTTCACAGGAAGTGTTAATCCTAAAAAAAGGGTTTCTTTGTGGGAAAAAGCAAGGGTTATATTTTCAACACCGCAAGGTTTTGAAAATGACATAATCTCTTCAAGAATTGATATTTCAAATGTGAGCTTAATAGTTTTTGACGAGGCACACAGGGCTGTTGGTAATTACTCTTATGTTTTTATTGCAGAAAAATACTATCATTCTGCTAATTTTCCAAGAATACTTGCACTTACAGCTTCTCCTGGAAGTAATATTGAAAAGATAAGAGAAGTTTGCAAAAACCTTTTCATAGAAAATATTGAAGTTAGAACAGAGAAGGATCCTGATGTAAGTCCTTATGTTAAGAAAATAAAGATTTTTTGGGAAGAAGTTGTTTTTCCAGAAGAGTTTAAAGAAATAAGAGAATTATTAAAAAAGAGTTATGAGGAGAAATTGTTAAAGGCAAGTGAAATTTTAGAAACAAACATAAGCAAGGGAATAACAAAAAAGGAACTTCTAAACTTACAAAATGAACTTCATGCTCAAATAAACGAAACAAAAAACTATATGCTAATGCAAGCGTCATCATTTATTTCTCAAGCAATAAAGATACAACACGCTATTGAATTATTAGAAACCCAAGGGATATCACAACTAAAAAACTATTTTGAAAGATTTTTAGAATCAGTTTCTAATACAAGAGTTAGGGCTACAAAGAATCTTTCAAAGGATCTTAATTTTAGAACAGCAATTGCAAAAACCCAAATACTTTATGAAAAGGGATTTGAACACCCAAAAATAAAAAGAGCAATTGAAATAATAAGTGAATACGTAAATAATAAAAAAGACATTAAGATTATTTTATTCACACAATACAGGGATTCTGCAAACAAGATTATAAAAGAACTTGAAAATAGGAACATAAAATCAAAGATTTTTGTCGGGCAAATGAAGAAATTAGAAACAGGTCTTAGCCAAAAAGAGCAGAAGCAGATTATTGAGGACTTCAGGAATAATAATTTTAATGTTCTTGTAAGCACTTCTGTTGGAGAGGAAGGGCTTGATATTCCACAAGTTGATTTGGTCATTTTTTACGAGCCAATACCAAGCGCTATAAGGCAAATTCAGAGAAGGGGAAGAACTGGAAGACAAGAAGAAGGAATTGTTATTATCCTTTATACAAAAGACACAAGAGACGAAGCTTACATGTGGGCCGCTCTTAACAAGGAGAAAAAAATGAAGAGAACCCTGCTGACATTAAAGAATGAACTCATGCTAAAACCAGAAAAGGAAAAGAAAAAAGAGGTTGATCTAACAAAATACATAAAGAATAATAGTATAATAATCATCGTTGATCATAGAGAAAAAAATTCACGAATAATAAAAGAACTAATAGATTTGGGCTTAAAAATAGAACTTAAAAGTTTAGAAACAGCAGATTATGTTTTGAGTGATAGGGTTGGTGTTGAAGTTAAAACAACTTATGATTTTATTGACTCAATAATTGACGGCAGATTACTTGACCAAATAAAATCTTTAAGAGAGAATTATGAGAGGCCTTTGATAGTAATTGAAGGGGTTGAGGATATTTACAGCATAAGGCAGGTTCATAAAAATGCAATAAATGGAATGATAGCAACGATAATAATAAATTATGGTATTCCAATAATTTGGACAAAGAACTCAAAAGAAACAGCAGAACTTTTATTTACAATTGCTAAAAAGGAACAAGAGCAAAGACAAAGCAGTTTTGATTTTCACTCAAAAAAACCACTCACTCTTAAAGAACAGCAAGAGTACATAGTTTCATCCTTTCCAGGAATAGGAAGCTCGCTAGCAAAACCATTGCTAAAAAAATTCGGAACAATAAAAAATATTGTAAACGCAACAGAAGAAGAACTAAAAAAGGTTGATCTTATTGGTGATAAAAAGGCAAAACAAATAAGAAGGGTTTTGGATTCTCTATATGAGGATTACTTAAAAGAAGAACTAAATAATAATTCTGAGAGTGAAAAGGAAATATAAAATAAAAACAAGTTTGGCAAGTTTTATATTAAAAATTGCAAGAGATAAGAAAATAAAAGAGAAAAATAAAAAATTAAAATTACAAAATTATGAAAAATATGATAAAAAGCAAAAATAAGAAAATAAAAAAATTCTTAACTAATTGAAGAAAAATTACACAAAAAAGCAAAAAGAAAAAAGTAAAGCAAAGAAAACAAAAACCCTTGACAAAATAAGTAAAATAAGTAAAATATGATGAAAAATATGATGAAAACAATTAGAGATATGATGATAAGATAAAAAATAAAAGTTTTAGGTAAAGAAATTTGAAGAAGTATAAAGTTTTGGAAACAAAAAATAAAATAGGACAGGAATCTTTATATAAAAATTTTATATAAAAAATCTCTAACCAAATTTATTATTAACACCAAACAATTAATGACATAAAGATTATTCAAAAAAAGGAAATATTTATAAAGTGTTGTTGATAAAAGGATTGTAAATAAAGATAAATAAAGAGAAAATAAAAAAATGGGGTGTAAAGATGATGTGGTTTTGGATTATATTAGGAGTTATTGTTTTGTATGTGGTTTTAAGTTATAACAGATTAGTCGTATTAAAGAACAGAGTCAAAAATGCATGGGCTCAGATTGATGTTCAACTAAAGAGAAGAATTGATTTAATACCAAACCTTGTAGAAACGGTAAAAGGTTATGTAAAACATGAAAAGCAAACACTACAGGCAATAACAGAAGCAAGGAATATGCTAAGTAAAGCACAAACTATAAGGGAAAAAGCAAAGGCGAACTCTGCATTAGAATCAACTTTAAAAACATTGTTTGCAGTTGTTGAGAACTATCCAAAGTTAAAGGCAAATGAAAACTTCATGATGCTTCAAGAAGAACTTGCAGGAACAGAAAACAAGATTGCGTATGCAAGACAATTTTATAATGATGCTGTTATGATGCTTAACACCGCAATAGAAGTTTTTCCTACTAACATAATAGCAAAAATGTTTGGATTCAAGAAAGAGGAATTGTTTGAGGTTACAGCAGAAGAGAGAAAAGCTCCTAAAGTAAAGTTTGACTAAAAACAACATCATAAAAAACAAAAATAGTAAACTATAATATTAAACTAAAAAAACAAAAATGATTTACCAAAGGATTGAATCCAACAAGAGGAAAACATTTTTTTTGATATTTTTGTTTGTCCTGTTCATATTACTCTTAGGACTTGTCTTTGACTACATCTTAGGTTATGGACTTATTGGATTAATTTTTGCTCTTATTATCTCAATTATTATGGCTTTGATCAGTTATTATAATGCTGATAAAATCGTATTAAAAATTACAAGAGCATACCCTGCAACAAAAAAGGACTTTCCATATTATGTGAATATTGTTGAAGCGTTAGCAAAAGGAGCAGGAATTCCCACACCAAAGATTTATGTTCTTCCAGAACAATCAATAAATGCTTTTGCAACAGGAACCTCTCCAAATAGAGCAACAATAGCAGTAACAGAAGGAGCTTTAAAGAAACTTAACAGGCAAGAACTTGAAGGTGTTATTGGGCACGAAATAAGCCACATAAAGAATTATGATATGAGGATAATGACGATAACAGCTGTTTTGGTTGGGGTTGTTGCAATACTGTCTGATATTGCAATAAGAAACTTTTGGTATGGTGTTTTTAGTGGCAAGAGAGATAAAGATAGTGGTGGAAATTTGATCTTACTAATAATAGGATTAATATTTATTGCACTAGCACCAATATTTGCACAGATTATAAAGTTTGCAATTTCAAGGAGAAGAGAGTTTTTAGCAGACGCTGACTCTGCATTGCTTACTCATAATCCAAAAGGCTTGATAGGTGCTTTAAAGAAGATAAAAGAAGAAAACACCCCATTAAAAAACGCAACAACAGGAACAGCTCACCTTTATATTTCAAACCCTTTGCCAAAAAATTTTTTATCAAACTTGTTCTCAACACACCCGCCAATTGAGGATAGAATAAAAGCACTAGAAAAATTATAAAGTTTTATTAACAATTAAAAAATTTTATTATGTTCTTTATATTATTTTTTTCTTTTTTTTAGAATATTCTTCTTTTTTAAATGCGCCGGCCGGGATTCGAACCCGGACATACGGCTTGGAAGGCCGCAGTCATAACCATTAGACCACCGGCGCTTGAAAAGAAAATTTTTTATTTTTTTATTACTCTTGTTTTTTACCTAGTTTTGTTTTAATAACTGATTTATAAATTTAACGAAATTTTTTTTTTTACAAAGTTCTAACTAAATAACTCCTGTTCCTTTCATTATTCCAAGAGCAATAAGATTAAACATAATCATAACCAAAAAAGCAACTAATCCGTAAAGCAAACTGCTCTTTATAAGAGAATTACCTATATAATGTCTCTCACCAAGTTTGTCAGAACCATTTTCTATTCCGCTTGAGAGCATTGCAAGAATATAAATTATTTCAACAACATAAATCCCAACAACAATTTGAAAATAATAAGTTGGAATTCCATCACCAAACATTCTCTTCATCATCTCATAAGTTCCGCTTAATTCAGAACCCTCAACCCCACCACTTGCTAATTGTTCAGATAATTTTCCAATAATTGTTGTTACCATAGAAGTTATTCCAACAACTATCCCTGCTATCACTGGAGTTATGAAAGAAATTTGTGTTTTCATAGAAGAAATTATATCACCAAGCAAGTCCTTTAATCTCTCATTTACAGAGTGCATTTCCTTTATGTATCTTGAAACATTCATCAATGCATTTGAAACAACTATTGGACCTTTTTTTGCACTTTCAACAAAAACCTTCATAGAACTCTCAAGCATGTTTGAAGGAAAATAACTAAGAGCTCCTTTTGTTTTGTCAAAGATTGCTTGATTTAATCCCATACCAAGTTTTTGCAAGTTAATACTTATTATTTCAAAGAATTTTCCAGACAGAGTTCCCTTCATAGTTTCACTTACTTTTTGACATGCAATTTCAACAGGAAGTCCATCTCCTATTCTATTACCAAGTTGGAATAGTGCAGATGCGAACTCCTTTTCAAGATCTCTTGTTCTATTCCTTAACATTACCAAATTCTTTGATGTTAAATAATAATAAATTCCTATCGAAACACCAATACCGCATGTGATGAATAAACTAAAAACAGAAGCTCCTAAACCATAAGGCCCTATTGTTTTTCCAGGCTGTATTGTTGATTCTTTGTATTCAAAAAACTTAAATGCCTCAAAAGAATTATCAACTGCAGAGACAAAAT
>JAWBOW010000021.1:0-14751 GCA_038825775.1 Candidatus Woesearchaeota archaeon | reverse complement strand
AAGTTATTTTAGGTTTATGCCTGAAGAAATAAACAGGATCTTAGCAGACCATTGTTCTGATTTTTTGTTTGCACCTACAGAAAAAGCCAAAAAAATACTTTATTCTGAGGGTATTAAAAAAAATGTTTTTTTAACTGGCAATACAATAGTTGATGCTGTTGTTCAAAATCTAAAATTGGCTAAGAGTTCAAAAATAATTAAAGAACTAAATTTGGAGAATAAAGATTATGCTATTGTAACTGCTCACAGACTAGAAAATGTTGATTATAAGGAAAGATTATTAGGGATTATTAAGGGTTTGGAATTGATTAATAAAAAGTTTGGTTTAAGAATTATTTATCCCATACATCCTAGAACTAAAAATAATATTAAAAAGTTTAATATTAAAATCCCAAAAAACATTGAATTGATAGAACCCCTTGGCTATCTTGATTTTTTACTTCTTGAAAAAAATGCAAGATTAGTTCTAACAGATTCTGGAGGTGTTCAAGAAGAAAGTTGTGTTTTAAGGGTTCCTTGTGTTACTTTAAGAGATAATACTGAAAGACCAGAAACAGTTGATGTAAAAGCAAACATTTTGGCAGGAGTTAATCCTTACAAAATTTATAAGTGCGCAAAAATAATGCTTTCAAGAAAAAGAGATTGGAAGAATCCTTTTGGAGATGGCAAGGCAGCAGAGAGGATAATAAGAATTTTAAAGAAAAAATTAGAACAATAAAATAACAAAAAAATTTTAAAACAAAATTTTATTGTGTTGGTTCTGTTCCCAAAGGCCTGTCAACTTCTGTTTCTACTTGTTCCAAATCAACTTTTATACCCCTAAAAATTTTTGCTGATAAATTATAAATGACTCCAAATATTAATCCTGAGATAAAACCTAATATTGCATATATAAATGGTATAAATAAAATTGTTAGCATATTAAGTTGGTTTTCTTGATTAGAAGCTTGGCTTTCAAAGAAAGGTGATTGTGGTTTAAGCATTGTTTCCACACCACTTCGTGTAAAAGATATTAAAGAATTTAAGATTAAAGTAAAAGGCATTATAATAACTAAAGCTGCGATAAAGAGAATTGCTGCTTGCATTAGAGCAAAAGATAGAACATTTACACTTTTAATTCTGACTGTTGTTATTTTCACCACCTCTTTTTTATTATTTTTATTTTCTTTTTTATTATTTTTATTTTTTAATTCACAAAACTTTTTTCTTTATAAACATTTCTAATCAATAATCTTCCTAAAAATCAATTTAAGCATTATCTTAAAACCATTTGAAAGTTTTTGGCCTTTTTTTAAAGAATACTCTGTGTAGATTGTTCTTATAGGAACTTCCTTATATCTTAGATTATTCTTTTTTGCTTCTCTAAAAAATTCTGAGGAAACCTCCATTCTATTTGCAGTTATTTTTATCTTAGATGCTGCTTCTCTTGAAAAAGCCCTAAAACCTGATTGTGAATCCGTGGTTTTGATACCATAAAGCAAATATGTTAGTATGTTAAGTGTAAAAATTCCTAATCTCCTAACCTTAACAATAAATTTCTTATGAGCAAATAAGGGTTCTTTTAAGAATCTTGAGCCAACAACAAAATCTGCTTCTCCATTAATTATTGGTTTTATAATTTTTGGTATATCATAAACAGAGTGTTGGCCATCAGCGTCAAAAGTAACAATAATATCAGCGCCTAATTTTAAAGCAGCAGTTATTCCAGTGTTAAGAGCTCCTCCTAAGCCCCTATTAATCTTGTGCTTCAAAACAATAACTCCTTGTTTTTTTGCAAGAAAGTATGTGTTATCAGTTGAACCGTCATCAACAACAATTATATTCTTATAATTGTGCTTTTTTAGATCTGTTAAAACTTTCGTAATCGATTTTTCTTCATTATAAGCAGGAACGACTATGAATAAATTCTTTTTTATACTTGAAGTTTTTGAAGTTTCTGTTTTCATAATTTTTTATTAAAAAATATTTTTTTATAAAACTTTCTAAAAAAACAAAAAGATTTAAAAACACTTTATAATACCTTAAAAAAACAAAAGTTTTTTAAAATAAAATCAAAAACACTTTTTTGAAAATGAAAATAAGCAAAGAATTAGCATCTTACAAGAGATTTGGACCAAGGTATGGAAGGACTGTTAAAGAACAACTTGCAAAGGTTGAATTAGGTTATAAAGGCAGAAAAACTTGTCCTTACTGCCATTATAACAAGGTTAAAAGAATAGCCCCCGGTATTTGGCAATGCCAAAAGTGCAAGGTAAAGTTTACTGCAGGAGCATACTCTTTAAAAAGGGAAAAATAAGAAAATATAATAAAATTTCAAAATAATTCATAAGTTTAAGTGGTGGTTTTTTATGGTCGAATACGTTTGCTTTAATTGTGGAAAAAAAATTTCTGATGTTGAATTTAGAAGGAGAATAAGATGCCCTTATTGTGGTAGCAAAATCTTGTTGAAGAAGAGACAAATCTCAACAAGAGTTAAAGCAAGATAAAACAAAAATAAAAAAATTTATGATATTCCAAGATGGATATAACAAAAGAAGATGAGGAAAAGATTGAAAAATTACAATTACTAGAACAAAGTAGACAAACACTTAATGCTCAAAAACAGAGTTTTCAAACCAGAAAGATGGAAATTGAATTAGCATTATCAGAGCTTGAAAAGACAAAAGAAGCTTATAAAATTATAGGCAACATAATGCTTCTTTCTGAAAAAGAAAAATTAAAAAAGGAATTAGAAGAGGAAAAGGAACTCATTGATTTGAGGATAAAATCAATTGAAAAGCAAGAAGAAAACATAACCCAAAGAATGAAAAACCTGCAGGACGAAATAATAAAAAAAGGCGAATAAAAATATTAAAGAGTAAATAATAAGAAAATAACAACAAAAACAACAAAAAAATTTAAAAATAACATTGAACAGGGTGATTAAAATGAATGCAGAGCTTAAAAGAATAATAGAACTTCTTGAAGAGATGTTAAATGACAATACAGTTCCAAAAAATGTTAAGGCAGTTATAAACAATATGATAAAAACACTTAAGGATGAGAAGGATGCTTGCGTTGCAAGTTACAAAGCATTAAATCTTCTTGAAGAACTCAATGATGATACAAATATTCAGAGTTATACAAGAACACAACTTTGGGATATTGCTTCTATGCTTGAAAAACTAACTTAAAATTTATTATTAAGAACCAGCTTATTATTTTTTTATTGTCTTTTATTTCCTAAAAAAATTTTGAACTTAAACCTGCACTCAAATCTTTTATTTATTATTAATACCTAATTTTTTTATTATTTATTTAATTTTTTTATTTAATTTTTAATCTTATTCTTATCTCTAGATTTTTTCCTTATTTACTCATTTTCAGTTTGTTCTTTAGAATTCTCTTTTTCTGTAACTTCTTCTTTATTGTTTTCTTTAACTACTTTTTCCTCATCTTTTCTTTGCTCTATTTCTTCTATTACCTTCTCTTCTCTTTCTTCTTTCTTTTCTTTAGTTTTCTTGCTACCTTCTAACACCTTTTCCTTTTTGACTTTTTCTTTCTTTTTAGTTCTCTTATTTGCTGATTTTTCTCTAGAAGCTTTATTTTGTGAATTTTTTTCTTTCCTTTTTTCTTTTCCTTCCTTTCCAGTGCCATTGTTAAACTTAATAATACTTGAAGCAACTACTGTTGCATTTGGTATTCTTATTACTTCTTGATTATCTCCAATGAGTATTGTTTCTAACAAGTCAATCTTTACAACCCTCCCTTTTACGTCCCCTATCTTTACAATATCATTTATCCTTATAAGCCTTTTATTTCTTATTAGAATTCCAGAGGTTATGTTTGGAACAAAGTCCTTAAAGGTTATAAGGGTTGATATTAAAAACAAGATAATAATTCCTGTAATAATAATAGTTATTACGCTCTTAATAACATTAAGTTGATTCAACACAAATATAACTGTTACAAAATATATAACGAAAGACATAAATAATGATATTGATTCTTCTGCTAAAAACTCCTTATTAAACTTCTTTTTTAGGAATTTGTTCAAATTAAAATAATGCAATAGCTTTCTAAGAAAATAACCTGCTAACTTTCCAATTATCAGTCCTATAAACAAAACCATTAATGGAGAAAGATACTTGTCTGTAATGCTTGAAAAATAGCTTTGTGTAGTATTAACAGTAGTATTCAAAAGCTCAATACTAGGAGTATTCATAAGGGTATAGTTAAAATAACGGTTTATAAATCTTTAGTTTTGAAATAACAAAATATTTTATAAAAAACTTAATAAACAAAAATTAAATACTTTGATAATATGGCAAGTTGGGAAGAACTAAAGGCGTTAGAAGAAGAACTCAGGAACACAAAATACAACAAGAGAACAGAACATGCCATTGGACTTTTAAAGGCAAAGATTGCAAGAATAAGAAAGGAACTTGAAAAAACAAAACAATCAGAGGGTAAATTTGGCTTTTCAATCAAGAAAACAGGGGATGCAACAGCTGTTCTTCTTGGCTTTCCTTCTGTTGGCAAATCAACTCTTCTTAATAAAATAACAAATGCTAATTCAAGAGTAGGTGATTATGAATTTACTACTCTAAACTGTGTGCCAGGTATTTTAGAATATAATAATGCAAAAATACAGATAATAGACCTTCCTGGAATAATTGAGGGTGCTTCTTATGGGGCTGGTAGGGGAAGAGAAGTTTTAAGCATAATAAGAAACTCTGACTTAATAATTGTGGTTGTTGATTCTAAAAGGACTGAACAGATTGAAACAATACTTAAGGAGTTAAGAGAAGCAGGAATAATCGTTAATAAGAAAAAACCAGATATAAGAATAACAAAAAAATCATACGGAGGAATAAGTATAGCAACAACAGTTCCTTTAAGCATAAATAAAAAAACAATTGAAGATGTTCTAAAAGAGCTTAAAATAACAAATGCTGATATCCTCATAAGGGAAAATGTTGATGTTGAAGACATAATAGATGCTGTTTATGCAAACAGGGTTTATATTCCAATGATTGTTGTTATTAACAAGATAGATTTGTTAAGCCAAGATGAAATTAATTCTGAACAGTTCAAGGAATTTGTAAATAAGTATGATGCTTTGTTAATATCTGCTGAAAAGAACATAAATCTTGATTTGCTTAAAAACAAGATATTTGAAAAGACAAATCTCATAAGGGTTTATTTGAAAAAACAAGGACAAAAACCTGATCTAAAAGAACCAATAATAATTAAAAGTGGAAGCACTATAAGAGAACTCTGCATTAAAATACACTCTAACTTTGTTGAAAGGTTTAGGTTTGCAAGGGTTTGGGGTTCTACAAAATTCCCAGGACAAAAGGTTGGGCTGGATTATATCTTAAAGGATAAAGACATAGTTCAATTACACCTAAAATAAAAAATCAAAATAAAAAAGAATATATAATCTAAAATATATTTTTAAGAACTATTTTATGTTTTTAATGGGTTGTTTTGCAAAATGATAAAACAAAAAGAAAAATCAGAAGGAAAATCAGAGAGTGGGAAAAAAGAACTTTATTTAGAAAATAATGAATTAATAAGAGAAAGTGAGTGGACTTCAAGAATTGAAAATTTAAAAAGAGAAGTTGATGATGAAATAAAAAAGCACGGCTACTTAAATGAAAAAGATTCTATAAAAATTTTAAAAGAAAAAATAGAACAAGCAATAGTAAAAAGAGTAAGCCAAAAAAATGCCGTTCTGTATTCTGGAGGAATTGATTCAACACTGATTGCTTATTTTTTAAAAAAGCAAGGTTGTGATTTCTTGTGCTGCACGGTCGGTTTAAAAGAAAGTCCTGATGTTAAGAAAGCAAGAGAATACTCTAAAATAATGGGTTTTAAAACAAAAATAAGAATAATAACTCAAGAAGAGTTGCTTGACACTATAAAAGAGGTTATAAGAATAATAAACTCTTATGATAAGATGAAAGTTGGTGTTGGCTCTGTTGTTTTCTTAGGAATTAAAATTGCAAAATCTTATGGGATAAGAAATGTTTTTTCAGGGTTGGGGGCAGAAGAACTATTTGCAGGATATCAAAGACACTTAAAAGCCCTAAATGAAAAAAGGGATGTTAATGAGGAGTGTTGGAATGGCTTAAAAACAATGTATGAGAGGGATTTAATAAGGGACTATAAAATAGCCTCTTACCTTGGAATAAAACTAAGAACCCCTTTCTTGGATGAGGACTTAATAAAAACAGCGATGATGATTAATCAAGAGCTAAAGATAAGCGAGGTAGAAAAAAAGATTATACTAAGAAAGTTAGGCTTATCATTAGGAATTCCAGAAGAGATTGTTTCAAGGCCAAAAAAAGCAGCACAGTATGGTTCTCTTTTTGAAAGGGAGATTATAAGGATTGCAAAGTCAAAGGGTTATAAAAACGAAGTTGATTTTTTAAGATCAATTTATTATGAAGTCAATAAAAAATCCTAAAAACTAACTATGAACTACAATCTTTTTCTTAAACAACATTAAACTTAGCCCTGCTAAAAAACTAAAAACAAAAGCATAATAAAATGTAAAACTAGAATTAAAAGAATAAATTATTCCTGCAAAAAAGCTTGAGAGAAAAGCAATAATACTGACAAAAAAATAATAAATTCCAAAATTAGTTGCTTTAAAATTCTTTGACAAGTCAGAAATAAGTGCCCTCTCGTTTGAGTTTATCATTGCATAAGCAACTCCTAGTAAGAAAAACATTAAAACATAAATTCTTAATCCTGAAAAGTTTGCAAACAAAAGCATTACTCCTGAGAAGACAAAATAACCAATTATTAAGACATAATGCTTGCTCTTCTTGTCAGCAAACCTTCCAAAGGGAATTGCAAGTAATGCGTAAACAAGATTAAAGAGCATATAATAAAGTATTGGAATTGTTTTCTTGTAAAAATCATCAACAAAAAAGTCCTGAACTTTCAAGATAAAAAACATATAATTAATGTTGGCAAAAGCAAACAAAGACGAAACAAGAATAAAGTATTTTATATTTGATGGTATATTCTTAAAGGATAAACTTGGTTTAAGATTCTTTGGGTTCTTAATAGGAGGCTCTTTAACAAACGCCAATGGAATAAGAGCAACAAAACCTAAAAGAGCAGAGATTATTATTATGAGAACATAGTTTAGATTAAAATACCAAAGCATTAAAAAAACAATAAGTGCTCCTGTAAAAGCACCTCCACTATCAAAAAACCTGTGAATTCCAAAATTCTTTCCTGTTTGTTTTTTTGAAGAATCAGCAATAATCGCATCTCTTGGAGCACTCCTCAAACCCTTACCAATTCTTTCCAAACTTGAAAATGAAAATATTAAGAATGGCGTCTTAACAATCGCAATCAAAAACTTAAATAGTGAAGAACTAAAATAACCTAAAAAAACAAAAAACTTTCTTGATTTTAACCTGTCAGACCAATAACCAGAGAACAAATCAAGCAATGAAGAAATAGAATCCCTTAAACCACCAATTATTCCAATAATCAGTGGATTAGCCCCGACCAAAGTTAAAAACATTGGAAGTATTGGCTCAATAATCTTGCTGCTTATATCATTAAAAAAACTTGTTATTCCAAGCAAAAAAACATTCTTGTTTACTCGCATGTTTATTAAATTAACATTCTTTTTCATTTTGCTTTTCAAATAAAAAACTAATATTGTTTTTAAATATTTCTAAAAGCTGAAAATTCAAAAAAACAAAAATTTATAAACAAGATTATTCTTTCTCTCTTTTGGGGTGATTTTTATGAAGCTTACTCTCGCAGACCCAAAATACTTTAAGGAGAGTATCTCAATAATATCAGAGCTTGTAAGTGAGGCAAGCTTTAAGATAACACCAGAAGCAATAGAACTAGTAGCAATAGACCCTGCTAATGTTGCTATGGTTATTTTTAAGCTTTTTAGCAGCACATTTGTAGAGTATGATGTTAAAAAAACAGAAACAATAGGTGTTAATCTTAACAATCTAAAACAAGTTTTGAGAAGGGTAAAACCAACAGAATTAATAACACTTGATGTTAATGAGGACAAACTAAGAATAACAGTCCAAGGAACAACAAAGAGAACATTCTCAATACCAATAATAGATGTTGAGGAAAAAGAACAAAGAATTCCAGAACTAGAATTTCCATTCACTGTAAAAACAGAATCTTCTGTTTTAGACGAGGCAATAGAGGATGCTGCTGTATTTGCAGAAGCAGTGAGTTTTATTGTTGAAAAGGAAAAATTCACAATAATGGCAGAAGGAGATTTAAACAAAGTAATAATAGAAGTGAAGCCAAGTGAAAAAACAAAAATAATAGCTGATGGAAAAGCAAAGGCAAAATACTCTATAGAGTATCTTAAAAAGATGATCTCTGGAAGCAAAATAGCTGATGAGGTAGTAATACAATTAAACACGGATTATCCTCTAAAACTTGAATATAAAGAAGTTGATAAGGTTCTCTTAAGCTTCATATTAGCTCCAAGAGTAGAAACCGACTAATCTTTCTTAAAAACTTTTTATTATTTTTTATATTAAAATTTTTAATCAAAATAAAAAATTAGAACTCGATAATGCTTCCCAAACCGGCATCCATAAAACCCTCTTTAAAAACCTCTTTAAATGTATTTCTTGCAAACTCTCCAGAACAATGCAATGGAACAACAAAATTAACTCCTAAATTTTTTAGGTTTTCTGCTATAATTTTAGTTTCTTCATGTGTTTTTTCAAAGAGGTGAAAACCGCCTATAACTGCAAGTATGTTCTGTTCAAAAATTTTTATACTATTAACCAAGTCCAACAAACCCTGGTGAGCACAACCAGTAAGAATAACAGCTCCTCTACTAGTCATAATAATCATTGATTGTTCTCTTATTAAAGAACCCATTGGTCCTGTTGTTGCAACATTTCCAAATAAAGTTGATAATTTTTTAATCTCAACAAGAGAAGCTCCTGAATTAACAATCCTATTTTTAAAATCCTCTTTAAAGTCCTTTGTCAAAAAAACAGTCAAGTTATAATTCTGTTTTAAAAAATCAAACAAACCCCCATAATGGTCTTTGTGATAATGGCTTAAAAAGATAAAATTAATATCTTTAGGATTTAAATCAAAGTTTATCATATTTGTTAATAAAACATCATAGTTTTGTCCTGTATCAAAAAGAATCTTCGCATTAGGCAATTCTACTAAAGCAGAAAAACCATGATCTGGCCTAAAAAATTCCTTATTCTTTAAACTCTGGTCTAAAAAATCATTATAAATTATTTTAATCCTAACCTCTGGAAGTTCGTTTTCCTCAAAAAAATTTTCATCATTCATAAAACAAAAGAAATAATTAGAAACTAACTTATAAAATTTTTCAATATTTTCATTTTTTATTTATTCCTCATTATAAAACTTTTTTGCTTCAAAAATCAAATAATCAATCGAGTTGTAAAGCAAACTCCTTCTTGTTTTATCATCTAAGTTTTCATCAATACTTATCAATCTTATCATCTTTGTCTTATGCTCATCATCTTGGCAATCGTACAACCAAGTATCTTCTTTCCTTCGTTCATCCATTATGAATAAATATAATAAACCAGTTCCTTTTTTGTGTGGAACCAAAACAACGATATCAGGGTATGTATCCCTAACAGGACAGAATAAAGTGGCTAGTATTATACTAATGTCGTCTTTCTGGTGATACATTTTATACATTAAATACCTAAAAGCATCAGTATAGTTCTTTAATTGTGGAGGCATTGTGCCTAAAAAATGCAATAAACGCTCTTCATACCATTCTCTTCTCTCCTTTTCAAGATTGATCTTTTCTTGTTTTTTATAATAAGCAAAAGAAAAAGCACTTATCCCAATTAATGATATTGCAGTAACTGTAAAAACAACCCTTTTAGCATTCTCCTTTGTTTTTCTCAATATTTCTTCTAGACTCTCCATAAACTTTAGTAATACGCCAAATTTTTTAAATGTTTCTATTATAAAGTAGAAAATCTTTTATGTTATGTTAAAATTGATTTTTAGCAACTTTTTGGAACTCCATTAATGCAGCATTTTTTAGTGTCCCTTGCCAAAATTTCTGTGCCGCACAAACAACCACAACTTGGAATTTCGTTTAAATTTTTAATTTCTCCACACTTAAACCAAGAACACTCCTCAGAATAAGGATTTAAATCGCAATTATACCTTTTAACCCAGCAACAATCATTATGAATTACATAATAACCAATTTCTAAGTCACTTTTATCCCCGCAAGAAAACATCTTTAACTCTTGAATTGACGCTTTTATGTTTAGAAGGTGTGTTCTTGGAATAACACAAAATTCATTACAAGCACAAGGAAATTTTAAAAAAGAAAGTTTTGGATACTTTTTGATAAGGTTATCATAAGACACCTCTTGATAATTTATGTGCGGATTTAATCTGTTATTTTCAACTAAATTAATCACAGCCCTTACCTCTTCGTTAGTTAAATCTTCCACATATTTGTAATCTAAACCATAAACCATTGAATCTAAGGAAGAATATGTTCTTTGTTCAATTTTATAGTGTTCATAAACTTTTTTTATGCATTCCTCTTTATTTTTAAAATGAACTATTTGGTCTGCTCCTTCAAAAAAGGTTGTCCAACCATTTATAGTATCATATTTTTTACACTCCCTAAAAAAACAAGCGTTTACCTTTTCACCCTTTATTTTTGGCTCTTTAGTGCATCCTGAAAATACAAAAAGTGTTATTAAAAACAATAACAAAAAAATCTCTTTCCTCATAAAAAACCCTCCTGTTAAGTTTTTTTGTTAAGCTCTAATTTATAAAGTGTGGAACTATAGCCAGAGCTGAATTTTGAAGACACTAAAACAACAATTTCGTTATTAGCGTTTTTTGTTAAATAAACAACTTCATAATTTTTATCAAATTTATATTCTATAAAACTCTTACAATCAGCACTAACCAAAACTTTTGAAGGGTTTGCTGAAACTCCAATCCAAAATACTTTGTTAGTTGAATCATAAAGCAAACTTCTTGAATAACCAGTTGTTCCCTCGCACAAAACTTTATTATTGTCCTTGTTTATTGAATAAATCTTCCATTTGTTATTCTCAGTTGCTGTTAAAGCATAAATAACATTTGATTCAACATAAACACCATTTATCCTTTCTGATAAACAATTAATCTTTGTAGGAGTTGTTTTTTCTTCAATGTTGTCTAATGAATAAACACAATACTCTGTTTTGTCATCCTTTTTTTCTTCAACAACAAAGTAATGCTTATCAGAGAAATAATAATTCTTAATTTCTTTATCTAATTTTTTAGATCTCAAATAATTTAAGCTTGAAGGATTATATTGAGAGATATTATTTAAAAATGAAACAAAGAAGTTATTCTTTTGTAATGAAATTAAAGGTGTTGAATCGAGTTTTATAAAATTAATTGGTTTGTAAGAGTTATCAAATAACAAGACAGCATAACTCTTAGAATTAGAATCGCTAACAGAGAATAAAACATTGTTATTTGTAAATGCAACACTCTTTAAAGCCAAAACCCCATCATAAAGTGAGCCCTTACTTCCGAGTTCTTCCTTTTTATCAGTTTCTATAGATAATTTATTATCCTTTATAGTGTAAGGATACCTATAAATCTTTTCTCCTGATAATAAATAAACATAATCATTAGTTGCTGAAATGCTATTAATCTTAAAATTAAAACCTGTCTCTCCAATATTTGTTATTTTCTGTTCTTGAGAAGTAATCTTATAAGCCAAGATTTTATCATTATTTTTATTATCACTTATTACAAAAACATAATAATCTTTATCCTTTATTATAGAATACAATCTTAAAGGTTTTGAAGGATTTTCTAGTTCTTTAATAACATCAGGATTTGATTTTTGAACATAAACCAATCTTTTAATATCCTTATTTTTATCATCCTCTGCATTTATTATGAAAACACTGTTCTTCTCATAATCTGCAGTTGAAACATCCTTTGTAATGCTTATCGCCTTATTTTTAACTTCTGAAAAATCAGCTTGTCCACTAATAATCTTATTCTTGTTGAAGAAAACAGCAGCATACTCAATCTTATCTTCAGAACCGTCATGATACTTTGTTGAAACCAAATAGTCCTTAGTTACTGCTAAACCAACAAGTTTTTTATTAACAGTGATCTTTTTAGTAATGGATAAATCCTCTTTCTTTATAACATAAATGTATGATTTATAATTATCAGCTTCTGTTTTCTCATCAATTAATAAAACATAAACATACTTATCATCACCAGTAATCTCAACAGGTTTTTTATCAAGGTTTAAGTATTGAACTTTTGGTTCATTAAAGTTTTTAACAAAAGCAATTCTCTTGTTATTAGTGTCTGCTACGTAAACAACATCTATAGTTTTATCATCAACCTTTTCAGAAGAAACAAATAAATCATTAGGAGAGTTCAATAATAATTGAGTGTTTTCTTTATCAAGAGAAAGTTTATTGCCAAACTCAAAAATCTTTTCTGCTTTTATTTCATAATCACTAACTACAACTCCTGAACTCATTCCAAGGTATAAATCATCATAACAAACATAATTTTGTTTTTGATCCTGCCAAATCCAAATAACAACATCAAATTCTTTACCATAAGAACTTAATTGTTCTTTTGTAACAGTAAATGTTTTTGAAAATTCTTTTTCATCACTTTCATGAGTGTATTCAAAAATTCTTTTACTTCCAGAACTCGGGTCTACGCCTTTCTTTACAATAAGAATTCTTGCTTTTCCTGAAACATAACCGCTAAACTCATAAGTGCCTTCCTTCTCAATTGTAACTGTTTGTATAACCTGAGAATTCATAATTTGATTACTATCATAATTTATTCTCAAACCATAACTTCCTGATTTTTTGCAATCAGAACTTGCACTAACAGTTGGAACTCCACTAACAATCTTCCAATCTTTTGGAACCTTAATATCCTTACCATTAATATCTTTTTTGTCTTCAATATCTTCAAAACCAGGGTTCTTTAACAAATTATTCTTTGCTTTTTTCTCTTGCTCTGTTATCTCAACACAACCTTTACTAGAATCCCACTTAAAGTCCTTTTTACAATCACACCTATAAACATTATCTTTTAAAACACAAACAAGTCCTTTTTCAGAATCACAACTAACACCATTAGCACTTTGACCGCAAAGCTCGTCATAACTAGCAAACCTTGTTTCTTTCTTATCCCCTTGTCCATAAGTTCCTTTTTTTGTTCTTAATAATGTTAAATCATCAACCCAAAACTCGCAATCAGCACTTAAATTAACTAAAATTCTTGAACCACCCTTAAACAAATCATCCTTTGTTATTTTTAAACTAATTCCCTTAAACTCTTCAAACTCCTCTTTACAACTTATTTCTTTAGAAGTTTTCTTATCAACTTCTTTATCACCTTCCTTTGCTTTTATAAAGTTTCCATTAACATCAACAATTCCCAAAACAACATTTACCTTACAATCCTTTCCCTTAACAAATCCTGAAAGCTCTAAAACATCGTCAGGATAAAGATTAGTAATAACATACTGTGCTAAATATCCATTCTTAACATGAGCAGAATCAGGAGTAAGTTTATAATTATTAATATCAATTTCAACATTAGAATAAACCCAATAATTCAATTTGTCCTCAAAACTTGGATTTTTTAACAAGTTGTCTGATTTTGAATATTCTGTTTTTAAGAAATCAATGCTTTGTCCAATAACCTTTTCAAGCTGTTTTAAAAGATTTTGATTATTTTCTAAATTTTCAACCTTCTTGTATTTATCAGGACTTAATTCTGGACAATCCCCTTTTTCACTAACTTTATCATCGGTGAAGACCTCTTTAATCCTTCCCTGATCGTCAATATTGGCATAAAAACAAGTTTGATCTAATAAGCTTCCCTTAACAGTTGCTGCAATACCTTTTTGTTTCTGTTCTTGTGAAGCCCTTGTTATTATATCAATTGCTGCTTGCTTAACATCACAACTCTTCTTACAAACGCCATACTTATTAATTAGTTCTTTTTCTTTATTAATAATATCCTCATCCTTTATCTCATCTTCTTTCTTACCTTCAAGTATTAGTAACTGCTTGATATAATTAATATAATTTTCATCCTTAATTTCACTAACCTCTACTTCTTTAGGAGGATTACAACATATTAATTTATCACCACAACCATAAGCACAACAATGTAAGCCCTCAACAAAACCACAACCTTTGAAGGACTCATTTTTCTTACAACAGAAAACATCACAACTACCACAACTTAATGGAATTTCTTTTTGCTTACCACTTGGACTTGTTATTTTCTTAGTTATGGATTGCAAACCAGTAGTTCCATCACAACTTCCTTCTACCTTTAAACCTGATTCTAAAATCTTAGTTCCTAAAAAGCTCCTGTCAATACAAAAACCCCCTGATTTTATACATTCGTCCTCTGTTACTTTTCCCTCATTCAAAACGCATTTTTTCTCAGCAATATTAGTATCCTTGTCAGCTTCTTTTGAAATCCAACACTTACACAAGTATTTTCCAGCATATTCTCCACATTGTGTAATACCACAACCAGGATAACCAAACTTTATAGAAGCAACACAATCAAAATAATCAAATTCTTTTGATTTTAAAGCAACAGTCCAAACTGGTTCTTGCTTTGCATAGCACAAAGGATCCTCACAATCAATAAACCCATCACAATTATCATCCTTTCCATTATTACAGATTTCAGGCCCTCCTTTAA
>JAWBOW010000020.1:14235-15019 GCA_038825775.1 Candidatus Woesearchaeota archaeon | reverse complement strand
AGTTGCAGATTATTGCGCGCATGTTAATGTAAACTCTTATGAAATAAGTGAAGATATTCATTCTATTTTTGGGCACTTCTTAGCAACATATTTAAGAGAGTCATAATATTAATGTAAAAAAATCAAATAGTTTTTATGAACACTGCATTCAAGTTTTTAGCTAAAATTTGGTCTTCATTTCTGTCACCTATGACTATTATCTTACTAAAATCAGATAAATTTAACTTATTTTCTTTTAATGCTTCAACAACTAATTCTGGCGAGGGTTTTCTTTTTGTTTTTTTAGAAACGTATTCTTTTTTAAAAAAGTATTTTGTTTTTTTTGCGTAATTCTCATCAACTCTGGTTTCATACTTCCAAACATCAATTTTTATTTTATACTTTAATAAAAGTTTTTTGTGTATATAATTATTTATTTTTTTAAGTGTTTTTTCTGTAAAGAACCCTCTTGCAACACCTGATTGATTACTAACAACAATTTTAAAATTTTTTGGGAATATTTTATCTAATGCTTTTAAAAGAAAAATAATCTCATTTTTAAAAACAATTTTGTTTTTCCAATCAGGAGTTAAACCTAAAAAACCAACGTCTTCAATTAAAGTCCCGTCTCTGTCTATAACAAATAAAACTGTGTCTTTTTTTTTAAAATTTATTTTTTTATTCATGGCCGGTAATTTTATTTCAATTTAGAATTTAAAAATTTTAGAATTTCTGTATGTAATTGTTCAACACACATGTCCTCTGGCAATTCAGTATTAATTGTAATATCTGGTTCTATTTCTTT
>JAWBOW010000020.1:0-14225 GCA_038825775.1 Candidatus Woesearchaeota archaeon | reverse complement strand
ATAATTTAAAAGATTGAACTTATAAAATTTTTCAAAATTTTTTATTTTATCAAAATCTCTTTTTAAATTTCTTTTTAACATTCTCTTAAATATTGTCTTTTTGGATGCTTTAAAATAAACCTTTATTATAATGAAATTCTTCTTTCTTAAAATATTTATCAATCTATCAAATAATTTGCTTTTATACTTATCCATAAAGTAACCGTCTATGACAACATTATTATTAAGTATTAGATTATCTAATGCTAAATTAAACAATAAAAAGTATGTTTGAACTTTAATAAATTTATTATAAAAATCGTCAAACATTTCATGTTTTTCTACTAAATTTCCTTCTTCGTCATACACATTTAACAATACTGTGTTTATAAGGTCTTTATCGATATAAAACCAAGAATATTTTTTACAAAATGATTTTAAAATAGCAGTTTTACCAACAGCTGGCAAACCAAAAGGTAAAATCACCGTTGGTTTATAATTACCTGCTTTTTTCAATTTATTAATTATTTGAGAAGTTGAAAATTTTTCATCTTTAGTGTACTTAATTTTACCTCCAACTTTTTTAATAGCTTTTATTTCAGCAAGAATATTTTTAGTTCTTTTACCAATATAATCTGGACCTTTAATATAATAAGAAGGTTTTAAATCTAAAATTGCGTTTACTGCTGTTTTATCTTTATTTATAAAAACATAATCAACAGTTTCCAGCTGAGAAACCATATAAGCTCTTAATTTATGATTAAAAATTGGTCTTCCTTTGCCTTTTCTTTCTTCAACAAATTTATCCGAAGTTATGCCAACTACTAATATATCACAGATTTTTTTAGCACTTTCAAAATGTTTTACATGACCTGGATGTAACAGATCATAAGCTCCTACACAAAGTCCTACTTTATATCCTTTATTTTTTAAAATGCTAATTATATTTCTGATTTGGTTTCTAGTTTTAATCTTTTTAGAAACAAAAACCGACTTCATACTTGAACATTCTAATTTAAAATGTATAAAAACTTTTTGTTTTTACGGTCTAAAAAAACCAAAACTTTTTAAATCCTTGCTTAACTACTCTAAAAATGGTTTTATATAAGCCTATTAATAATATAAGGGGTTTTTAAAATGACTGCTGGAAGGTTCAAGTCAAGGAGTTGGAGAAGAATAAAGGTTAGGACGCCTAAAAGAACAATTGTTAGGTATACTAGGAAAAAACCAAAAAAAGCAGTTTGTGCTCTTTGCAAAAAAGAAATTCATGGAGTTCCAAGAGAGTTTCCTAAAAAATTAAAATCAATGGCTAAAACCAAGAAAAGGCCTGAAAGGCCTTATGGTGGTTATTTGTGTAGTGAATGCTTAAGAAAGGTAATGAAGGAAAAAGCAAGAAATTCAAGTTTTAACAAATAAAACCTGTTTAAAAGGTGATTATAATGATGGAAATTGGAAGGTTATGCATGAAGATTGCTGGAAGGGACGCTGGAAAATATGGTATTATAATTGATGTTATTAATGAAAAGTTTGTAATGCTTGACGGACAAGTAAGAAGGAGAAAGGTAAATATTAATCATATAGAGCCTTTACCTCAAGTATTAAACATTAAAAAGAACGCCAGTCACGAAGAGGTTGTTGAAGCTTTAAAGAGTGTTGGCATTGTTGTTGAGCAAAAAACTAATAAAAATACAAAAAAAGAGATTTCTGCAAAAGCAGAAGAGACAACAGAAAGTAAAGTTGTGAAGAATAAGAAGGAAAAGAAGAGTGAGAAGAAATAAGGAAAAGAATATTTAACAAATTAGTTTATTTTGGTAATAGTTTTAGATTTTTTTATGTTTTTGTTTTATAACTTATAAGCAACATGGTTCGTATAATAAATTTAAGATAAATTTTTTAGGAATAAAAACAAAAATTAATATTCTTATTTACACGAGTTTAAAATAGTTTTAAAAATAGAAATTAAGAAAATTATTAGGTGTATAGTAAAGTAGTGTATCTTTTGCTGTTATAATTAGCAATTAATAATTTATTTCTAGGAAAAAGATTTATAATACTTTTTGTACCTTATAATAAAATGCTAAGAGTAGTTTTAATTGGACCAGGAGACTTTAATTATCATTACTTTAATTTATTAAAAATTTCAAGAGAAAAATTCTATAAACAAATTGAAGAAGTAGCAAAAGCTCTTAAAGAAGCGAATGTTGAAATAATTTTAGTTCCTGATAGAGGAGTTTCATTTGAAGTGGCAAAAATATAAAGCGTTTGGTGGCAAAAAAGTTTTTGGAACTGTACCTTTATCTGATAAGGATTTTGGAATTAAAAATTTAAAACCTTACATTAAAGCAAAAATTTTTGATAAAAGAATATTTGATTTTTTTATAAATACACAAAATTGGTATAAACAAAACCTAAGTCAATGTATTAATGCAGATGTTATTTTAATGTTAGGTAATAGTTTGGGCTCTCTGGGAGAGCTAGTTTATGGGTATTATTTGATAAATTACTCACTAAAAATAAGCAGGGGATAATAGTAAAGGAAAAAAATATTAATTCAAAATTAGGGCTGGTAAAAGATTTCCTTTTTCTGTTATTATTTATAAACCATTCTTAAAAGAAAAATTGAATTATGAAATCTAAAAATATATTTATAAGTTAGGAGAAAAAATTTATTATGTTAACTCTTCTGGTGAAGTTAAGAAAATATTAAAAAGGATTTTTTTGAATTATAAAAGATAAATGCTTATAAAAATATTTTTTCATTGATGTTTTTTAAATATTTATTAGCACAAAATCTAATAAAATTTATTTAAAATAGATTTAAAGCGATAATAAAATTATTCTAAAGTTTAAAGTAGTCACTTTTTGGTGGTAAAAAATAGAAAGATTTAAATATAAGTTAATATTTTTATACTTTATGAAAATCGTTAACAATTATATTGGAATTGAGCCGTCAGGTGTTTTGGTAGATGATTCTAAAATTTTAAAAGATTTAGTTGAAGAAGCTAGAAAACTTAAAGAATTATCATTCCCAGAAAAATTAGAATCTGTTAAAAAATTAACTCTTGAAGCAATGGTAAACGCTTATGAACAAATGATTAAGTGTAAAAATGAAAATGCTCTTGAAGAGTATAAAAAATATCGTAAGATTATTTTTGAAAAAAATCCTTTAAGTTATGCTCTTGAGCAAAAAGCTGGATGTTGTAGGTATCAAGCTGTATTGTTTTTCATTCTTGGATATGAAGCAGAATTGGGTGATAAGCATTTTATTCAAATTGCACCAGTAAATGAAAGTGTTTTAACAGTTTTTAATGAAATTATTTATGAAGGAAAAAGCTATACAATTAGTATTTTTACTGAAAGCTTGGAAAATAAATCTTTGGATTATTCAAAACAAAATCCAAAAATATTTGAAGAAAAAATTAAAGAGGAAATTGGAAGGAAGTTTTATTCATATCATAAAACTTTAGATGGATTTGTAATTGTTGAGAATTTAGACAAACACGTAGAGGAATTAGAAAACAAATAAAAAATTATTAAATAATTCCTATGATTATAAGGTGTTATAGATAAACTATTTTGAAATTATGATATAATCAAAAAATTCTAATAAACCTTAAAGAACTTTCTAAATAGTGTGGAAGTTATTAATGCAATTATTATGTAATACCAAATCCAAGACATTGAGATTCCTAAAATTTTAATTCTTAATGGTTTGTTGCTTACAACTATTTTTTTTAGGTTTTCTTTAGGATAATTCTCAACTGGTTTTTCATACTTTTGTTTTTCTGTTATTATTATTTCCTTGTCCTTTTTTTCATCATCATAATTTAGTGTTAATAAATAACTTCCGTCAATACCTTTTAGTGTGTAAGTTATTGTGTTCTTTGAAAAATCTATTGTTTTATTAACTATACTTGTGCCTTCTGGATAAATCTCTAAAGAATCATTTTTAGGCAATTCTTTAAAATAGAATGTTATGTTAAAATCTTGGTTTGGCATTAATGGTTGGTAAGCATAGTTTGCATTAATCCAACTAAATATTAATATTAATGGAATAAAAGTTATTAGTGTGGAATTCATGGTATATCTTAATTGTTTTCCTGAGAGGGCTAATATTTGAGAATTAAGTTTCATCATCTCTTTTTGTGCTTCAGGATCGTTAACCTTTTTCTGTAATTCTTTAATCCTCTTCTGCAATTTTGAGGATTCTTCCCTGAGATTTTTTAGTTCTTTTTGAGGTGTTGTGTATTTATAGATAATTGTTGTTATTATTGAGATTAAAGCTCCAAAAATAGCAATAACAATCGCTGGGCTTAAATTTATGAGTGGAGAAAAGATTGGGTTTAAAACAGCATTTGCAGTTATCATTTGAATTTTTTAATTTTTTTATTAAAATATTTTATTTGATTTTTTGGATTAGTGTTTTTTTGTTTATTATCATTAAATTACCAAAATTTTTATTTTAAATTTTTCATTTTTTAATTTTAAAATTTAGTTTAATTTATTCCCTTTCTGGTGTTTATTTTATTTTTATCTCTTAATTTTTTAAAAATAATTTTTGACTTTTATTTTGTTGTTGTTTTTATTTTAGGAATTTTATTCTGAAATAAACTTTCTAACCATCGGGCTCATTTCCATAAGGTGCTCACGAGCAATTTGTTGGTAAAGTTGGTATAAAATCATAACTGAAAGCAATATTCCTGTTCCCCTGCTTAAAGCACCTGAGATATCAGCTATTGCTGCTAATAAACCAACTGCAATTCCACCCATAACTGTTAGTGGCATTATATACCTTGAAATAACCCTTTCTAAAATTCTCTCGTCTGCTCTGAATCCTGGAATTTGGAGTCCTGATGCTAATATTTGTTTTGCTTGGCTCTTAGCATCCATTCCTGAAGTGTGAACCCAAAATATTGAGAACAAAACAGCTCCTCCTACCATGAATAAAATATAAATTATTGCGTGGAGTATATCAAATGCTGTTAAACCTCCTGTTATTAACTTATTAAATATTAGTGGTGCTTCTAACCATAAGACCAAACCAGAAGATGGTGTGTTTCCTGTAAATGTTCCTAGTATTGGTCTTCCCCAATTTTGTAATAATCTCGCCCATAATTGAATGTTTGCCATCAAAGCAGCAACCAAAATAACTGGAATGTTGCTTGTGTATAAAAAGTTTAAGGGCCATCTTATTCCATAACCCCTCACTCTTCCAAAAGATAAGGGTATTTCTACTTTCATTGCTTGGACAAAAACAGAGATTACAAAAACAAGAGCTGTTGCAATTATTGCCCAAACAGCAAGGGCTAGTGTTTTAACATCAGCATTTGCTAATGCATAGAAAATCTCAAAAACCTTTCCAACAGGAGGTAGTTGGCTGAAGGGATATCCTAAAGTGCCTGCTGTTGTGAATGGGCTTAATAATCTAACAAATATTGACTGTGCAACTCCAGCAACAATAAACAAGGATATTCCAGAACCAAATCCCCACTTGCTTACTACTTCATCCATCATCATCACTAAGAAACCACCTATTGCTAATTGAACTACTAAAAGTATTTGTAACAAAGCATAGGATTTTAGTCCTGGTGTTGGTGTTAAACCACCCATATAAACATATATGAAAGATTCAAAGATTATAAAAACAATTGATAATACCTTTTGTAATGATTGAAAATAAGCCCTTCCTTCTTTTGATGTCAAATCAATGTTTAGTATTCCAGAACCAACTAATAATTGTAATACGATTGATGCTGTTACTATTGGTCCAATTCCTAATGACATTAAGGAGCCAAAGTTTGCCCCCAATATTATTGATAAACTTTCAAATGCTTGCAAAGCGTTTTGTCCTAACCCAAAAAGTGGTATTGTGGAAAGTCCTAAATAAGCGATTAATATTATTAAAGTCCATTTTAATCTTTCATTAAAAGGGAGATACTTTTGAGTGGGTTTTGAAACTTCTGGGAATAAATTTGATATTTTGTTTATAACAGATTGTTCTGCCATCAAACACCCCAAGCAAAAAATTTTTATTCAGCTTTTTTTATTGGTTTTCTTCAAGGTTCTCTTCATCATTTAAGGATTCTTTAAGATTATCAAGTTTTTTGATTTCAGCAACTACTTTTCCACCTTTCTCCTCTATTTTCTTTATTGCTTTTTCTGTTGCTTCTTCACATTCTATAAAGTATTTTACAGTTGGTGTTCCTTTTGATAAGAGTTTATTATAACCAAGTTCTTTTAAATTTATTTTGTAAAGATCATTCTCTTTTTTTGCAATACCCTTTTCGACTAAAACAGGGAGTTTTTCATTTAAAAATTCAATATTTACTGCTTTTGAAAATAATTTTTTCTTTTGTTTTATTGATTTGAAACCCCTCTTTCCAAAGTATCTTTCCTTCCAAATGCTTGGTTTTTTTTGGTCTGCTCTCTTACCAGTTCCTGCCATTCCATAACCGCCCTTGTTTCCTGAACCTCTGTGTTTTTTCTTTGAGCCAAAACCATGAGTATGAGAGCCCCTTAGTTTTACTACTTTCTTTCTCTTTTTTCTTACCATTTTAAAACACCTAAATCATTCTCCTTATTAAGTCATTAATCTTTTCTGCTCTGTAACCATAAGCCCCTCCAAGATTGAATGGTTTTTTTATTCCCTTTCTCTCAAATCCCTTTCTTGGAGGATTCAACCTAAAAATTAATGAGTTCTTTTTAACAATTGGTGTTCTTTTTTCTTTGAGTAGTTTTATTGTTTCCTGATTAATTTCTCCCCAAGTTATGAATGGTTCAACCTTTTTTATCATGCCTAAATAGGAAGGGGTTTTTGGAATTATTGCTAAAGAATTGTGCCTTAACAAATTCAGTTTTTTTAGAGTGTCCTTTACAACGAATCTTGCGTTTGCTGTTCTTCCGATTAAAACAACTCCAAGCAGTTCTGATTTTTCTAAAAGATTATTTTTTGCTTGGTTTTTTGTTGTTTCTTTTTTTGTTTCTTTTTTCATTTCAACTCACTCTTAAAGCATTACATCATCTTTGTTTCTGAGATCTTTTTTAAAGCATTAACGCATGCTTTAATTACATTTATTGTGGTTCTTGTTTGACCATCACTTCTTGACCAAACATCTTTTATTCCTGCCATTTTTAGTATTTTTGCACAAGCGCTGATTGCTTTCAAACCAGCACCCTTTGGAGCAGGCATTAGGGTTACAACAACAGAACCTGATCTTCCTTTAATCTTGAATGGAATGCTGTGTGGAGTATTACAACCACACTCCCAAGAACCACAGCCACGTTTTATCTTCATAATATTCTTTTTTGCTTCGATTATTGCCTTTTCCCTAGCAGGCACTGTTTCTCTTGCTTTTCCATAACCAACACCAACATAACCTTCTTCATTTCCTATTACTGCATAAACTGCAAAGCTTGGTTTATTTCCTTCGCTTGTCTTTTTCTGAACTTGCCTAAAGATTTTTCTCTTTCCACCACCAAACTTTCCCTTTGACTGTCCTATTAGCAAAAAATCAACTTTTAAGTTTGGTAAGAGCATATCAACTATCTCTGGTTCCATTATTTTTAATCCCTTTTCTAAGATTTCATCTATGTTTTTTATTTCTTGATTCTTTACTTTTCTTCCAAGTTCTGTTTTTGGCTTCCAAGAAGCCAAATCCTCACTTATAACTTTAACTTCTCCCAATGTTTCCTCTTCTGATTCTTCTTTTACTTCTATGCTCTCCAAAGGTTCCTCTTCAAATGTTTCTTTATTTTTCATCTTACATCAGTATCAATAGCATTTTTTACCTTTTCAATTTGTTCTAAAACATTCACGTTTGACTTTTTATATTGGGAAAATTGAATTGGATCTTTTGAGGATTTTAAATAATTTTGTATGTGCTCTCCTTTTATTAAGTTTTGTTTTGGAAAGATTTCTGGATTGTGTCTTATTTTTAGTCCAGCATCAACTGCTCCTTTAACAGCTGCAAATAACCTGTTACCCTTTTCTTGAAGACCAATATCAACTATTAACTCCTCATTAATCTTTGATTTTTTAGCCAAGAGATAACCTGTAAGATAAGCAGCAGGAATGTTTTTTAAACTTAATTGCCAACCGTATTTTCTTAGTTCTTTTGACGTTATACTCTTTATAATCCTATCTCCTTCTTCTGAAAATTTTATTATTTGCATTAATATTTGTTTGTTTGTTTTTCTGATTACTAATCTTGGCTTTCCTGATTTTAATAGTTTTAACCTCTTGTTATAATCTGTTTTTCCTTCTCTCTTCCTTCTATAACTTACCCTTTTCATTTTTGCTTATCATCTTTTTTTGCACTGTTTTTTTGTGTTAAAAATAATTTATTGTCTTTCAAGTATGTTATTATGTGTGATCTTGACCTGAAAAATCCTCCTTTTGCTTTCAAGTATAAATCTCTGTAAGTCTCGTTTGAAATTAATTTTTTTTCTTTTAATCTTTTAAGCAGTGCTCTTTGTGCTCTTATTTTATTCATCCAAGCTTCTTTTTTTGGCAACCTTGCTGTTTTTTTACCCTTTCTTGAACCATAACCTTTTCTCCTTCCTTTTGCTTTTTGTTTTTTTATCTTTTTTATCCTAAAACTAGAATTTGATTTTTTGGGTTTTTTTATTATTGCACCATCTTTTACCAAAGCTCTTATGTCTTCTCGTGTAAGTGCCTCTTTTATCTCTTCTAATCTTTCAGGATTAAAAACAACTCTCTTTGGCGAACAACCAAGCACTTTTGCAGCAATCCTCTTCTTTGATTTTAAGTTCATTTTAACCCTTTTGACTCCTTATTATCCTCTCAAATTCTTCTCTTTCCTTTTCTTTTTGATCCTTGATTTCTTGTGTTTGCTCTTTTTCTTTTTTTGTTTCTTTTTGTTCTTTTTGCTCTTCTTCTTTCTTTTTCTTTGTTTTTTCTTCTTCCTTCTTTTCTTTCTTCCTCTCTTCCAATTCCTTATTTATTTTTGACAATTGTTTTTCAAGATTAAAATCACACTTTAATCCTAATTTTTTAATTTCCTCTAAAAGCATAATTCTCTTCTTCTTTCCAACTGAACTTGCTATTCTAACTGCTATTTTATCCTCTTTTGATAATTTTTTAATTTGTTCTAGTTCTTTTTTGTTGTTTATTGTTATTATTTTGTAACCTTCTATTGTTCTTCCCCTCAACACTTTTGGTGTTTTATAACCGGGTTTTACTATAATACCATAACCTCTTAACCTATGCCTTAGTTTGGAGTGGATTCCTCTTGGATATCTCCAAACCTTTTTTAGTTTCTTTTTCTTTTGATGATCTTGTCTCAAAAAGACCTTTTTCTTCTTCTTCAAAGTATCTTTGATCATAAATTCTGTAATCTTATTTTCCTTGTTAAATTCCTTATTCCCCTTTTCTTTTTTCGCTTCCATTTAAACCCTCTTTCCAGCTCTCTCTATCAAAAATATTCCATCTTGGAATATTCTCCTATCCTTATTCTTTATAGTTGTTAATCTTTCAATATCTGATGCTACTTGTCCTGCTTTTTCCTTGTCGTGACTCTCAACTATAATTAAATTCCCGTCTACTTTAACATTAACCCCTTCTTTTATTTTTAATTCTCTTGGATGGTGTTCTCCAAGAAAGTTTTCAACTCTAAAAGTGTCTCCTTTCACAGTTATTTTCATAGGAAAATGACTTGAGCAAACTTTTAATTTGTAAACAAAAGGTTCTTTTATGCCCTTAAACATGTTTAAGATATGAGCCCTTATTGTTCTAAGGTTCTTGTATTCTCTCTTCGTTGCTCCAATACTTTTTATTCTCAACTTTGAGTTTTCAATTTCAAAGTTTATGTTTTTTATATTAAATGTTCTTTTTAGTTCCAAACTTCCATTTTTAACTATTACTGTTTTATCGTCTAAAAAAACATTTATTCCTTCAGGTATTATTAACTCCTCAACCAAGCTTTCCTTTCTCTTCCCTTGTTTTTTTTCTTGATTCATTTTGCCTTAATTTTATTAGTAACAATAAGCTATTAACCTTCCTCCAAGCGAATTTTCTTTTGCTTTCTTATGAGTCATGAGTCCTTTTGTTGTTGATACGATTATTATTCCAAAATCTCTTGCTGGCAAATATCTCTTTTCATACTTTTCATAATCATCAAGTTTTACTGAAAATCTTGGTTTTATTACATTGCATTTGTTTATTTTTCCAGAGAGTTTTACTTTAAGATATCTCTTCTTTGCATGAACAATCTCTTCAAAACCTTCTATATAGGACTCTTCTTTCATTATCTTCAAAACTTCCTTTATGATTTTTGAGCTTAAAACTAAGCATTCAGTTTTACTTCTTTTTTCATAATGGTTTATTTTTGAAAGTGCACTTGCTAATGGGTCGTTCATCATTTTTTTCCACCTTTTAACTATACTTTTTGAAACCAATGTTTAAAGCGATTTCTCTAAAACACTGCCTGCAAAGTTTTAAACCATATTTTTTAATATGACCTCCTGCTCTTCCACAAATCTCACACCTATACTTTCCCATGCCGCAGTTTCTTTCTTTTGGTTTGTTGTGCTTCAAAAATTTATAGTATTTTGCTTTTTTCGTCTTTAATTGTTCCAAAATTTTTGAATAATGGCTTACAGTCATTTTAATCTTCTCTTATTTTAGTATTGTATTTTTCTTGTAAAAATTTTATTGTCTCTTCTTTTGTTATTAAGTGTTTTTTACCTATTTTTTTCTGCTTTAATCTTCTCCTTTTTATTCTAAAACCTCTTCTCTCTAAAGTTACGCTTGCTTCTAAACCCATTACTTTTATCTCAGGATCATACTTCATTCCTTCAATGTCAATGTATTCTTTTATTCCAAATGAAAATGTTCCATTACCTATTTGTTTTCTTGATAAAGTATTATCGACCGCTTCTAATAATCTTTTTAGCAAAATTTCAGCGTTCTTTTTTCTTACTGTGACAATACAACCAACAGGGATTCCTGGTCTTAAATTCCATGAGGGAATTCTTTTGTTTGTTATTGTCTTGATTGGTTTTGAATTTGTTATTCTCTCAAGCAATATCATTGCTTTGTCAAGTTTTTCAGGATTCTTTCCAGTTCCTATGTTAAGCGTTACCTTTTCAATGCGTAATTCTCGCATCCTATTATTGTTTTTTTCTTGCATTTTTTTAAAAAATAAATTGTTATATTGTTATTTTTGGTTTTTCCTTACCCAAAACAAGAGCATAGTCATTTAGTGTTTCAATATGTCCTGTTTCGGTTTTTATTCTTAAAATTGTTTTTTTAGTTTGTTTTTTTATGTCTTCAATGATTCCTCTTGTTCCGCTATACTTACCTTCAACAATGTAAACAAAGACATTTTTATCAAGCTTAAAATGCTCGAGAATTTTTTGTGATGGAATTTCAATCATCAAACTATCACCAATGTTGTAATCGTTGTCAGAAATTATTGTTCTACCATCATGAAGTGTGTATTGCTTTTTATTACCTTTTATCATTTTTTTATTTATTATTTTACAAATCTTTAATTTTGATTCTGTTTCAGGTATCTTTTTAAGGAAGAGTTTTCCTTTTTCATCAACTAGCATTCTGTAATGTTCATTTAATGATTTTATAGAAACCACATCCATTAATCCAACTCCCCTTTTTTTATCCTTAACAACTTTCCCGTCTACAAAGATTTCTTTTTGGTTTAAAATCTTCTTTACTTGAGCAGTTACATCTGCGTATCTTAACATATCTCTAAGTATGTTAACTATTGATATTGAATGATCTTCTTTATGGGATGATCTTGGTTTAACAACAAATTTCTTTTCTTTCCTTAGCAACTTCCATGTCTTTGGCGCTGCTATTCTCTTGATGTGCTTTGACATGATAACACCTTATTACTTTTGTTTGTTAATCTTTGATTCTAATTTTTTTATTCTCTTTTTATCTTCAAGGTTTAATTCTATTATTTCCAAATTTGATGGGTGAATTGGTTTTATTACCTTTGAACCATCCTTTTTTGTTATCTCAACTCCTTTAACAAAAACATTAATTTTTTTATGATCAACCCTTTCTACAACTCCAACGTGTCCTCTAAAAGAACCTCTCATAACTCTTACTTTATCACCTTTTCTTAATGGAAAACTTCTAAAACCATATTTTTTTCTGAGTTCTTTTGAGAGGTGGGCTGATAAAAATTTTGTTTTTATGTGTAGTGGTGCTTTGAAATAGTACTTCCTCTTCTTACTTGGTTTTTTGCTTTCCTTCCAACTAGTTGAAAACTCTTTTTTAACCATACAAATCACTTATACAATTATACTTGCAATTTTTGCAACCAAAGGCCACCTATCACAAACTTCCTTTGCAATAGGACCTTTCATCATTGTTCCTTTTGGGTTTCCTTTGTCGTCTTTTAAAACAACTGCTGCGTTATCCTCAAACATTATTCTTTCTCCATTTAATCTTCTGTAAGGCTTTTTTTGTCTTACTATTACTGCAAAAACAACTTGTTTTCTCATCTCAGGAACCCCGCTGATAACTGATGCTTGTATTAAATCTCCTACTCCTGCACTTGCAACTCTTGTATGAACTGTCTTTATTTTTCTTATGTTGATAATTCTTAATAGTTTTGCACCTGAGTTATCACAAGCGTTTATTACAGATCCTATTTGGAGTCCTCTTGTTATTCTTGCTTTTACAGCTTTCATTTTTTAACTCCTAAAATCACGAAGTGTTTTGTTTTTGATATTGGCCTTGTTTCGGCAATGATAACCTTATCACCTTCTTCTGCTGATATGCAGTCAGGATTATGAGCGTAAAACTTTGAAATTTTCCTTGTTGTTCTCTCATACTTTGGAATGAGTTTCTTAAATTCTCTTATAACAACTGCTGTTCTTCTTGCTTTTGCACTCTTCACTGTTCCAACAAAGATTCTTCCTCTAACACTGATTGTTCCATGAAAAGGACAATTCCTATCGTTGCATTCCTTTTCAGGTGCTTTTATCCCAAACACTTCTTTTCTCATTTGTTCACCCTTTCTTCAGGTCTCTTCAACAATTTTTTTCCATCAACCCTTACTCTTTCTTTTAAAAATATTATTTTGACTTGGCTTTTTATTATTCTCTTATTGCCTTTCTCTGTTTTTATTAAGTATGTGTTTTTTGTTTCGTCAATTATCTTTCCTCTCAAACCATCTAAGCTCTTGTTTTTGCTTTCAATAATTATTTCTCTACCTATGTGTTCTTCACTTAGTATGTTTTTCATAAAAATTGTTTTGGAATTATTTTATATTAATCGTTTCTGGTTTAAAGCCTTCCTCAACAAGAGCTTCTCTTATCTTTGCCTTGTGATCTCCCTGCAATGCTATTATTCCGTCCTTTATTGTTCCTCCACAAGCAAATTTTGTTTTTAGTTTTTTGAGGAGTTGTTCTTTGTCAATCTCTTTGTCTTCAAGACCCTCAATCATTGTGTAGCTCTTGCCGAATTTTCTCTTCTCAACATAAACATTTATCTTTTGTGTTTCCTTTGCGATTGTGCCACAAACGCAAAGCTCTTTTGGAAGGCCACAAACAGGGCATATATCCATATTCTTTTTTTATCCTCCTTTTTCTTTTATTATTGTTTTTATTCTTGCAATTGTTCTCTTTATTGTTTTTATTTTTCCAGAACCCTTTGAGGTTGCTCTTGAAACTTGGGTTCTTTGTTTTATTAAATCCTTATTTAATTCTTTTAACATGTTTTTTAATTCTTCAATCCCCATAGCCCTAAGTTCTTTTGTTTTCATTTTTTATTTGGTCAGTTTATTTCTTTTTTGTTTTACTACTTTCCTTATTTTTTGTTTTCTTTATTTTCTTCCCAACCTTTTCTGATTTTTCTTCTTTAACTTGTTCTTTTTCCTTTGTTTCTTTCTCAGCAACCTCTTCTCTTGTAATCTTTTTTTCCTCTGCTTTTTCTTTTAAATCCTTTTTTTCCTCTTTTACTTCTAATTCTTTTAACTCTATTTTGTCCAACAAAGTTGGGTCTGGAGGGGTTATATTCACCTTTATACCAATAACACCTGTTTTTAGTTCTGCTTGAGTTTTTGCTTTTTTAATTTTGGTTATTGCAATATCACCGCACTTTCTCAAATACCCTGCTGAAATCCTCCAAGATTTTGCCCTATCACTAGGTACTTTTCCAGAGATTATTATTTCAGCTCCTAAAGCTCCTGCACTCATTATGTCTTCAAGTGCTTTGTGGATTATTGCTTTAAACCTCTTCGAACCATACCTTT
>JAWBOW010000019.1:0-15232 GCA_038825775.1 Candidatus Woesearchaeota archaeon | reverse complement strand
GATATCACCTCTTTAAAGGAAAAGATTGATAATTTAGAAACACAAATAAAGGACTTAAAAGAAGCAGAAGAAAAATTATTAGTAATAGAATCATCACTTGAAGAGCTAAGTGATGAAGCAAAAAGAACTTCTTACATTACAGAAGAGATAAAAAAGAAAAGTGACTCCTTATCTGAAAGGTTTAATAGATTATCAAGAAATTACGTTTCTCTAAAAAAGTTTGAGAACGAAATAAGAGAAATCTACTCACAAATAAATTCTTTGAAAACAGAATCTTATAAAACAGAAGAACTCAAAAATTCAATAGTTAGCTTACAAAAAATAATCCAAAAAATAGGTGAAGATTACGCTTCTCTTAGTGATTTAGAACAGCATAGCAAAAAGATTTATTCTAGAATCAATAGAATAAATGGAAACTTTAAGAGATTCCAAAATCAAATAAGTGAATTAGCAGACAACCTTGTCTCAAGAGAAGAAATATTACAAATAAAATCTGAGATTGACACACAACTTATGTTTTTTGAAAAGGGATTAAAAGCCCTTCAAGATGACTCTGTAAACAAAAGGGAATTCGAACTCAAGAATAGAGGAATATTACAAAGGTTAAACAATCTTAAAGAGAATCTTTATTTGTTAAGATTAAAAACAGAAGATCTTTTAAGCATTTCAGAGAAAAACGCTTCAAAACTAAGAGAAATTGACTTGATTAATGAAAAACTATTAAGAAACGAAACAAAGACAATAAAACAAGAACAGAACATCAAAACATTAAAGAGGGATTTGGAAAAAATTAAATCAGAACTTAAGATTTCAGAAGAAAAAAACGATTTTCTTGAGAGAAAAATTGATTTAATGAATAAAGAAATAGAATCAATTAAGGACAGGCTGTTAAGAGTCCAAAGCATTGGATTAAAAACAATGGAAATTATAGAAGAAAAAAAGCCATTCTTTAAAATACCTAAAATTATCAAAGCGCCTAAAAGATTTATTATAAAAAAGCCTTCTAAAAGGACTTGGATTATTGCAATACTTCTGTTTTTAATAACATTAGTTTTCTTCTTATTTTTTAACTATCCGAATCTTCTTACAACGGTAATTTCAAAATTGAACATTTCAATAAACTTAACAGAGAACATAACAAGCAATATAACTGAAAATATAACTTCAAATATGACAAATGTAACTAATGAAAGTTCATTAGCACTAATAAATCTTACAAATATTACAAAGAAAAAATTAAATTTATCAGAAAAAGAATTGAACAAGCTAAATGAACTCTGCATTTTAAAATACGAGTGTAAAGAAATCAAAGGAAAATATTATTATGAATGCTATTACAGCATTAATGATGATCAATGTCATTGTTTTATTGGAGAATACTCTGACTGTAATAATAAGACAGTTGAAATGCTTAAGGAAAAATATGATATTTTCCTTCCAATCAAGAGGTTCTTTAAAAACACATATTCAAGAATAATTTCTTTTACTTCAACAACATTTTCAAAAATCTTTATATTTATCGGAATTTACAGAAATTATTTTATCATTGCTCTAGTAATTTTATTATTGATTTTCCTTTTCCTTAATTATAGAGAAGAAATATTTGACTTTTTTACCGAAGTTGAGGAAGAAGAAACAAAAGTTCAAAAGAAAAGGAAAAAATAAGAAAAAATATTTTTTATTATATTTTTTTATTTTTTTTAACTATCATTATCTTTTTTTCTTTTCTTATTTACAACCTTTTCAATAGGATAAGGGTCATAAGTTCCCCACCAAAACTCGCACTCATTACACCAATAACCCCAAACCCCAAGTTTTCTAACACTCATCATAGAACCACACTTTGGGCATAATTTTGGTGTAAATGTTATCCTTATATTTTCCATCTCATCATTCTTTCTTTTTATCTCAGCAATCTCTTGCTCACTCAATTCCACTTCTGATTTTTCTTTCCTCCTAAAAAACATGATAATCACCACTTAAATCTTTTATAAATTTTTTATTTTTTATTTATGCGTGAACCAAAAAATAAAAACATCCTCTGAATTCTCCCTTACTATACTATCCAATCTGCAAAAACCAAACCTTTCAAATTGAACAACATCCCCAATTTTTATTTCCTTTATGTTTTTCTCAGCAATTCCTTCTATATAAATATGCTCTGGAGTAAATATTTTTACTTTAACAATTTGATCTTTATCCTTTGGAAGCCAATGTATTATCTTTTTACCTTTTTCTTTGAAAACACTTACTTCTAAAGAATCAAAAACAAATTTTTGATTTTGTTTTTTAAAATTTAAACATTCCATTAATCTACAAAGCTCACCCTCACTTAATTCTTCAAAGTCCTTCTTTTCGATATAAAACTCTTTGCTCGTCTTAAATTCCCTAAAACCATACTCTAAATGCTCTGGATGAAGTTTTATTTTAACATTTTGTTCAGGAGCACCCTCTATAGTTATGCTAACAGGATTTTCAATAAAGAAAAATCTTTTTGCAATTGGATCAAGTATTTTTCTATTTATTGCTGCAATAACACTCCACTCGATATTTGTTTGGGTAGGGCTTAAACCAACTGTTCTTGCTAACTCATAGTATGTTTCCTTTTGTATTCCTCTTCTTCTCAAAGCCCTTAAAGTAACCAAACTAGGATCATCCCAACCAATTACCTTTTTTTCTTCTATTAATTGTCTTATTATTCTTCCCTGAGTTATGGCTCCAACAACATTAAACCTTCCGTACTGTATTACTGTTTGTTTTTTAAATCCAAAAAGATCCTTTATATAATCTTGTAACTCAACTCTCATCTTTCCAAATTCTGCACTTCTCAAAATATGAGTTACTCCACAAAATTCTTCTTCAACAGCGTTTTCAAAATCATACACTGGATAAACACAATACTTTTTACCTTGCCTATAATGTTCCTCATAGACTATTCTAAATATTACAGGATCCCTCATCACATAATTATCTGCTTTCATATCAATTTTTAATCTCAAAGAGCATTCTCCTTCTCTGTATTTCCTGTTAAGCATATTTTTCCACTCTTCAAGATTTTGATTAGAACTTTTATTTCTGCAATCACATTCTATGCCTTTTTTTCTTAACTCCTGCATTTTTTCTCTTTGGCAAAAACAAACATATGCTTTTCCTTGAATAATAAGTTTTTCAGCAAGTTCGTAAAATCTTTCCATGTCATCACTTACAAAAACAATCTTGTCTGGTTTTATGTCTAAGTAATCTAGAACGTCCTCTTTCATCGCATCTACATATTCCTGCTTTGATGTTTTTGGATTTGTATCTTCAAACCTTAAAACACACTTTCCATTATACTTTTTTGCATAAAGATAATTTATAAGAAATGAAAGAGCATGTCCTATATGATTATATTTTGACGGTTCTGGTGGAATTCTTGTTACAACCTTTCCAAACTCTGCATTTTTGAGTTCTGGAAGATCCTTTTTTCTCTTTTTCTCTTCTAACAACTCAGGATATCTTTCTTGAAGTATTTTCTTTTGCTCTTCCAAGCTTAATTTGCTTACCTCTTTTGCAATCTTTTCACAATATTCTAAAACTTCTTTTGCTTTTTCCCTTAACTCCTTTTTTTCCGCTAAGACCTTTCCCAAAACTGCTTTTGCGTCAGCAATTCCGGAATGTAGTATAGCATTTTGTAATGCAAATTTAAATACACTTTCCTTTAGCTCTTCACTTAATAATTCTTCTTTTTGTTTCTTATTATTCATAAAGAAAATGTTATTTGGTTGTTTTTTATAAATCTTTTTGAATTTTTTTGTCATTTAGTAATTAATTAAAAATAATTTAAAAAAGAAATTATTAAATGTCTTTTGCCATTATTGTTTTTCTGCCATTTGCTTCTGCTCTCTCACATGCCTTTTTAATTATCCTTATTACTTCTTGTGATAACGCATCTGGAAAATCGCTTGCAACTTGAAATTTTTTATTATTAAGTTCAGCATAGTCCTTTATTCTGCTTTTTATAATTATTTCCCCCATACTATCACCCTGCTTAGGATCTTATTTATATATTTTTATATTAAATCTAATCTACTTTTATCTTTCTTTATCCTTTATATTTTTTTGACAATTCGTTTATTTTTGCTTTAATCTTTTTTATCTTTTTATTTATTTTTTCCCTATTTTTTTTGCTTAACTTGTTTCTTATAAGAGCAAATTGTGTTTCAATGTTCTTTATAATTTCCTTTAATTCCTGTATTTTTTTGATCTTTTGATTTTTTAAAATCTTATTTTCTAATAATATTCTTTCTTCTTCCCTTTCTTTTCTGCTAAGCACTTCCTCATATAACTTCTCTAATTTTTCTTTTACAATTTCTAAGTTTTTTTCTATTTTTATAGAATTTATTCTGTGCTCTGCATAAAACTTTAAATCAGGCCTTGAATTCTTAATTAGTTTTCTTATTTCATTCTCATATTCTTTTATTTGATTTAACAATTCCTTTTCTGAAAATTTTAATTTATCTTTTTGGTTTTTTTGTGTGTCTACATACTTTTTAATATCTGTAGAAACTATATTCTCTTTTTTTTCTTCTTTTATCTTATTTGCTGAATTTCCTAATGCAATTATAAAATTCCTAAGACGATATTTTGAAATCATATTGAACTAAATTGTTTTTGTTTTTTAGAATTTTAGTTCGTGCTTTGGTAATGGCTTTGGTTTTATATCTTGAGATTGTTGTTGATTCGAAACAATAGTTTGAACATTTGGAGATTGAGGTTTTGGAATTTGGGTTTCTGTTGTTTGTGGTGATATTTGTAGTGTCGGTGATATTTGTGGTTGTGTTGTTATTTGAGGGCTTAATTTTTGATCAATTGGCGGATTTGGTTGTTGGTAGAACTGAAATTGTTGAGTTGGCTGAGCTGGCTGTTGAATTTGTTGAGGGTATTGCTGAATTACTTGTTGTTGAGGATATGTTGTGTTTGGCATCTGAACAGGGATTCTTATGTAACGAGCTCTTACTTGTTGAGTATTTTCTTTTATCTGTGGAAGGTGTTCATTTAAAATGTCTGCCAATGCTAAAATTCCTTTTGCTATTTTTTCGTTCTGTTCAATTAAAACTTTTAGTGGAAGTTCATAATTTTCTTTAAACTCTTTATCCTGTTTAGGATTTTTAAGTTCTTCAACAGCTTCTCTAAAAACAGAGATTAATTCTTCTATTGACTCTTGAAGGCTTTTGCTTCCAGGAATTTCTTGACTAGTAGAAGAATAATTTTTAAGTTCTTGTTTGAGCAATTTTATTTCTTTTTTTAACTCTTCTAATTCTTTTTTTGGAACAATCTCATAATCTTTTGCCATTTAAATCACCCTCTTTTTTGAATTTTAAATTCTTTTCTAAATTAAATAATGTAAGGTTTTTAAATATTTCCCATTTTTGTTAAATTTTTGTAATAATAAAACAAAAAAACAAAGATTTAAAATATTCTAAATATTTAATGTTATATTGTGAAACCAAAAGAAATAAATCTAAAAAATTTTAGAAAACATCACAAAACATTTATTATTACTAAGAAAATAACAAATTTCATAGTTATTTTTATTGTTTTAGTTCTTTTTATGTTTTTTATTATAATTCTTAGAAAGATAGGTTTAGATGCTTTTAGAGATGTGGGCTTTATTTTTTCTTTTTTTCTATTAGTTCTTTGTAGTTTTTTGTTATATAAGATGGCTAAGAAAATTTCAAGAAAGCACCAGATATAAAATTCAAAAAAGAAAATAAATGTAATAAAAAATATATCTTATAAAATATCTTTTAAAAAACAATAATATTTATATAGTGATGTAACTACTACGGGATAAAAAAGAGCTATAACTATAAAAAAATAAATAAAAAAGATAAATTATTTATATGTGAAGCATATTTAAAGTTATTAAAAGCTTTATAAGAAAAGAAAAACAATAGAAAACTTAAATTAAAATCAAAAATAATGTTTGGGGGTTGAAAAATGAAAAACAAAGGAATTATAAAATTTTTTGCTATATTGGTTTTCTTTGGTTTTTTAGTTGTTAGTTCTGCAAGTGCTGCAACACCAACAATAACTCTAATAACACCTTCTCATGGAACAGTTTTGGTTCCAGGAATTGTGAACTTTGTGTATAATGTTACAAGCAACTATGATTTAATTAATTGTAGTTTGTGGACAAATGAAACAGGTACATTCTCCTTAATAGAAGTAGATAACACAGTAACAAATGGAACAAATTTATTCACTAGAGAATACACATCAAGAAAGATAATAAACTGGAACATAAGGTGTTATGATGAGATAACATTTGCTTGGGGAACTGCAAGAACACTTTATATAAATAATCCTCCTGTTTGGTTAATGCCTTTACCATCACAAACGGTTAATGAGGACTCTGATGCACAATCAATAAACTTAGCTGATTTTGTTTCTGATGCTGACTTTGATAATCTAACTTTTAGCATAGCAGAAAAGAACGCTTCTAAGGTTGATTGTTACATAAATGGAACACTACTTTATTTTAAGCCAGCACAAAATTATTTTGGAAGCGCTAGCTGTAAAGTAAGGGTTAGTGATGGAATATCAGTAGCAGATACAACATTGCAAATAACAGTAAATCCAATTCCAGATGCTCCAATAATAAATGACATTACAAACCAAACAGTTACTGTAAATCAAGCATTCAGCTTACAAGTTGATGCTTATGATCCTGATGGAGATTCTTTAACTTATACTTTGGTTCAAAAACCAGAAGGAATGAGCATTACAAGCACAGGACTAATAACTTGGACTCCAACAAGAACAGGAAGTTTCTTAGTTATAGTGCAAGTTAGTGATGGAACTTATACAACAACAAAACAATTCTATGTTAATGTTGTTGTTCCAAGAAAACTTGAAATTTATAATGTTGAGGTAACTGTTGATGGTTCAAGGGATTCTAGTGTTGGCTCTGGTGATATAATAACAGTAAAGCCAGAATCACAAGTTAGTGTTAAAGTTTCATTAAAAAACATGTATACTTCTAGCGAGAGAATCACAATAAAAAATGTTGTTTTAAGAATTACAGCAGTTGGAATAGATGATGGTGAGGATATTGAAGAAGAAACAAGCGAATTTAACATAAGGTATAACACAATCGTGTCAAAAACAATTGATTTCAAAATACCTTTAAAAGTTGATGAGCAAGAATATGATTTAGTAATACGTGCTGAGGGAAAGGATGAAAATGGGTATGATCAAGTTGCAGAGATGACCATAAAGTTAAGTGTAGATAAGAAAAATCATGATGTAAGAATAAGAAGTTTAACCTTAATGCCAGAAGAAATAAGTTGTGATAGAACAGTAATACTCGAAACAAGAATTATAAACTTGGGAAGCAGTTATGAAGACAAAGCAGGTTTGAGCATAGAGAGTCAGCAGTTGAAGATTTTAAGAAGAGAAAACTTTGAATTAAGCAACGATCCTTTTGATGAAGATAGCGAGAGAAGATTTAGTCACCAATTTATTATTCCTGATGATGTAAAAGCAGGAACATACTCAATAATAGTAAGGACATACTATAATACAGATATTTTGAATGACCAAAAAACAGTTCAATTAACTGTAAGGGATTGTGCAGCAACAATAACTCCTACACCAACACAAACAGCAACACCAACTCCTACACAAACAATAGTTGTTGAGACTCCAACACCAACAGTAACAGCAGTTCCAATAACTGAAGAGAAAAAATTCACAGAAACAACAGAATACATATTATTATTGATTGCTGTTATTGTGATTGTTGTAGCATTAATAATAATACTTTTAGTGAGATTGTTTTTGAGAAGGTAAAAAAATAATCTTTTTTGATTTTTTTAGTTCTTATTTTATTCTTTTATTTTTTTATAATTGAAAAAACAAAGCAAGATTTAAAAATAATTCTTGATTTTTTAATTCTATGGAAAAGAAATTTTCTATTAAGAGCGATGCAGTGTTTAAAAATGAGAAAAAAAATATTCTAAAAAAGATGAGTTTTTATGATAAATCAAAAAAGGGAAGTTTAGATGAGGAAATAAGAGAACTTGTTCTCACAATTAATTCTTTGGATGATTATTACACAACAAGTTCTTGTGCTGGAAGGATAATGCTTATAAAAGTTGATAAAAACAGGAGAAAGGACAAATCAGAATGGTTATATGTAACCCATAAAAATGCAGTTTTTGATGATTTAAAGAATGCATTATTAGAAGGAATAAAAAGAATGAGAGAAGGGGACAGCATTTGGTTTAAGCAAGAACCGTTAATACTTCATGTGTGTGCTAAAAACTTAGAAAGTGCTGATAAACTATTAAAAATGGCAAGGGATTCTGGGCTTAAAAAATCAGGAATAATCACACTCGCTCACAGAATAATAATTGAAATTGAGGGAACAGAAAACATAAGTACTTTGATTGCTAAAAACTCTAAAACAGAAAACGGAATTTTAGTAGAGGATTCTTACTTAAAAGCCCTTATAGAGGAGGCAAACAAAAAGATGAACATAACTCAGAATAAGAACAAGAATTTTCTTTTGAGAATAAAAAAAGAATTTAATTTGGAATAAAAATAAAAAACAATTTTACTAATAATAACTAATCATATAATTAACCACATTAAGAATTTCTTTTTATCTTCTCTTAGAATTAACTATTTTATGCATTCTTTCAACAAAATCCTTCGCTTCTTTGTAATAAGTATCAAACTCTTTACCAGAAATACTTTTTAAATCCCTGTATATTATTTTTTTTGAAAGCTCATAGAATTTTTTCATAATTTCAACATACTTTTTTTCAAGAAGCTTATTTTTGACTAGAACTTCATCCATCATTTCAGCAACATGCTTTGGGGTTGGAGGAACAGCACCTTCTCTCATAAGAGCAGCGTGTGCAGAGTCAATAACAGCCCAATACAAATCAAGCGTTGCTTGTAGTAATCTATTCTTTGAAAGTTCTATTGTTCTTGGAGCCCTTGCATAGTAAGCCCAAATAGCTTCTTCACTAGGCCTTATTCTTCCTTGGAACAATAATGCTTGTAATGGCTCAAAAAAGCCTGTGTCAAGTATTGCAACACCATCACTTAAAATATTTATTGCTATTGGATCTCCTGCCCTGACATAATCCCAAAAATGAGTGAATTTTAGAGAAGTAACATGCAATCTTTGGCTTGTTTCAACAATCAATCTTTCCATTATTATCCTATAAGTTTCAACAACTTCTGGAGTAAGTTCTATTGTTAAATCATCAACAATTACCATTATATCAATATCTGATTTTTCATTTTGATTCTCTTTACCAACGCCCTGTAATTTTCTTGACAAGCTACCAAATAAAACTATTGCTTTTATAAAACCCTTAAACTCGTTATAAACCTTTTTTGAGAATTCGTAAGCAATATCAAGCTCGTCCTTTTTGTATTTATCTATGTTAATACTCCTCTTTCTTTGTATTTTGAATTCCATATAAGTGAATAATTGGTTGTTCTTTTTATTAAACTTTTTAACTTTTAAAGAATAGTAAAAAAATAAATTAAGGACTTTTTATTCAAATGGAATTCTACTCCAAATTTCATCCAAAAAATCAATTCCTGTTTTTGAAACAAGTGTTTCAAGTTTTGAATAATAATCCTTATAAACTTCACAAAAACTTTTGTATATATTTATTCTAATGTTATTATCTTTTAAATTATAGTAATTCATATTTTTAGTGAAGATTTTAAAACTTTTAAAGCTTTTCAAAAAGATTTTTAAATTTTTAAAAAAACCAAAAACTTATGAATAAATTTGAAGAAAAACTAAGAAATTTCATGAAAGAGCATAATATATTTGCAGAATTTTTTAGTTTTGAAGAGTCTTGTCATAGCGTTAAGGAAGCAGCACAAAGAATAAATGCTGAAAAGAATGAAATAATAAAAAACATTTGTTTTATTGATGACAAAGGAGAAATTATTGTTGCAATTGTTAGAGGTAATGATGGAATAAGCAGCTCAAAAATAATGAAACTTTTATCAACAAACATTAGAATGATGACTCCTGAGGAAATAATTGAAAAAACAGGTTATCCTTGTGGAGGAGTTCCTTCATTTGGTTTTAAAGCACTATTCTTAATAGATAAAAAGGTAATGGAAAAGGATTTTGTATACACTAGTGGCGGTTCTGAAAATTCTCTTATCAAAATAAGCACAAAACAACTCCAAAATGCTAATAATGGAAGAATTGCAGATATAAGAAAATAAAAATTTTTAAAGAGGGATTTTGATGAAAAAAAACGAAAAAAATTTTCATAAGAAAAATAAAAAGTATTTAGTGATAATAACAACCACCAACACAAGAGAGAATGCTGAAAAAATATTAAAAGTATTATTAGAAAAAAGACTTGTTGCGTGTGCTCAAATATTAAAGACTAATAGTTTTTACTGGTGGAAAAACAAGATTGAAAACAGCAAAGAATACTTAATAATTTTAAAAACAAAAAAAGAATTTTATGATATTGTTGAAAAAACAATAAAAGAAAACCATAATTATGAAATTCCTGAGATAATTTCTTTAGATATAAAAAAAGGATATGATAAATATCTGAGTTGGATAGATGAAACGCTTTCAATTAAAAACAAAAGAAAATCTAAAAAATAAGATGGAAAGAAAGTTCAAACTTGAGGATTTTGACTATGAAGTTCCAAAAGAACTTATTGCCCAAAAACACGTTATGCCAAGGGACAGGGCAAGAATGATGGTTGTTAAGGATAAAATATACCACAAACACTTTTATGAACTTCCAGAATACTTAGAAAAAGGAGATGTTATAGTAATAAATAATACAAGAGTAATCCCTGCAAAAATATTTGGCAGAAAAGAAACAGGAGGAAAGGTTGAATTATTACTAATAAAAAAAATAAGTTCTCAAGAGTATGAATGCTTAATTAGTGGTAAGAATATAAAGGAAAATTCCAATTTAATATTTGATAATTTCAAAGCAAAAATATTAAGCAAAGAAAATGGAAAGTTTATAGTAAAATTTGAAAAGGACATAAATGATTTTATATACAAAAGAGGAGAGATGCCATTGCCACATTATATAAAAGAAAAATTAGAAAACAAAGAAGAATATCAAACAGTTTATTCTAAAAAAATAGGAGCAATAGCTGCTCCAACAGCAGGGCTGCACTTTACAAAAAAACTTATTAATGAGTTAAAATCAAAAGGAGTAATATTTGCAGAAATAACATTGCATGTCAGCTTAGGAACCTTTAGGCCTGTTCATAATATTGAAACCCACAAGATGGATGAAGAATATTATGAAGTAAGTGAAGAAGCAGCTGAAATAATAAATAAAGCTTTTGAAAATGAAAAAAATATATTTGCAGTTGGAACAACAAGTGTTAAAACATTAGAAACGGTTGCTGATCAAAACGGCCTTATACAACCAAAAACAGGGTTTTCAGATTTATTCATAAAACCAGGTTACAATTTTAAAACAAAAATAAAAGCAATGATTACAAACTTTCACATTCCAAAATCAACTCTAATAATGATGGTTTGTGCTTTTGGAGGTTATGAAAGAGTCATGAATGCTTACAGAGAAGCAATAAAAGAAAAATACAAATTCTATAGTTTTGGAGATTCCATGCTGTTGTTTAGGTGATCTTATTCTTTACTTCTTCATAGAATAAACACAACCGCAATATTTTTGCCTGTAAATATTACACTCACATGATTTTTCCAAACTTAATCTTGCACCTTCCTTTTTCTTTAAATTTAACTCCAAAAAATGAATATCAAATTCTCCCCCTAATTTTTTGCCAATGCTGTTTATAAGTAATGCATTCTTATTTTCTCCAAGAGTTAAGGTTGTTGAAAAAAATTTTATTCTTTTAGATACTGAAAGCTCAGCTGTTTTTCTTAACCTTAACTCAAAACAAGAAGCACATCTTTTACCACCTTCAGGTTCCCTCTCATAGTTTTTTACTTTTTTAATTTCCTTAAACCAAGAATCAATATCATAATCTCCTTTAATAAACTCAACTTTTTTAAGAGAGCAGTATTTTATTACACTATCTAACCTCCTTTTGTACTCTTCATAAGGATGAATATTGGGATTGAAAAAAAATACTACAACATCATAATTATTTAATCTTTCAAGAGCAGTTATTAAGCAAGGAGCACAACAACAATGCAGCAATAATTTTGGCTTCATAATAAAAATTATTTGTTCTTTTTATTAAAAACTATCGTTTAATTTTGAGACAAATAAAAAATAAAAAAACAAAAAATTTTATAAATAATTAAAGAAATTTTATTGCGATGAATAATGAAAAATTTGAGAAGGAGATCCTTGTTGTTCCAAGAGATGTTTTGTTTAGAGAAAAATACTTTCAGGGTTTTATGAATGTTGAAGAATATAATTATATTCCTATAATATTAAAAAACTCAATTTGGGTTAAGAGAAAAGAAGCAGAGTTTAATCCAAAATATCAACAAATAATACCTTATGGAGTAATTATTAATCCTAAAACAAAAAGGGTTTTTGTTTATAAGAGAAGTTCAGAAGGAAAATATTCTGAAAAGAGATTATACAACAAAATATCTTTAGGGGTTGGGGGGCATATAGAAAAAGAGGACTTAAAAAATAAAAATTCTAAAAAAAATATTATTGAGAGTTGCTTGATTAGGGAAATAAAAGAGGAGTTAAATGTTAAGAACATAAAGAAGAGTGTTCTGTTGGGATTTTTAAAATTAGAGGACAACAGCATCGATAAAGACCATTTTGGTGTTGTTTATTTAATTCACTTGAACAATTCAAAAATAAGTGTAAATAAAGACGAAATTGCTCTAGGAAAATTCATAAGTTTTGAAGAGCTTTACAAACTCAGAAGATTTGCAGAGGGATGGACTTCTGCTCTTATAAACCCGTTAATTGAGCATTATAAAAATAATAAAAACAGAAAAAAGATAAATAAAAAATAAAAAAGCAAGATGAAAGATTTTATTGAGATAAGCAAGGATGTTCTTGCAATAGACCTTTCTATTTACTTAAAGGATAAAAAGGCATTAATATTATCCGATTTTCACATAGGACTAGAAGAGGCCTTGCAAAAACAAGGATTTTTAATTCCAAGATTTCAACTGAAAAGTGTTATTGAACACCTAAACAGCATTTTTAATGTTCTTGAAAAAAACAAATTTAAAGTTGAAACGATCATAATAAATGGTGATTTAAAGCATGAATTTGGGACAATCTCAGAACAAGAATGGAAAGACACGTTAAAGATTATTGACTTGCTCAAAGAAAAAACAGAGAAGATAGTTCTTATAAAAGGAAATCACGATACAATCTTAGGCCCAATTGCTCTTAAGAAAAATATTGAATTAATTGAAAACCTTGTTTTGAATGAAACACTAATAACTCATGGAGATGAAATTCCAAAACAAGCAAGAAGCAATAAAATAAAAAGAATAATAATTGGGCACGAGCACCCTGCAATAAGTTTAAGAGACGGTTTAAGAGTTGAGAAGTTCAAAGCATTTTTAATAGGCAAATGGAAGAAAAAAGAGTTGATAGTCATGCCATCATTCTGCTTTGTAACAGAAGGAACTGATGTATTGAAAGAAGAACTATTAAGTCCATTTCTTAAAGATGTGGATATAAAGAAATTCAAAGTTATAATATCTGATAAAGGACTTTATTCTTTTGGAACAATTGGAAAGATATTAAGTGTAATTGAATAGAATTTTTTACTAAGAATTAATTTACTTGTAAATCCTGTTTAACAAATCGGTTTTGGTTATAACCCCAATATAATTGTTTGATTCCTGAACAAGAACTATTGGAAAGTGCTTTAATAACTCTGCAACTACATCTAAGTCAGTGTTCTTTGATATTATTGGAGGGGCTTCTTCCATTATTTGTTCTACAACACGAACTTTTTTTCCATTGGATAAACTATTTAATATTGAGGATTCTGATATTAAGCCAATACACTTTCCTTTTTGAATAACAGGCATTTGAGAAATTTTATGCTGTTTCATTACAGAAACAACATCCTCTATTTTATCATCAGGTTTTGCATAAATAACCTTCTTTGTCATTACACTATAAGCTTTTTCAGAGTTCTTTGATTTGTATTCCTGCAAAACCTTTAATATTTTATAAACTTTGGAGTAAGAAGCGTCTATTTTGTTTGATTCTATCTTTGCAATTAATGATTGCGAAACCCCACTTAATTTTGCTAATTCCTTCTGAGTAAGTCCAATGCTTTTCCTTATGTTCTTTATTTGTGAGGGGTTTTCTATCATTTTTTTATTTTTTTTAAGCTTCAAAAAATACTTTTAGGGCAAGCATTAATAATATTCCAACAACTATCCAAAAGAACGAACTTGCTCTCACCCTCTTATTTGAACTGTGAACTTCAGGTATTAAGTCAGAAGCAGAAATATAGATAAAGCCTCCTGCGGCGATAGGCATCAAATATTTAGTTATTTCAACAGATCCAAATATTATATAAAAATAGCCTAATATAACTCCTATAAAAACACTGCTTTGAGCTATTAAACTATAAATAATTGATTTTTTCTTGTTAAAACCACCATGAACTAGAACGCCAAAAATTCCTATTTCTTGTGAAAGCTCGTGAATCAAAACAAGAATTGAACTTATAATCCCAATATTAAAGCTTACAAAAAAACTTCCAACTATTATAAAACCATCAATTATATTATGAATAAAATCTCCAATAACTATCAAATACCTATAAGATTTTTCCTCCTTTCTTTCTTTGTGCTTTTCACAAAAATCTTCCTCAGAACCACAATGATGCCAGAACAAATATTCTTCTAAAAACAAAAATAGTATAAAACCTGCTGTTACCAAAACAAATATTTTTAATGGTTCTAAAACCTCAATAACTTCTGGTATGAGATGAAAAAAAGCACCTCCTAACAAAGAACCAGCAGTGAAGGGAACAAGTATCTTTACAATTTTTTTGAAAGTTTTTTCTTTAATCCCAAAAAATATTATTCCTACAGCTCCTAAGAGAGTGTTCAAAAGCGCAAATAAAAATGCAATCAGTAAAATATTTTTTGTCATTTTATTTTTTATGTGTTGTTCTTATTTTTAAATCTTTTCAAAAATACAATCTTGCTTAACTCCATCATTACAAAACCCATGCTTGAGATTAATAATATTCTAAGCCAATCATTAAAGTTTATTGGAATTGTTTT
>JAWBOW010000018.1:0-15947 GCA_038825775.1 Candidatus Woesearchaeota archaeon | reverse complement strand
CAGGACTTAATTCTTTTGTTTTTATTACCGCTTTAAAATTTCCATCAAAATCACTCATTTTAGAATATACTAATTCATTCTTTTCTTTTAAATAATTAAAGTATTTTGTTCCGGGGAATGGAGTTGTTATTGAAAACTGAACTGTGAAAGGATCTTGTTGTAAAGCAAATCTTATTGTTTTTTCTATAGTTTCTTTTGTTTCACCTGGCAATCCAAAAGTAAAAGTTAAATGAACTCTTATTCCTAAACTCTTTGTTAATTTTATTATTTCCTCAACTTTTTTGATATCCATGTTTTTTCCACAATTGTTAAGTAAATTTTGGTCTGCTGATTCAACACCATACTTCACAGCAAAAAGACCGGCTTCTTTTAAAGCTCTTAGAATTTCTTCATCCATTAAATCGGCTCTGGCCATTATTGCGAAAGGCACATTTAGATTTCTATTTTTTACTTCTTTAGCAAATTCTAACATCCTTTCCTTTCCAATGTTAAAAGTGTCGTCATCAAAATAAATTGATTTAAAGCCCATTTTTTTCACAAGAAATTCCATCTCATCAACAACATCCTTAATATTTCTTACTCTGTAATTATTTCCATGAAACATTATTTGAGGCCAAGCACAAAAAATACATTGAAAAGGACAACCCCTTGAAGCCAAAACCTGAGCGCAAGGTAATGGCATTTCTCCTGGAGCGTCTAAATACTTGTATATTGGAACACTCTCCCTGTCAGGCCAAGGTAGTTTATTAATATCTTCTAAAGGTCTTGGAGGATTAACAACTATTCTTCCAGTTTCTTTTTCTCTATATATTAAACCTTTGACTTCGTGCAAGCTTTTGTTTTGCTTTAAGTGTTGAAGAGTATCTAAAAGTGTGAATTCGTATTCTCCATAAAGAACAAAGTCAATGTAATTGTGGTTTTTTAAAAACTCAGGATCTCTTATTGAATAATCCATTCCAGCTACTGAAATTGCGGCTTTTGAAAATTCTCTTATTCTTTTTATTATTTGTAAGTCGTTTTCTAAAGAAGGTGTGGAGACCTCAATTAAAATAAAATCAGGATTAAAGTTTTTAACCTTTTTTAAAAATTCTTCAACAGAAAGGTCTTCTGCAATAGCATCTATAAATAAAACTTTAAAACCATTATTTTTTAACAAACTACTTGAGTATCCAAGAAAGAAGGGATAAGGCAAGTAATTTCCCTCTTCAACAGTTTTAAGATGTGGCCATCTACTTCCAGCCCTTACGCCTTTTCTGTTTCCAAAACTCCACGGAGGATTTGCTAATAATACTTTCATTTTTGCTTATAAATAAAAATTATTTTATTACCCCCAAATAAGATTTTATTGTTTGGTATTTAAAATTTTTTTATTTTACCCCTAAAAATTTTTATCAAAATATTATTATAAATGTTTTTGTTGTCCGAAATATTATCACAACTGCTAAAACAACCATATTTTGGATTGTTGCCTATAAGTTTAAAGTAAGGATGTGTTTTTTTAAAATTGACTGCCATTTTTCTGAATTCTTGATATTCTTTTGAGTTCCAAATTTTTTTGAAGCTTTTTTTGTAGATGTTGCCTAAGGGCATTTTGTGTGCTTTTAAGCACGGTATTACATTACCATCAGCCATTATCCTTGCAAAAACCCAACCAACATAACAAGGAATCTCATCAACAACCTTATCATCATAAACTCCTATCTCAGAATTTTCATTTTTAATTCTTTCATAAAAATTCTCTATTAAAACATTTAAATTCTTATACCTGCCATTCTTTTTTTCAATTAGTATTTCTTTAACTTCTTTTAATAATTCCAATCTTTGTTTTTTATTTAACAATAAAACATCTGTTTTTTTTGGAATTGGATCTAAAGGTGCAAATTCTATCATTTCAGCATTAACACTTCTTGCAAAGTTAATCATTTCCTTTATTTCTTTATAATTTAAATTAAATATGACATTATAAATTTTAACAACAGGTTTTTTCTTTCCAACTTTTTTCTTATAATCTTGCATTAATTTAATCGTTCTTCTTATTTTTTCGAAGTCATTACTTGTTTTGTTGGGATGTGTTTTTTCATATGTTTTTGGGTTAGAAGCCCACAAGCTTATTGTGAGCTCATCTAAGCCAATATCAACAAACCATTTTGCAAGCTCTTCATTTACAAGAGTAAAATTTGTGTTTAAAGCACAAATCATCTTTTTATTTTTAATATATTCAATTATTTCTTTTATTTTAGGATGCATTAATGGTTCTCCACCACCACAAAGAAAAACTCTTTTTGTTCCCATAATTTTTAAATCGTCTATCAAATTTTTTAGAATTTCAAAACTTAGGGTTTGTTGTTTTGCAGAAGGTTCCATTGCTTTTTCTTCTAAAAGCGGAGAATTACACCAGCAGCCAATACAATTATTATTACACATGTTTGTCAAATCAATTTGAACAGAATCAGGGCCTGTTAAAGCATATTTTCCAGACAAAATTCCAAATAATTGCATAATCTTTTGTTTTGAAATTTTCATTGTAAAAACCTCTATTGTAATATTTTTAAAACTTTCTATATTTTTTTATTTTTATTATCAAAAAATTTAAGAAACACAAATCCAATTAACTGTTAAACCATACTTTTTATTGTTCTTTATTATTTCGTGAATTTCAATCTTTACATAAAGTTTGTCTTCAATCCAAGAACTATTAAAGGTGTATTCGTGTGTTTCGTACTTGTTTTCTCCACTTATTAACAATTCTCCTAAGGGATGCCAAAAATAACCATCATGACCAACAAGAATATTGTGAGGCCTTATAGCTTCTTTTCCAAGTTCGTCAGCAATCCCAAAAGAATTGCCCCAAACATTTATTTTTAAAGTTAAATTTTCTTTCTTTTTTTCAGGAGGAACAACAAGAATAACACCTGCCCAATTAAGAGCATCTCTCCAATTTTCATTACTGCCACGATAATTATCAGGTCCTCCATAACTTCCAGGATTATTATAATTTTGGTATTCCCAATCCCCTAAGCCCTGATGAGTTAATTCACTTGCCCTTGCTCCTATATCTACAAAATCAATACATTGTTTAAGTTCTTCTGGAGGGACATAATTAGAGATTTCTCTTTGAATTTCTTGTTTTTGAATTTCCTCATTTAGTAAATTTTCTTCTATTAAACTCTCCATTTCCTTATCTTTAATCTTGTTTCTTTGGTATAAAAAATAAGGAAGTGCAATCATTATAATTGCTATTATAAAAAGGATTATAAGCGTTTTTGTGCTTATCTCATCATCATTATCATCTTCTGTTTCTAAAAAGAAGCCCTTTATTTTGTCTAAAACCCCCATTTTTAAAAACTTTTTTTCTTTATTCTTATTTAAATCTTTCTCTTTTTGATTTGAAACTACAAGAGAGCATAAAAATTTTTTAAGTTATGTTACAGAAAATTATTTAAATAAACATAGATTATTGTTAATAAAAACAAATTTTATGTTAATTTTTTAGTATAACAAAAAATTAAGAGGTGAAGGGATGAAAAGGATAATTTTTTTGAGTTTGATTATGGTTTTTGTTTTATTGTTTAGTTTTGGAGTTTTTGCTCAGGGTTTTTCTGTTAAGGTCGTTCCTGTTAAGAACGAGATAAGCATTTTTGAGGAAGCTATTTTTAATGTAACTATTACTAATAATCAAGTTTTAGATGACGTTTTTACTTTTTCTTCTCTTGATGATTTGAGGTGGAGGGTTTATTCTGATCCTTTATCTGATTATCTTACTGGTAAGCATGTTAATGCTAAGAGTTCTGATAGTGTTTTGTTGTATTTTAAACCTCTTAAGAATTTTAATCCTGGGAATTATCAGGTGGATTTGAAGTTGAGTTCTTCAAGAACTGGCGAATCTTTAAGTTTGTCTTTTATTGTTAAGGTTGTTCCTTTAAGGCCTAGTAAGGAGCAGTATGATGCTAATATTTGGATGAATATTTATTTTGATGATAAGATTGATCCTAGAAAAGAGTCAAAGATCTATGTTGATTTTGAGAATAAAGCAAATGTTGATTTTAAGGGTTTGATTTTGAAAGTAAAATCAGAGTTTATTGATGAAAAATTAATTGTTAATTTAGGACCTTTAGAGAGGAAAAGACTTGAGATACCAGTTAAGATGGATGCTCTTCAAGAGCCAATGAGTAGTATAATTAAGGTTTCTTTAGCAACACCTAATGATGAGGATATAAAAGTATTTCAAAAACCTTATACAATCTTAGGATATACAGAATTCTTAGAAGAAAAAAGTATTAAAAAGGGTTTTTTAACAAGAGAAACTTTAATAAAAGTAACTAACAAGGGAAATCAAGCTGGAAATTACATTTTAAAAAAGAAACTTTCACTTTTTGAAGGCTCATTCATAAAAACTATTCCAACAGCATATTACTTAAGAGAAGGTAATTCAAAATACCTTGCTTGGGATTTGAATTTGAAGAGTTTAGAATCAAAAAGCGTTACAATAAAGGAAAATTATACTGCTCTGTTCTTGGGCTTTATAATACTTTGCATAGGACTTATAACTTATTTTGTTTTTAGGGTTCCAATAGTAGTTACAAAAAAAGCTAAGATAATAAGGTTAAAAGAAGGCGGAATCTCTGAATTAAAAGTAGTTTTACACATAAAGAACAGGGGACCAAGGTATGTTTCAGAAGTTAAATTGATTGATTCTCTTCCAAATATTGCTGAAATAGAAGAATCACTTGACATTGGTCCTTTAAAACCAGAAAAGGTCATAAGGCAAAGTTCAAGAGGAACAATAATAAAGTGGGATTTAGGAGTGCTTGACAAATTTGAAGAAAGAATAATAAGTTATAAGGTAAAATCAAAACTCTCAATACTTGGATGGTTTACACTACCTGCAGCAATTGTGAAATACAAGATAAACAATAAGGAATATAAGGTTTATTCTAAGAGAATAAAGTTGGGAGTTGAGGAAGAGAAAAGGATGTAAAAATTGAATTTGAATAAAATATTTTAGCAATTAAAAGTAAGTTAAACCGAGTAATAAAGAACCGAACTAATTTATACAATTTAAAAGTTGCAAAAACAACAATTAAAATTTTGGGCACAAACTAAATAAAACTTTTATTATAAAACTTTTATTATAAGAACCTAATTGATTATAAAAACCTAAAAATAAATAATCACAAACTTAAACCTTCCTTATTTAAAAATTCAAAATTTTTTATTTCTTTTATGTTTGGTATTTCTTTTTTATTTGTCTATCTTTTGTTTTAAATCTCTTTTGTTTGGTTTTCCTCAAAATCAACTAATCTTATTCCCAAACCTGATTTTAAAAGTGAGGAGATTATTGCAGCGTGTTCTTTTCCTGTTCCAGAAACTATATTTAAAGCAACTTCTGTGCCAAAAGAGAACTCAGGTAATTTTGAAAACTCTGATGTAATTTGTTTTACAATCTCAGAATATTTTTTGTTCTCAAAATCTATTTTTATTGTTTTTACCTTTTTGTTTATTCTTGTTTTGAACCTTTCAAATTTTTCTATGAAAAAACTATTACCTATAATAATTGTGCTCTCCCAATCTTCAGCATTTATTAAGTTTATAATTTTGTTCCATGTTCCTTTTCCAGAACCTAAAGAAATTACAAGAGTTGTCATATATTCTTTTTAGAATAACTTCTCTTATTTAAATCTTTACAAAAAATTTAAACATTTTGATTTATATTTAACAATTTATATTTTTTATTATATAAAATAAATAACAGTAAAATTTTTATATAAGTTTATTTAAAATATTATTTGTTGATTTTAAATAAACTAAAAATTAAGAAAAGGAGGTGGTAAAAATGGACATCTTTGATGAGCTTAGAAGAATACAACTCGAAATGGACAGGTTATTTAGGGAATTAATGCCTTCAAGAGAACTTTTACCATCCCCTAGATTAGGAACACAAGATATAATGGAGTATAGACACCCAGCAACTAATATTTATGAAACAGATAATGCAGTGATAGCAGAATTTGAAGTTCCAGGAGTAGATAAAAACGATATAGAATTAAACGTAACAGAAAACGAAATTGAACTTAAGATTGACAAAAAGTTAGAAAAGGAAGTAAAGAAAAAGGGATACTATGTATATGAATCAAAGAGACATGGATTTTATAGAAGATTACCATTACCAACAGAGGTGATCCCTGATAAGACAAAAGCAGAGTTGCAGAATGGAATATTAAAAGTTGAGATGCCAAAATCACAAAAAACAGAAGATAAAAAGAAAAAACGTATAAACATAAAATAAAATCCTAAAATAATTTTTTTATTTTTTTTTAAAATGCAAAAACACAATTCAAATATTAAGGAAGAACACGGAAAAAAATCAGAAGAAAACAAAACAGAAGAAAAAGGTATTGAAGTTAAAGAAGAAAACAGTAAAAGCAGTAATGATAATTTAGAAGCCCTAAAAAAACTTATTGAAGAAAAGGACAAAGAAATAGAAGAATTAATAAACCACTTAAAAAGATTACAAGCAGAATTTGAGAATTATAAGAAAAGAGTTGAAAAGGATAAAGAGCAAACAAACAGCATAGTGCTTAAAGAATTCATAAAAGAATTACTACCTGTGCTTGATAGTTTTGAAATCGCATTAAAAAACACCGCTGATTTAAAAAACTTTAAAAGTGGAGTTGAATTAATTTATGCTCAACTTTACAATTTACTTAAAAATCATGGCGTAAGTGAAATAAAAGCACTTGGTGAAAAATTTAATCCTTTATATCATGAAGTTTTGATGACAGAGGACTCAGAAATAGAAAAGGACACAATAATTGAGGAATTTCAAAAGGGCTATTTATTAAATGGTTTTGTTTTAAGAACAGCGAAAGTAAAAATAAGTTTAGGAAGAAAAATAGAAGAGCAATCAAGCAAATCAAATAAAAATTTAGTCAACGAACAGGAGAACAAAAAATGTTAATCTCAAAAAAAACTCCCCTAAAAAACATTTTAATGCTTAGTTCAAATTGCAAAAACTGTGGAAATTGCTGTAAAAACGGACAGGGTTTTGTATTAAACGAAGAAACAAAAACAATTGCAGAATATCTAAAAATCTCAGAGGAAGAATTATTAAAAAATTATCTTGAAAAAACAACTTTATTCAACAAAGAAATACTAAAAACAAAAACAAAAAACCAAAAAAAGAATAACAAAATTCCAACAGGGCCCTGTGTTTTTTATGAAGAAGAAAAAGGATGCTTAATCCATGAAGTAAAACCACTCTTTTGCAGAGTTGTAAATTGTAAACCCTACTCAACCGAGATAATACAATGGTATTTTTTAAATTATGTTTTAGACAAGGAAGATCCGGAAGCAATAAGACAATGGGCACATTTTATAAAATACAACGAACCAATTCCAGGAGCAAAATTAAACGAACTTGTTGATGAAGAAAAACTTAACAAAATAATGAATTTTGAACTTTTGAATAAAACTCAAATAAACATAGAACAACTAAAAGAGTTAATGAAAAGCATACTAAAATAAAAAAATAAAAAATAAGGAATAAAAAATAAAAAATCAAAAAAACAAAAAAATAAAAAAATTAATGCGAGGTTAAAATGAAAATACCAATAAATGATAACTCTACAGAATATTTTGAAGGACCAAGAGAAAAGCAGAGGATATTTTTGAATTCAGTAACCCTGTTAAAGTATTTTTTGAACACTGACGATTACATTGACACCCTAATAACCTGCAGAGGCACAGAGTTAGAACTTACAACTCACGATTACAACTTGTATGAAGCACTGGGATCATTAAAACCCTATGACAACTTTAACATAAACAGATTAGTAAAACTATTAGAAGTTGTTAAGGTAACCCCTTACGAAAACAGAGAAGGCAAAAAAGTATTAACAGAAAAGAGAGTTGAAGAATTAAGAAAGGAAGCACTAAGAAAAGATTAATTTCTTTTTTATGATCCTTTAAATCATAACAAAAACAAAAATTCACAATTCAAGAACAGGGGTGATTATTATGGAAAAGATAATCGGAATAGACCTAGGAACTTCAAACAGTTGTGCTGCTGTTCTTGAAGCTGGAAAACCAGTCATAATACCAAGTGCAGAAGGTCCAACCTACGCTGGAAAAACAGTTCCAAGCGTAGTTGCATTTACAAAAGATGGACAAATATTAGTTGGAGAACCAGCACGAAGACAAGCAGTTAGCAATCCAGAGAACACAATAACAGGAGTAAAGAGAAAAATGGGAACAACTTACAAATACAAAATATTTGATAAAGAATATACTCCCCAACAAATATCAGCATTTATATTACAAAAAATAAAAAGGGATGCTGAAGAATTCTTAGGAATGCCTATAAAAAAAGCAGTTATAACCGTTCCTGCTTACTTTGATGATAATCAAAGACAAGCAACAAAAGACGCAGGAACAATCGCGGGCTTGGATGTTGTTAGAATAATAAATGAACCAACAGCAGCTTGCTTGGCTTACGGGCTTGACAAAGCAGATCAAGAACTAAAAATACTTGTCTTTGATCTTGGAGGAGGAACTCTTGATGTAACAATCATGGAATTTGGAGACGGAGTATTTGAAGTTAAAGCAACATCTGGAGACACACAACTTGGTGGAAGAGACATGGACGAAGCCTTGTTAAATTATGTTGTTGAAGAATTCAAAAAACAAGAAGGTGTTGATTTAACAAAAGACAAAACAGCAATGACAAGATTAAGAGAAGCTGTTGAAAAAGCAAAAATAGAACTTAGTTCTGTTTTAGAAACAGAAATAAACCTTCCATTCATAACAGCAACAAAAGAAGGACCAAAACATTTGGTAATGAAAATAACAAGGGCAAAACTTGAACAACTTGTAAAACCAATAATTGATAGGTGTAAAGGTCCTTTAGAAAGGGCATTAAAAGATGCAAATTTAGAACCAAAAGACATTGATAAAGTGATTTTAGTAGGAGGACCCACAAGAATGCCAATAGTTCAAAGATTTGTTGAAGAGTATGTTGGCAAGAAAATAGAGAGAGGGGTTGATCCTATGGAGTGTGTTGCAATGGGAGCAGCAATCCAAGGAGGAATCTTAGCAGGAGAAGTAAAGGACATATTACTGTTGGATGTAACACCACTTAGTTTGGGAATTGAAACTTTAGGCGGAATATTCACAAAACTCATTGAAAGAAACACAACAATACCTGTTAGAAAATCCCAAATATTTAGCACTGCTTCTGATTATCAAACTGCTGTTTCTATAAGAGTATTCCAAGGAGAAAGGCCAATGGCTGCTGATAATAAATTACTAGGACAGTTTGATTTAGTTGGAATACCACCAGCACCAAGAGGAGTACCACAAATAGAAGTAACATTTGATATTGACGCAAACGGCATACTACACGTTTCTGCAAAAGATTTGGGAACAGGAAGAGAGCAAAAAATAACAATAACCGCACCTATGAAACTAAAGGAAGAGGAAATAGAAAGGATGAGAAAAGAAGCAGAATTGCACGAACAAGAAGATAAAAAAAGAAGAGAATTAGCAGAAGCAATAAACCAAGCAGACAGTTTAATCTATACGACAGAGAAACTTCTAAAAGACGTTGAATCAAAAATAGAAGAATCAAAAATAAATGTAGTCAAGAAAAAACTAGAATCTCTAAAACAAGAGATAAGTAAGGAAAACAAAAATATTGACGACATAAGAAGAAGAATTGATGAACTAACAGCAGCTGTTCAAGAAATTTCTATAGAATTATATTCAAGAAAAGGAAGTGAGTCCTCACAAGAAACAGAAAGTTCAAGTAAATACGACAAGGAAAATGAAAGTGGCGAAGAAAGCAATGCCGGTTCTGATAACGAAAGAGTATACGATGCAGATTATGAAGTGAAAGACAAAAAGGGAAAGAAATAATAAAAATAATAAAAAATTAAATAAACACACACTTGCTTTTTTTAAGCATGAACATAATAATAGCTAGAAATCCAGAGGAGTTAGGAAAAAAAGCAGCAAATATAATGAGAGAACAACTAAGAGTTAAGAAAAATTCTAAAATTCTTTTGCCAACAGGAAAAACACCTCTTTTTCTTTACAAAGCACTTGTGGAGATGAATAGGAAAAAACAAATTGATTTTTCAAAAACAAAATTCTTTAATTTAGACGAATATGTTGGTGCACAGCCATATAATAAAGAAAGTTTTAACTATTATTTAAGAAAAAATTTTTTTGACAAAGTAAATGTTAATGAAAAAAATATAAGCCTTCTAAATGGTAATCTTTCACATTCAAAAATTCTTAAAGAATGCAAAAATTATGAAAAAAAATTAGGAAACAATATTGACTTAACATTCCTTGGAATTGGAGTTGATGCTCATATAGCATTTAACGAACCAGGAACAAGTTTTAAAACAACAACCCACATAACTAAATTAAAAAAAAGCACTATAAAAAGAAACAAAATAAAATTTAAAAAAGCAATAACCGTAGGAATAAGCACTATAATGCGCTCAAAAAAAATTGTTTTGTTAGCTTGTGGAAAAGAAAAAGTAAAAGCAATAAGGGCTCTTCTCTTTCACAAAATAAATAAAAACGAACCAGCAACTGTGCTTAGAAAACACAAAGATCTAACCCTAATCATAACAAAGGAAATAGCTAAAGAACTAAAAATAACACATTAAATATTTGTATAAATATTTGCATGGAAAAAAAAGAATCAATAAGGGAAAATAGAAATAAAGAAATAAGTAATGAAATACAACTCTTAAAAAAATATTATAACTACAAGAACATAATCTTACACTCTATAACTACAGCAAAAATTGCAGAAAAAATTGCAAGAAAAATAAAGGAAAAAAACCCAAAGCTAAGAATAAATTTAGAGGAGATAAGAAAAGCTGCACTATTGCATGATATTGACAAAGCACTAACATTAAAAAAGAACTATAAAAAAGCACTATTAGTTTGCAAAAATTTGGGAATTACAAAAAGCAAGATAAAGCACGGAGTTTTAGGAGCAGAAATATTAAAGAGAGAAGGCCTAAAAAAATACTCTAAAATATGCTCACAACACCCTTTTTATAAAATACTCTCAAAAAGTAAGAAACCAATTGAATTTAAAATAATCTATTATGCTGATAAGATAGCTGGAGATGGAAGATTAGTTGATATAAACAAGAAGATAAGAGTTTGGATAAAAAGATACAATATTAAAGAATCAGAAATTAAAAGATTAAAAAGAGCACTTTTAGAGTTTAAAAAAATAGAACAGGAACTTATGAATAAAACAGGACTTAATAAGAAAGATTTTTATGAAATGTTAAAAAATAGTTTATAAGTTTTTAAAATGGTAAAGGACTATTATAAAATTTTAGGAGTTAGTAGGAACGCTACACAAGAAGAAATAAAAAAGGCTTATAAAAAACTAGCAAAGCAGTACCATCCTGATTTGCACAAAGGTGATAAAGAAAAAGAAGAAAAATTCAAGGAAATAAACGAAGCTTATAGAGTATTAAGTGATCCGAAATTAAGAGAAAACTATGATAAGTATGGAAGTCCAGAACCAGGATTTGAATCAGGAACACAAGCAGGAACTTACGGCTTTGATTTTAGGGATTTTGGTTTTGACTTTGACACTGATTTTTTTAATGAAAGTTTTGATAACATATTCGAAAACTTTTTTGGATTCAGCAGAACAAGAAAAAGGCCTAGAGCAAGAAGGGGATCTGATATTTACCAAGAGATTGAAATAACCTTAGAAGAAGCAGCAACAGGAACAAAAAAAGAACTAGAAATAAACATAAATGAAAAGTGCTCTTTTTGTAATGGCACAGGAGCATCAGAAGAAAAACAATGTGATAATTGTAACGGCTCTGGTTATATAAGAAAAACTAAAAGAACTCCATTTGGATTGTTCTCAACAACAACCACTTGTGAAAAATGCAATGGAACAGGGAGAATAATTGTTAAAAAATGCTCTCATTGTAATGGAGCTGGTTATTTAAAGAAAAAAAAGGAGATTGAAATAAAAATACCAGAAGGAATTGAAGATAATACTAGTTTAAGAATACAAGGAGCAGGAAACTTAGCAGATATTCCAGGAGATTTATATGTTGTAGTAAAAATAAAAAAACACCCGTTTTTTGAGAGAAAACAAAATAATATTTACTACAAGACAAACATATCATTTCCAGAAGCTGTTTTTGGGACAAAGATTGAAGTTCCAACAATAAGACAAGAAAAAGTAGAATTAAAAATACCACCAGGCACACAACCAGGAACAATATTTAGGATGAAAGGACTTGGAATAAAGGACATTAGAACAGGAATAAGAGGAGATATGTTTGTTAGAGTTAATGTAGAAGTGCCAAAAAAACTAACAAGAGAACAAGCAGAACTCATAAAAAAATTACACGAAGAATTTTTAAAAAGCCAAAAGAAGTTTAAATTATTTTAAAATCAAAAATAATTAAATAAAAAAATGATCTACAAAATTTACAAAATCAAAAGAGGATTTTCAAGCATAGAGATAAAACACTTATTGCTCTCCTGGTTAATAATATCAGTAATCTTCTACAACGCTTTTAAAATACCAATAATTTACTCCTTACTAACTGTTGGCTTGGGATTCTTAGTGCACGAACTATCACACAGATTTGTTGCAAAAAAACAAAAATTGTATGCTGAGTATAGAGCAGATTTTTTAATGCTATTAGTTTCATTCTTCATTTCATTTGCAGGAATTGTTTTTTTAGCACCAGGAGGAGTAATAATATTGGGAAATGTCACTAGAAAAAAGAATGGAATCATATCTCTTTCAGGCCCGCTATCAAATTTAGTATTAGCTTTTTTGTTCCTAATAATAAAAACACCTTTGTCAGAGTATGGATTTATGATAAACACTTGGTTAGCATTCTTTAATTTGCTACCTTTTCCTGGTTTTGACGGAAGCAAAGTCCTTGCTTGGAACAAAGTTATTTATGCAATAACTGCCTTTTTTGCATTAGCACTTGTTTTCATATCTTATCTTTAAAATTTTAATAATTTTTTTATTCTATTTTCTTATGATTTTTTATTTTTCACTGGACAAAGGCACAAACAAAAATTTAAAACAAAAAAATAATTGTTTTCTTTATGATCAGAAATAGTTTTATATTCCTAAAAAATGTTGGTTATTCAAAAGAAAGAATGCTATGGAACTCAGGAATCCTAAATTGGAACGATTTTCTTGATGCAAAAAGCATAAAGGGAATATCAAAAATAAACAAGGAAAAGAATAATAAAAAAATAATTGATGCTGAAATTGCATTAAAAAATAAAAATTTAGATTTTTTCAAAAAATATTTTCCTAAAAAAGAAAATTGGAGATTCTATAGGGAACTGAGCGATTCAGCAATATTTTTGGATATAGAAACAGACAACTTTTCTAGGCCAACAGTTGTCTCAATTACTGACGGCTATGATTATAAAACACTCATAAGGGGTTTTAATCTTGATTTTAATGAGATCCAAAAGATAATCTCAAACCACAAACTTATAGTCACATTTAATGGGCTGAGCTTTGACTTAAGAATTTTGAGCAGATACGTTAAAATAAAAAATTCTATCCTGCTTGACTTAAGGCCTGTTTTTGTAAGATTAGGCTACAATAAAGGGCTTAAGGAAATAGAAAAGGAATTTGGAATAAAAAGAAGCAGCGAAGTTGAGTTTTTAAGAGGAGAAGACGCTATTTTTCTTTGGGATAATTATTTAAAAACAAGAAATAAAGAATATCTTAAACTCTTAGTTGAATATAATTATTATGACTCCTTCAATCTGAAACCATTAGCAGAAATTGCTTACAAAAAAATGAAAGAACTTTGCTTTGAGAGAGAAATAAGAAATAAAGAAAGTGAATTATTTCGTTGAATAAGATTACTAACTCAAAAGAATTAAAATTCAAAAGTTTCAAAGAAAAAATACGAGCAAATACTAAAATTAAAAAAATTAAATTAAACAAAATCAATTCTATCAACAAACATTAAAACATGATTAATAAAACTCAAAAAAAGTTTACCAAACCAAAATAAAACCTCTTTTTTTTCCTTACCTTGCAGCGTCAGCTTGTCTTTCTAAGTCAAGCTTTTTAGAAATAGCGTTTGAATTTTTGCTCATGTAATAAGCATTTATTATTTCATTGGCAAGTGCTTCAGCATAGGATATTTTTTTATTAAAAGAATTTGCATAAGCTCCTTGTGTAAAAAATCTTAGAGCCAAATCGATTCTTCTTTGAGGAGAACACTCAACAGCCCTCGGATATCTTGCCCCACCATACTCTATGCTCACAACTTCTTCTCTTGGAGCGGCATTTTCTAAGGCCTTAACAAATATCTTTATTGGGTTATCGTTCATTTCTTTTTCAATAATTTCAAAAGCTTTTTCTACAATATCATAAGCAGTATGGGCTTTACCAGTTTGTTTATAAGAAGTTATTTTGTGCTTTTTTCCTTTGTGTCCAGTAACCATTATTTTATTTATTAATCTTTCAACAATAAAAATCTTTGATTTATAAAAGCGTTTTCCAGCATATCTTGCTCCTGTCTTTGGCACTAGTCTTGGCTCTAAGTTGATATAATTAATTAAGCCCTTGTCTTCTACTTTTATACCATCAGTATCCCACTTTCCAAAAGCTTTAATCTCGCCCATTTTCATAAAAAGTAGTTTAAGAACTATTTATAAAACTTTCTTTTTTTGAAAAGTAAAAAATTAAGGAATAGTAAGTTTTAAATATAAAATGAATTTAACTTTTTTAGGGGGTGGAAGTATTAGCTTAAAAATAGAAGTCATAAAACTATTAGAAAACTATCTTATAAGTAGAGAAGTTGAATTTAAGAATGGAAGGTTATTCATGAGAGCAAAAAAGAGGGGAATAATAAGAGTTGATTAAAAATCATCTTTTTCTTTTTTGTTTTTATTTTATTTTGAAAAAAGGAAATTTTATTAAACTAATCTACTATTTATTTTTTTATGAAAACTCTTTTTATAGAAGCAAAAGCTAACATAAGCTTAAAACCAAATAGGGATGTTTTAAAAAAGATAAAAGAACTACCTAAGAGAATTGGGATAATAACTACTGTTCAGCACGTTCATAAAATAAAAGAGTTTAAGCAAGAACTTAAAAAAATAGGTAAGGAAGTTTATTCTGCAAAAGGAAACCTAACAAAATATGAATCTCAAATTCTTGGTTGTGATATAAATTCTGCGTTAAAAATTAAAGACAAAGTTGATTTTTACATTTATATAGGCACAGGAAGATTTCATCCAATAGAAGTTTTAATGAAAACACAAAAACCTGTTTTTGTTTATAATCCTTATTCACAAAGCATTAAAGAGATAAGCCAAAGTGAAATTGAAGAGGAATACAAAAAAATAAGATTAGCAACATTAAAATTTTTATCATCTAAAAAGATTGGAATTTTGGTTTCAACAAAGATTGGGCAGAAAAGATTGGACTTTGCTTTTGAACTAAAAAGAAAAATAGAAGAAAAAGGAAAAAAAGCATTTGTTTTATTATTTGAAACCCTTGATTTTTCTCAATTAGAAAACTTTAATTTTGTTGATTGTTTTATCAACACTGCCTGCCCAAGATTAATAGATGATTATGAGAGATTTCCAAAGCCAGTAGTTAATGCTGAGGAAATACTTAATTATTTGAAATAATTTTTTAGAATTAAAATTAACTCTTTATAATTAAATCATTTATTTCACTGTTAATAAGATTAAAATTATTTGAAGAACCAAAGCCAATTCCATAACCTAAAATAAAACTCTGTTTTGAAAAGAAAGAATAAAAGCTTTCCATAAAACCCTTTCTCTTTTTTAACTCTACTAACCTTGGAGTTTCGTTTATAACCTTCCTTATATGCTCTAAAGCTTCCTCTTTACCACCAATTTCATCTATTAAATTAAGTTTT
>JAWBOW010000017.1:0-16821 GCA_038825775.1 Candidatus Woesearchaeota archaeon | reverse complement strand
TTTATAAATAATTATCTTAAAATTCTAAACAGAGAAATAATAGTTTTAGGGGTTAGTGGTGGTTTAGATTCTTCTGTAGTTTTAAAACTTTGCAGCAAAGTTGTTGATAACAAAAAGATTTTAGCATTGATAATGCCTGACAAAGACACGAATAAAAAACATTTGAGAGACGCTTTAAAAATAGTCAAGCAATTAGGAGTTAATCATAAAATAATTAATATAACAAAACACCAGAAGGTTTTTGGAACTTATTCTTTATCATTTTACAACAAGTTTTTCATACCAAGAATTATTAGTGAGAAATTGTCAAAAAAAGCATATTCTTTTTATTCTGAAAAAACTGGAAAAACTCCTTTTTTAGATTCAATGCTCTCAAATAAAAACTCTAAAAAAGTTTTCTTTTCAAAATATGTGACTAATATTAACGCTTATTATAGGATAAAGCACAGAATTAGAATGTTATTATTGTATAAATATGCTGAACTAAATAATGGGCTTGTTGTTGGAGCTGCAAATAAAACAGAATTATTAACAGGATTTTTTGTAAAGCACGGTTGTGATGATTCAACAGATATAATGCCAATAATTCACTTGTACAAAACACAAGTGAGAGAATTAGCAAAGTATTTAGAAATTGATCAAAACATTCTTAACAAACCACCCTCCCCTGACATAATTCCAGGAATTGATGACGAGTTTGCTTTGGGAATTGATTATAAAACATTAGACCTTTGTTTGTTAGGATTAGAATTAAAAATCAATGATGAAAAACTTTCTAAAATATTAAAAATCCCAAAAGAAAAAGTTCTTTATGTTAAAACTTTAGTTAAAAATTCTAATCACATGAGAAACACCTATTCATTATTGAAAAAAACTGATTTTTAATTCACAAAACAGAAATTTTTATATAGAATATTAAATTAGTGCTATCTTGGGGTGATTTTATGCAGGATTCTAACTTGAAAAAATTCAAAACAGTTGAAAATTTAGCAAAAGCATTTGTTGGAGAATGCATGGCAAGAAACAGATATACGTTTTATGCAAGCACTGCAAAAAAAGAAGGTTATGAACAAATCTCTGAAATATTTACAATAACTGCTGATAACGAGCGTGAGCACGCAAGTTGGTTTTACAAAATGCTTATGGAAATTAGAGATAAATATAATATAGATTTAAGTGATTTAAAAATAGAAACTCATGTTCCTGTTTTAAGAGCATCAACTCTGGAAAATCTTAAAGGAGCAATAATTGGGGAAACAGAAGAATTCAGCATGCTTTATCCAGAATTTGCAAAAGTAGCAGAGGAGGAAGGTTTTAAAGAAATAGCAGCGAGGATTAGAGCAATAGCAGTTGCTGAAAAACACCACGCTGAGAGATACTCAAAATTAAGAAAGGAATTAGAACAAGGAAGTTTGTTTAAAAAAGAAAAAGAGATTTTTTGGGTTTGCAGGGAGTGTGGTTATGTTCATTATGGCACAGAACCCCCTGAGAAGTGTCCTTCTTGTGGACATGAAAGAGGGTTTTATCAAGTGATGTGTGAGAATTACTGATTTTGTAAAATCAAAATTTTAAAAATGAACCTAAAAGCACTTTATAAGATAAATTATGGACTTTATGTTGTAAGTTCAAAATTAAATGATAATAAATTTAATGCTCAAATCTCAAACACTGTTTTTCAAGTAACTTCAGAACCAAAAAAGATTGCTTTATCCATTAATAAACAAAACTTTACTCATGAGTGCATTGTTAATAGTAAAGTTTTAAGCATAAGTGTTTTGTCACAAAAAACTCCTTTAGAATTTATTGGAAGGTTTGGTTTTAGAACTGGAAGGGATTTTGATAAGTTTGAAGGAGTTAATTATAAGGTTGGAATCACAGGAGCTCCAATAATTTTAGACAATTCAGTTGCTTTTATAGAGGCAAAGGTTGTTGATAGTTTTGATGTTGGAACTCACACTTTGTTCATAGCAGAAGTTGTTGATTGCGAAATTATTAGTGAAGAAGAACCAATGACTTATGATTATTATCACAAAGTAAAGCAAGGATTTGCCCCAAAAACAGCACCAACTTATATTGATCTCTCGGAGACAGAAGAAACAATCAAAAGTAAAGAACTGAAAAAATATAAGTGTAAAGTTTGCGGTTATGTTTATGATCCAAAAATAGGTGATAAAACTCAAAACATAAAACCAAACACAAGTTTTGAAGAACTTCCTGAAAATTGGAAGTGTCCAATTTGCAATGTTTCAAAAGAATACTTTGAGGTTTTAGAATAAAAAATTTAGTTAAAATTTTTGGAGGTGGTTTTTATGCAAGAAGAAATAAAAAGAATGCCATTAATAGGAGATAAAATGCCGAGTTTTGAAGTGCAAACAACAATTGGAAAAATAAAAATACCAGAGTATTATAAAGGAAAATGGTTTGTTCTGTTTAGTCACCCAGCAGATTTTACACCAGTATGCACGACAGAATTTGTTGGATTTCAAAAAAGATATGAAGAGTTCAAAAAACTAAATTGTGAGTTGATAGGACTAAGCATAGACCAAGTTTTTAGTCACATAAAATGGAAGGAATGGATTAATGAAAAATTAAAAGTAAAAATAGAATTTCCAATAATTGCAGATGATCAAGGAGAGATTGCTAAAAACTTAGGAATGTTACATCCTAACAAAGGTAAGAATACGGTAAGGGCAGTATTTATTGTAGATCCTTCAGGAATAATAAGAGCAATACTTTATTACCCACAAGAGGTTGGTAGAAACATAGATGAAATTTTAAGAATAGTCAAGGCATTACAAATTAGTGATTCTGAAAAAGTAGCAATGCCTGCAAATTGGCCCGACAACGAATTAATTGGTGATAAAGTAATAATTCCTCCAGCTACTGATGAGAAAACAGCAATGAATAGGTTAAAAGAGTATGAAAATTTTGATTGGTGGTTTTGTTATAAAAAATTAGATTCAAATACAAAAAATAAAAAAAAGTAAAATGAGTGATGTAAAATGACAGAAAGATTGCAAGTTTATAAGTGCAATGTTTGTGGAAATATTGTGGAAGTTTTAAATCCAGGAGTTGGAACATTAGTGTGTTGTAACCAACCAATGGAATTGTTAAAGGAAAAAACAGAAGATTTAGGGCTTGAAAAGCACGTTCCGATAATAGAGAAAACAAAAGAAGGGGTTATTGTAAAAGTTGGTTCTATGCAGCACCCGATGGAAGAAAAACACTTCATACAATGGATTGAATTAATAACGGATAACAATTCGATGATAAAATTCTTAAAACCAGGAGAAAAGCCAGAAGCAGAGTTTAAACTAGAAACAAAAGACAAAAAAATTATTGCAAGAGAACACTGCAACATTCATGGATTTTGGAAGAGCAAATAAAAAATTATTTTTTTCTTTTTTTATCATATTAAAAATAAGCGATGAGAAAATCAAAGGAATAGTTAAAGAATTTAATTATTATAGAGAACCAGAAATAAGAGCAGAGTTTTTGTCTTTGAAAAATAACATCTTAAGAATAAAATTTTTTGGGAGTTTCTGCAAAAGTTGTGGTTTTTATGACTATTTTGAAGATTTTATTATAAAATTAGAAGAAAATAAGATAAAGGCAAAATTAAAAAATATTAAAGAATTAAAAGATAAAGTAATAGTAGATTTTGAAATAAAAAATTAAGAGAATTTTTAGAAGAGGTTTTTTATGAAAGAGTCAAACATTAACGAACTGATAACAAAGATTGAAAATCTTAAAAAAACAACACACAAAAAAATAATAGACAAAAGAATAAAAGATTTTGAAAGTGTTCTCAAACAAAAAGATAATAAAAAGATAATGAGTGAATTGTTCTTTTGCATTTTAACAGCAAACTTTAACGCTGAAAGAAGCATAAGAATACAGCAAAAACTTGAAAATGATTTTTTAATATCAAAATATGAAGATTTGGCATTGAAACTAAAGGATTGTGGTCATAGATTTCCAAACACAAGAGCAAAATTTATTTGTGAAGCAAGAAAAAAACAGGATTTAATAATTGATAAAATTTATTCTGAAAAAGATGAAATCGCTTTGAGAGAATTTTTAGTAAAGAACATTAAAGGTCTTGGTTATAAAGAAGCATCTCACTTTTTAAGAAACATTGGTTTTAAAAATTTAGCAATAATTGACTTTCACATAATTGATATTTTAGAAAGGTATAAAATAATAAAAAAACCCAAAACATTGAACAAAAAAACATACTTAAAAATAGAATCAAAACTAAAGGAGATTGCTGATAAAACAAATTTAACACTAGCAGAACTTGATTTATACTTGTGGTTTTTAGAAACAGGAAAGATTTTAAAGTGATTCTTAAAAAAAGTAAAAACAAACAGAACAAAAACTAAAAACCCTTTTTATTCTTTAAATAATCAATTATTCCAGGAGTTATTTCTGGATTACCATTTTCATCCAACAAAAACCTAAATGGCAATATAACTTCATCATATTTTCCAATTTTTAAAACTACCCTGTCTTTAAACTTTAACTCTCCAAGTTTTTTTCCTTCCAGAATTAGTTTTGCAACTTTAACTGCCGTGTCAGTTGGCATTTGTTTTTTTCCAAGATTTCTTGATTCACAATTAAGTTTTGATGTTAAAAATTTTTTAGTTCTTTTTTTAGCAGGAAAATCTCCAAGAATGCCTCCAAAAACAAAATACTCAAATCTTTTTGAATCTTCATGCATTAGAGTTTTTTCAGCTTCTGGATCCAAAACACAAACATTTCTTAAGTTCAAATCAACAACTGATTTTTCAAAAACACTCCCATAATCTTTCAGCTTTTCAAAAAACTTCTTTTTTATGTTTGTAAAAATAAGATTTTCCTTTCCAACAATTCTTGAAATATTAACATACTCTAAAAAACTCCATTTTGAAAGTCCTTCTTCCAAGTGTTCTATAACAAACTTCATTTTTAAAACTAAATTCAAACATCAAGAGTTATTTCAACAACATAATTATCCTTTTCTTTTTTGAAAACAAAATCATTATAGGTTACAGCTTTAACAATCAAAGAAAAATCATAATTTTTTAGATTATCATCACCAACAATTAAAGCTTTTAAAACAAATTCATCCTTATTATTTTTTAAATCAATCTTTTCTAAATCAGCTGCTAAAAAACTCTCAGCATCCATCAAAAAAATAATTTCTTCTAAGAATTTTATTAACAACTTTTCCAGAGAATTTGCTCTTAATTCAATTATTTTCTTCTTTTGCTTTTTTATCTTTTTATAATCAACCATGCTATTAATTAATGCTCTTAAACAATTCCTTAACAACTCATTAAAGTCCTTTCCAAAGGCCCTAAACCTAACATCAGCTGTTTTTGGCAAATACTCAAAATTAGTAAAGTTGGACTCCCTCATAAAAATCTATTTCTCCTCCTTCTTTTTCATTTGATTTTTCACTCTCTTTATAAGAATTTGTTTTTTCATCACTACCAAAAATATTCACAAAACCTTCAGCTTCTGGTTCAAAATCCCTTTTATCAGGACTCTTTTTTAATATTGCATTCAAAAATGTTATCAAAGCTTCTATTTCCTCTTTTGAATCGTTTTTTGTGTCCAAAATTATCTTCATAAAAAACACCTCTTTAACTTTTAATTTTTTTTATTTTTTCCAATAATAAATCCTTAATATTTTATACTTACTTGTGTTTGTTTTATTATAAATAAATATTGATTCTGAAAAAACATCTTTATTAGCAAAAGTTAAACTTAAATTAGGATTCTGCGTTATTATAAAGGTGAAATTATAGTTTTTTGCAGTAGTGTTAAATCTTTGCTCTAAAAAATTCCTAACCAAACTTTGATTTTCACTTAAAACTGCTTCTCTAAACTCATCATTGTATAAAAAATCTTTTAACACATTAATTCTTTGATCCCTAAAATTTTTATTCTGTCCTGGTATTACAAATATAATAAACAATAGTGTTATCATCAAAGCTACAACCATTTCCAAAGTCCTTATTACTCCTGTATTATTCTTTTTTTTCATAATCCTTTTAATAATACTTATTTTTTACCAGGTTGAAATTGTAATAATTCCGTTTTCAAAACTTCCATTCGGATAAACTATTATTTTGGTTATTGTTTTAGCGTATATGTTTATGTTAGTAGGTGTATTGTTTCCAAACTCAAAAAAATCATTGCTTGTTTTAACAGCAACCTTAAATCTTTTTGAAGGATTAAGATTTCTTAAAAGAGCGTTATTGATTAAAGTATTATTTTTCAAATAATCATAATATATTCCAGAGATTTCTTGTATAAAACCATATGCATAAGAATAAAAATTCTTTAATTCAAATGTTGATTCATCCACATCACGAACTATCATTGTATAAGAAAATGGTTTGTTTAATAAAAAGCTTATATTTAAAATTAAAAATCCGTTATCATTGCAAAATTCAATATTAGACGCTTCGCTTGTGATAAAAGACAAACCCTTATTTGAATCATAAAAATCAACATAATCAGAAATAAAACTATAACAATCTTGGACAGAATAGTTTATAATCCCATTATTTAAGTTATCAGAATAAAAATTGGTAAAATTAGTCATATTAAATATTAACAAAACAGAATAATTATTATTTTCTTCACTTACATTCAAAATATTCTTATTTTCAATAAGAGAATAAACTCTCCTTTTGTTGTTAAAAACATATATTGTATTTTTAATGTCTGGTGAAGAACTCTTATAGATATTAACAAAACCCCTATTTAAGAACTCTGAATTTATTCTTTCAAAAGAAGCGTTGTTGATTATGATGTTAAAATTGTGCAGCAAAACATAATCTTTGAAAGTAATATTTTTTATAAGAAAATTTGAAAGATCAACTCTAAAATTATTTGTTGTTGTATAATTTTCGTTACCTGTAATAATCTCAGAGCTTCTAGTCTGATTGGAAAAATCATTGTTTGAATTGATTATGTAAAAAAGGTTTTTAGGACTTAAATTATACATAAATAACATTCTCCCTTCATCAATGTAAAAATCTATTATTTTTTGGTTTTTATCAACAAACAAAACATTTTCATAACTCCAATTCATTGGAAAATCAATGATTAAAGTTTCATAACCACTTATGTTTGACTTAACATAAAGCATTAACTTATAAACAACTCTGTTCAAAAAATCAAGATTTTTTTCAATAATTCTTGTTTCTTGATTTAACTCAGGACTTGATCTAAAACTTGGTGCTATAAAGAAAAAAATAACAACTATATAAACAACAAATATAGCTATGCTTATTATAGTATCTATTTGGGTGTCCGCTTTTTTGTTATAATTTTTTGTTTTTAAAAGCATAAAACTCCTTTTTTCTTTTTTTATTTTAGATTATTTATTTTAGAAGATTTATCTTTTTTTGTATTTAAAAATATTGTTAAAATTTCAAAATATTTTTATATTATTTTGATATTCCAAATTCAAAATGGTTGAAAAAAATTATAATCCTCAAAAGGTTGAAGAAGAAATTTTAGATTTTTGGGATAATAACAAAATATATGAAAAATTGAAGAATAAGAACAAAAAAAATAAGAAGTTTTATTATTTAGACGGTCCACCATACACAACAGGAGCTATTCACATTGGTCATGCTTGGGGAAAAGCACTTAGGGATTCTATAATGAGGTATAAAAGAATGCAGGGATTTGATGTTTATGACAGACCCGGCTTTGATATGCATGGCTTGCCAATAGAAGTTGCTGTTGAAAAAAAGTTTGGCATAAAAGATAAAAAAGAACTTTTAGACAAAATAGGAATTGAGAATTTCATAAAAGCTTGCAGAGAGTTTGCTCTTGAACAAATGTATCCGATGATTAATGATTTTAAGAGAGAAGGGGTTTGGATGGAATGGGACAACCCCTACATGACTATAAAAAATGAATACATAGAAGCAGCTTGGTGGGCTTTGAAAAAAGCTCATGAAAGGAATTTGTTGTATTCTGATTTTAAAACAATGACTTGGTGTCCAAGATGCGCAACAGCACTTGCAAAGCACGAGTTAGAGTATAAAAACTTGAATGAAAAATCTGTTTTTGTGAAGTTTAAAATAATAAATTCTAAAAACGAGTTCTTGATTGTTTGGACAACAACTCCTTGGACTTTACCTTTTAATCTTGCAGTAATGGTTCATCCAGAGTTTGATTATGTTAAAATTAAAGTTGAAGATGAATTTTGGATTATAGCAAAGGCACTTGCAAATGCCTTAATGGGAATTGTTGGCAAAAAATACGAGATTGTTGACGAGTTCAAAGGAGAAAAGTTAGAAGGAATAAGGTATACAACCCCATTTTATGAAGAGCTTGAGTTTCATAAAAAACTTTTTGAAGAAAACAAGAAATCCTATTCTGTTGTTTTATCAGAAGAATATGTTGATTTAAGTGCAGGAACAGGATTAGTTCATTGTGCCCCTGGTTGTGGTCCAGAAGATTATGAAGTTGGAAGAAAAAATGGACTGCCAGCTTTTAATCTTTTAGACGAGGAAGGAAACTTTATAGAAGCAGGAGTTCTTACAGGACTAAAAGCAAAAAAAGATGATGATCAATTCATAGAAATGCTCAGGAATAAAAACTTGCTAGTTGCTGAAACAATTATAGAACACGAATATGCTCATTGTTGGCGTTGCAAAACACCTGTTGTTTATAGAGCAACAAAGCAATGGTTCTTGGCTGTTGAGAAGTTAAAGCATAGAATGAGGGAGGAAAACAAAAAAATAACTTGGATACCAAACTGGGCTGGTTCAAAGTGGTTTGATTCTTGGCTTGAAAACTTACAGGACTGGTGTATTTCAAGACAAAGATTTTGGGGTATTCCATTACCAATTTGGGTTTGTGATAAATGTAACAACATAAAATTAATTGGTTCAAAACAAGAACTTGAAAGATTAAGCAAACAAAAAATAGATGACTTGCACAGACCTTGGATTGATTCTGTAAAAATAAGATGTAGTTGTGGTTCTGAAATGACGAGGATAAATGATGTTTTAGATGTTTGGCTTGACTCTGGAGCAGCTTCTTGGGCAACTTTAAATTATCCTTTAGAGGAAGAACAATTCAATAAACTATGGCCTGCAGATTTAATTCTTGAAGGAAAAGACCAAATAAGAGGTTGGTTTAACTCTTTAATGTGTTTAAGCTTTGTTGCTTTAGAAAAATCACCTTACAAGAGTGTTTATATGCACGGTTTTATAAATGATGCTCAAGGAAGAAAGATGTCAAAATCACTTAAGAACATAATTTCTCCGTATGAAATAATAGACAAGTATGGAGCAGACACTATGAGATATTATATGATATGTGGAGCAAGCCCGGGTGTTGATTTAAACTATAACTTTGACGATATGAGAATAAAATTCAGGCACCTTTCAATACTTTGGAATATACAACTATATTTAATTGATCTTGTGAAAACACATAATTTAAATGTTAAAAATGTTATAAGCGAAATAAAAAGAGAAGAGCTCGACATTATAGAGAAATATATTGTTTCAAGAGAAAACACAACAATAAAAGAAATAACAGAAGCATTTAACAATTATTATTTAAACGAAACACCTATCATTGCAGAGTCATTGTTTTTGGATTTAAGTAGAAAATACATAAGGTTAAGCAGAGAAAAAGCAAATAAAAAACCAGAACTTGTTGCAAAGGTAATCTTTAATGTTTTGATGTCCTCACTTAAAATATTCTCTCCAATAGCGCCATTTATTACAGAAAAAATATACCAAAATCTTAAAAACGAGTTTAATCTTAAAGAGGAAAGCATACACTTGTTTGAGTGGCCTAGTTATGATGAAACTTTGATAGATAAAAAATTAGAGGATCAGTTTAAAATCGCATTTTCAATAATACAAGGAGGACTTGCTTTAAGAGAAAAAATTGGTTTTGGAATAAGATGGCCATTAAACAAATTAATAATAATAACAGAGAAAAAAGAAATAAGAGATGCCGTAAAGGTCTTAGAATTAATAATAAAAGAACAATTAAATATAAAGGAAATTTTAATAGAAGAAAAAATAGAAACTCAGAAAAAGGTTAAACTTAATTTCTCCACACTAAATCAAGAGTATAAAAAACACATACCAAAGATAGTATCAGAACTTTCGCAAGTACAACCAGAATTAATAATAAAAAAGATTGAAAAAGAAGGTTACTACAAAATAAAAGATAACGGCTTTGAGATAAGAATAGAGAAGGATAATTTAATGATAGAAGAAGAAATGCCTAATAATTTAGTTGCTACAGAAATAGAAAATGCTAAGGTCATTATAGATTCGAACATAACTCCAGAACTTGAAGCAGAAGGTTATAGTAGAGAGCTTGTTAGGAGAATACAAAATTTAAGAAAGAAAAAAGGACTCACAAAGATTCAGAAAATAGAATTAAAGATTCTTTGTGATGAGAAAATTCTCAAAAATATTAAAAATTTTGAAGATAAAATTGGAAAGAGAACAGGTGCTGTTAAGATTGATATCTCAAAGTTTAATGACAAAACAGAAGGTTTTGACAAGGAAAAAATAAGAGGAAAAGAATTTTGGATAAACATTAAACTAATAGATTAATTAAAAGATTAAATAAAATTAAAAAATAATTTTTCAAGAAAAATTTTTAAACAATCAAAGAATATTGTTTTAAAATGAAAGTATCAAAGGAAACACCACTGTTAGAGATAACTTTGAGAAAATACGAAAAGCCAGCATTTAAGGACTTAAGACAGTTGATAAAAAAATTCTGTCTTAGTTTAGGATTACTTCAGACAGGTGATTCTAGAGATATAATCGTAGATGTTTTATTAGTTCTGCTAAAAAATTCTAATAAGAAAAAAGAACTAACCTCAATAGAAATAAGGGATGAAGTTATAAATTATAGGAAAAAGAGGAAATTAAGTTTAAATGGTACAGCACATTCGAACATAAGAAGACAACTATTAAGATTGAGAGAATTAATGCTCGTGGAAAAGAAAAGAAACAAGTATAGAATAACAGAGTTTTTGAGAATGAAAGACATCCTAAACTATAAGATAAAATTGTACTTAATAAACGATACACTGTCAAGAATAGAGGAGTATTGTGACGAAATAGACAGGCAAGTATTGACGAAAATATAAAATTTTGTTATAAAAATAGTAAAGTTTAAATACTAATTAAGATTATTTTCAGACGAAATAAAAAGGCTTGGGGTTTATATGCCTAAGAAATAAAAAAAGGTGATACGTAATGGCACAGAAAGTTGCAAAAGTAGGTATTAAAAAGGAAAAAGGATATCTCTATTTTGTGGACAAACAAGGAGATGTCTCAAGAGCTGTAATGGCTCGTGGTGGAAAAGTAAAGGGAAAGAAAGTAGAGAAAGTAGCAAAGGTTGGAATTAAGAAAGAAGACGGATATCTCTACTTTATAGATAAGCAGGGAGATATCTCAAGAGCAAAGATGGTAAGAGGAGGAAGGAAAAAGAAGAAATAAACATTCTATCAATTTTTAATTTTTTATTTTTATTTTTTAATTCTAAACTTCTTTACATTAAAACTTAAATACACCTTTATTATAATTCTAATTAATGAAACCATACACAGCAGAACTTTGCATAAAGTGCAAGGGAAATCTTCTATGCGGGCTAAACTATTGTCCAATAATAGCAAAGAAACTTTCAGTTATTAATGTAAAACAAAAGTTTGAAAGCATAAAAGAAGAATTCTCTACAATTTCAAATTCTGTTCTGATAGGAACTAAAAATTATCCAAACATAAATTTAGGCGTGCTTGGAAGTTTAGAATATGACCATGAAAATAACATTATCTTTGACTCACCAAGAGAGTGGAGTTCAAAAAATCTTGGAATTAATGACATTATTAAATTTAGAATCTCTTTAATGAATTCAATAAAAAGATCTACAAACATAAAGTCAAGAAATAATTATTTAGAAAAGATACAAGAAATAGCTCTTTCTTCAAAACCAATCTACACGGAAATTCACTTAACAAAAAAACCCTCTTTTAGTGTTAATTTTGATGCTTTCACACCACCATATGGGCCAAGGGGATTTATGAAAAAATTATTCTTAAATGAGAATCCAAAAATAAATCCTATCGTAGAAAAATTCTACAATGATTATGATGCAAAAGCAAACATTGCTATAACAGAACTATACAGAAGAGGAATTGAGGAAAATTTTATTTCAAGAGCATTAAGCGTTGCAGCATTTGGAGTCAAAATAGAAAGAAAAATAGTTCCAACAAGATGGGCAATAACAGCAGTTGACGACAATATTGGAAAAGAATTAATTAATGAAATAAAAAACTACAAAAACTCAGAAAACTGTGCCTTTTTTGGAGGATACCTCGGCAATTATTACTTAATATTATTCTTTGAAAGATTTTGGAGTTATGAATTGTTTGAAACTTATATGCCAAATGCTGATTGGAATATAAGCAATAAACAAGTTTTCATGCAGGACTATGAAAATTATTATGGAAGGAAGAATTATGCTGAGAACACTTCAGGAGGTTATTATGCAGCAAGATTAGCAATTCTTGAAAAGCTTTCAAAAATGAAAAAACAAGCCTCTGTTCTGTGCATAAGAGTAATAACGCCTGAGTATTATGCACCATTAGGGGTTTGGGTTGTTAGAGAATCTGTAAGAAAGGCACTCTCCAATAATCCAATAGTTTTTTCAAATAAAGAACTAATGCTAAGGTATGCTGAAATTTTGCTTAAGAGAAAATTCAATCTTGACTTAAAATTAATTCTTAAGGAAAGCAAACTTTTTAAGGAAATAAAGGAGCAAAAAAATTTGAAATCTTTTCAAAAATGAGTGATTGAACTTTATCAAAATTTCATTTGTTTTCTTTTAAAGAATCTCTTATTTCAGAAATAAACCTGTTTATCGTTTTTAATAGAAACTCTTGTTGAGTTTTTAGAATTTCACAAGACTTCTTCAAAATTTCTTCATCACTCCCGTCAAAGACCTTTTTAGATGAAAGTTTAAACTCAATCTTTTTGTTCTTCTTAACAATGTCCTTCCAAAGAGAAAACAACTCTTCAACTCTTCCAGGAATCTCTTTTTTATCACACTCCAAAATCTTGGAGATTTCCATTAAAAGATTATTCTGTTCTTCTAAAATTCTTCTAGCATTCTCTCCCGCAACAAATTCAATTCTAACAATCCCATCTTGTATCTTTGAGGTCTTTATTATTTTTATAAACTCTGCTTCAGAAGTTCTATCAAGGTGAGTTCCACCACACGCCTCAACATCAAAATTAGGTATCTCGACAATCCTTAATTCTTTTCCAGGAACAGCACCTCCCTGATAAATCCTAAAACCAAACTTTTCTTCTGCTTCATTCCTAAGCATAAGATACTTTTTAACTGGCAAGTCCCTCCTTATTATTTCATTAGATAATTCTTCTATCCTTTTTACTTCCTCATCACTCAATTGTTCATAATGAGTTATGTCCAATCTTGCTCTTTCCAAAGTTTTTGAAGCCCCTGCCTGCCAAACATGATTTCCAAGAACTGCTCTTGCAGAGCCATTAACAATGTGAGCTGAAGTGTGGTGTTGTGTTAATTGTTTCCTAATATTAAAATCTATCTCTCCCTTAACAATATCACCTTCTTTAAAATTAACACTTTCAAGCACGTGCACAACAAGATTATTTTGCTTGAAAACATCAACAACCCTAATTTTGTTTATAAAACCCAAATCATGCATTTGTCCGCCAGAAGTTGGATAAAATGCTGTCTTGTCAAGAATAACATAAAACTTATCATTTTCTTTTTTTATCTCTAAAACCTTAGCTTCAAAACTAACTAATTTATAATCATCATAATAAAGAAGTTCTGTTCTCTTATCAGTTTTAAAACTAATCATCTCTTCTTTAAATGTTTTTGTTTTATCAACAACAGAAGTTTGGTGTCTTTCATTAAGCAAAGCATAAAAGTTATCAGGAATCTTAACAATTATTCCCTTCTCAAGCGCTTTTTTGCTTATCAAATCAGGACTAATTCCATTACTATCATAAAGTTCAACAATCTTCTCACTTGTCAATTCTCCCCTGCTTAAGAACCTATCAATTATTATCTCTGCTTTCTCAACAGAACTCTTATATTTTTTCTTCTCAACTTCAAGTATCCTTAAAGAATCGTTCAAGTTTTCTTTTAACTCAGGAAACAAGCTTTTAAGTTCAAAAGCGTGAAGTTCCATTATTTCATCCAAATCAATTTTCCAATCATACCTTTCAATAAAAGAAAGAGCTCTTCGAAGAATCATCCTCAAATTATAACCCCCTCCAGAATTACTTGGCAAACAACCATCACTAAAAGCAAACAACAAAGCCCTTGAGTGTTCAGCAATACTGTAAAGAGCAGCAATCTTTTGAATATTTTCTTTCAGTTTATTCTTCTCAACACCAACCTTCTTGCTTATGAATTCCCAATTCTTGTCCAAATCCTCATTCTCATCAACATTTAACATCGAAGCAAAAGGAAGGAAATTTTTCATCAAAGAATTATCATACTCTGTGCCGGTTAATTGGAATAATTTCTTCATAACCTTTGGAAAAACAGCATCATAACTTGTTGGAGTTGCTTGCGAAAACCAAGTGTTACGCTCATGACCCATACCCATGTCTAAAACCTTTAATTTTAATGGCTCAACACCATTATTTGTTATTTGGTGGGTCATATAAACTTGATTTCCAAGCTCTAAACCTCTTGAAAAGAATTCCATACAAACACCAGCATTACCACCTCCAGCCCAAGCGTCCTCATGATAAACAATTTCTTCCACAGGAATTTTTAGTCCCTTAACAAGCCAATTGTGAATGTCCTCAAAATACTTTTCTTGATCAAACTCCTCTGGCTTCTTAAAAGCATGCTGTCCAATCATAACAAAACCAGTATAATGAGAACCAGTTAGTCCAACATTATCAACATCATTAAACCTTAAACAAAATTGTGGAACAACTAGTGGATTAGCAGGAGGTTCTATCATTCCAGAAACAACATAGGGTTGAAAATCATAAATCGAAGCTTGGACAAAATCAGTATCATCACGCCATCTTGCAGCAACAGGATAACGCTTTATAGGAGTATAACCATAATCCTTAAACATTGAAGAAAATTTTTCCCAAAGTTCAACATAACTTAATTTTTCTTTAGCAGGAGTTTTTCCTATAAAACCATAACCTCCTACACAGCTTGAATCACCACAAAAATCTCTATCCTCAACACTCCAAAAAAACCTACCACACTTCTTACAAATTCTTCTTGAAAAACCCAATTCTTTAAGTTTATTAACTGCAAAAAATCTCTCAGGATTTTCCCTTGATAGTTTTCTGAATTCTACCTTAACTTCTTTATCTGTTAACATGTGATTAAGAATTTAATATTAGTTATAAATATTTTTTGATTAAAAAATATTTTTTGAATGGGCCTGTCCGGATTTGAACCGGAGACCTCTGCCTCGTGAAGGCAGCGTTATAACCACTAAACCACAGGCCCTTTTTTGTTTTTGTTAATTTTTTGTATTATTAAATCTTTTGTTAAAAATTACAACACCAAAAAATTTAAATATTGTTATTTTTTAAAGAAAAAAGAGGTGATTAAAAAATGAAAAAAAGCAAGCTTTTTGTTGCAAGCAAATACGTTTTATTTGTTGTGTTTGTTACACTTTTTCTTTCAGGTTGTGTTAGTATGAATAGAAAAGAAATTGAGATAAGTGGAAAAGTTACTGATAATATTAATAAACCTTTAGAAGGAGTTTTAATAAAAGCTTTAACACCCGAAGGAGAATTTAAAACAGTTACTGATAAAGATGGAAAATACAATTTGCAGATGATAGTAAGTGAAATAAACATTAAAAAATTAAAAATAAGCACAGCTAAAAAAGGAGAGCAAGAAGAAGCAAGTGTTGAATTAGGAGAAAAGATTGGAAATTTAGAAGAAGGAGGTTACATAGTTGAGTTCCACTTATACTACGAACCCTTTGGTTATTATACTTTTCCAAAACTAGTTAATGAAGGAAAAAATGTTGATTTTCAATTAGATCCAAGATTAGCAGACTCTACGGAAAAAATAGAAATTAAAAACTTTGAAGAAAAGCTTAAAAAATTAGACACAGAAACTAACTTTACAGAAGAAGAAAATGACTTTAATCTTGGAGAAGACGCTCCAAATTCTACAATTAATGCTGTATTAATAAAACCAGGCAAATACACAAATACGATTTTCTCATACACAGATCAAGATGCTGCAAAAATAAACTTTGAGCCAGGGGATATTATAAAAATTAAAATAAGTAATTTAAATCCAAATTTTGAAGCTCCTCAAATTAAGTTTTACAATTCTAATCAAAATCAAATTTATTTAGGAAGTATAATAAGAAAACAGGGAAATGAAGTAGAGTATTATTATTCAACGGATTCAACGTCTAATGAAAGAGAGATATATTTATTAATTGGTGGAATAAGAAGTAAATACTTAATTGATGTTAAAATAGAACTGCAGAAAGATTTGGGACAAAAAGGAGACGCTCCTAAAAATCAGATAGAAGCAGAAAGCAAAGGATTTTACATTAGTGGAGAAAATAAATTATCTGGAACATTATTTGGCAATGATGATAGAGATTGTTTTGTTTTTGATTTTTCAGAAGGAATTTATAACATTAGTATAATCCCAAATGAAGATTTAACTATTAGTGTAGATGTCTTTGATAGTAATTTAAAAGGACTTGATATGAACTCTTGCTTAAAAGAAGGTAAAACATATGGTCAAAAATTAAATTTA
>JAWBOW010000016.1:0-17363 GCA_038825775.1 Candidatus Woesearchaeota archaeon | reverse complement strand
ATTTAAATTAGAAAAACAGAAAAATTTAAATATCTTTATTATTTGTTTTTACTAATAAAACTTATAAATAAGCATTAACTTTAATAAAAAAATAAAAAGAGGTTGATAATATGAAAGCAAGCAAACAGCTTTTAATGATTTCTATAACTTTTTTGGTATTATTATTTAGTTTTAAAATTGGTTTTTCAGTTATGGGTGTTCAAGAAGATATTGGTTGTTGTGTCAATGACGATTATTCTATAATTGAGAATAGACTAGAACAAATATGTTCTGGTCTTGGTCACACTTTTTTTCCTCAACCTTGTGAAGAAATAACTTTTTTAAGTTTAGAAGGTTGTTGTGTTAAAGAATTAGAGACTGGTAGAGAATGTTCTTATTCAACACAGGCTTGGTGTCAATACAATGGTGGAAATTTTTTACCAAACATAGAAAAAGACTCTTGTAGCCAAACAAAAAACTCTTGGGGTATTTGTATTTCAGAACAAAGCATAACTGAAAATTGTACTGAAAATTATGAAGGAGACCAATGTGTAGAAGGAACTATTTTTTATTGTGATAAAAATACTGGAAAATTAGTTCCGAATTGTAATTTATGCAAAAATTGTTATCCTTATGCATGTGACAAATCAACTGGAAAGTGTGATTTAGGAAAGATAGAATCTGAAGTTTCAGGAGAAACTCGTAATTGTTGTTATTTTGAAGAACAATGTGAAGAGGATAAGAGAGATCAATCTTTAGATTCATCTTGTCGGCCCTATACTCCTATTGGGTGTTTGGGTAGTTGCAAAATTTTCCATTGCCAACTAGGCGTTCAAATAAACAGCTCAGCTTCAAATAAACAATACCCCTTATGTTGGTGCGGTAAAATATCCGGTGAAAAACCTGGTGAGAATCCTTATAACACTTCAACAGATACAGGTTACTGTTGTGGAAACAATGATGATGATGCTTATTATTCACCAGCACCTTGCGGCTCTGCTATTGGAAATATTAGCGGTTATATTAAAGATTCTTCTGGTAAGGGAATAAAAGATGCAAGAGTAATTGTTAAATCAGAGCTTTATCAGAGATTAAGTCCTCTTTCTGATAGAACAGGATATTACGAAATAAAGGATTTAATGCCTGGAGATTATTCTTTAATAGCAGTTGCTTTTGGTTATAACATGCAACAAAAAAATATTAAATTAATAAACAGTAGTGAGGTTAATTTTACTCTTTTAAAGCCAGGAGAACAACACTGCACTCCAGAATCCCTTAATCTTACCTCTTTTTCAGCAGAACATGTTAAAGGAAAACCCTTTGTAAAATTAAGTTGGACTTTAAATCAACTTGGTTGTGATGATATAATTTCTAGTTTTGTTATTAAAAGAAATGATTGGACTGCTAGTAAATTAATTCCTAGCAATGCTCGTGAGTTTATAGACCAAGAAACTTCTTGGGAAACAAGTTATAATTATTCAATACACATATTGTTTAAGGGTGGAAGTTCAAGTAATATTTTATATGCTGAGATAACAACTGGAGATTCTGTTTGTGAGAATGTTTTTGAAGGGCAAGAATTCTGTTTTAATCCAGAAACTGGAAGTAAAAAGATTAATGCTAATCACAGGAGAACTTGCGACCAAAACAATAAGATTTCAGAAGTTGTTAGTAATGCTCAAAATGCAGGAACAGAAACAAATTGCGAACAATTTAATCAAGTTTGTGTAGTTTTAAGAAATAAAAAAACAGATTGTAAATCACCTTCCAATTGTCTGATAAAGGGATTACCATTAGGGCTTTTCTTTAATGTTCCAGCTTGTTTGCAGGACTTTTGTGTTTATGATTATTCAACAACAAATGTTGATGCTTGTTTTGATTGTATAAATTTGGATAATGGTCAAATGAAAACATGTTATGATTTTAACTCTAAATTTGCTTGTGAGAATAACAATTGTAATTTAAACTGCACTTGGAAATACACTAATCTTGAACTAAACAAAGGAATTTGTTATCCAAGAGAAGAGGTTGAAAAAGAAAGCAAGTGTGATGTTTGTAATCAATTGTTCATGCATTGCAGTTCAGAAGATTGTTCATTATTAGGTAATTGTTATAAAAACAAGGACTCTTTATGCGTTAATTGTGAAGGAGTCAGGTGTGAAGATTTTGCTGATAAGTTTAGTTGCGAGGGTAATTCTTTAACACAAGAAGCTTGTGGTTATGAATTCAGCAATGATGCTTGTAATTTAGGAATTTGTAGATGGAATGAAACAACTAATTCTTGTTTTAAAGATGGAAATTATGATAATATGCCTGATTGTGCTGGTAAAGAAGGTTTGTTTTATGAAAGATGCATTAATGATACACAACCACCAATATTTAGCATAACTCTTCAACAACCACTTGCTTCTTTAGTTATAAGCAAGGATTCTGATGAAATTGTGTTTAATAGCAATGAGCCTATAATTTCATTCCTTTATTGTTTTGACACTCAAAACACTTGTTGTCCTAATAAACCTTTAAACATTAATCAAAACAGAAATGTTGTTTTCAAGCCAAAAGTTGATGAGAAAGACTTTATAGAAGCAAATGGTAACAATATTTATTATTTTAGATATAAAGCAACAGATCAAAATTATAATATAGCACCAATAAAAGATATAAAAATGTTTGTAATTGCTTATCCATTTGAATTTTCCCTTACATATGGTTTTGCACCAAATGAGGATGAAACATTTGATTTGTGGATTTTAGCAACAACTTCAAGAGCAGCAATATGCACTTATGAGTTAAGCCCTGATATAAATGATTATTTGGTTAATACCACATTTGGAACTTACAGCAGTTCATTCCAAGCAGCATTTAGTAGAATCTCAGAAACAAGCTATAATATTGTTTTCAAATGTTATGATTTATCAGGAAATGAAATATTATTCCAACCAAACTCTTTTAGAATAGAATATGTTAAAGACAAACTTATTAACATTTCCATAGAAACACCTTATTACCAACAAGATGGGACTCCAATAGTTAGTTGGGGAAGTTATAATGTTAATTTAAAAACAGTTCCTGGTTTGAGTATAAACAAAGTTAGTGTTTACTTGAATAAGGAAGGAAACAGCACCTATTGGAAAGACCTAACTTTATTAGGAGTAGAAGATGGAATTTATACTTATAATTTAGTTTTAGAAAAGAATACAGATTTAGAAGTTAGAAATTTAAGATCTAGCGCAGGATTATTCGTTGTTGATGCAACTTATAATGGAGTGAAAGTTAAAGACGAATTTATTAATGGAAAGGTCTTTGCAATCTATACAGGACTTCCAAAACCAACAATAACAATTAGTTAAGGAGAGAGAATGTTTTTTTTTGAAACCCAAAAAAGAGGTGATAAGTATAAAATACTAAACTTATTTAGTTATACTTATTTCATTTTTATTCTCTGTGTGCTTTTATTTCTGCTTTTCAATGTTAAAAATTCTTTTGCAACAATCACTCAAACTTCAAATCCCAACCCCATAATAACGGTAACATTTGAAGAGCCAGTTAATATTAGTAGTGCATCTTTAAAAAATAATGACACTGGAAAAGAATATGATGTTGTTCTTATTGAAAACACAAGCAACAAAATTTTTAAGTATAAACCATTAGAAAACTTGAGTGAAGGGTTATATAATTTTACAATATTCTATTCTGACTTAAGGATAGAAGGACTTTTTGGTTATGAAACATACCTTTTCAGGATTAATTTTTCAATTCCAAAAAAACCATCTAATTTAACAATATCTTGTGTTGATAATTTAGAAGCAGGAACTTCAGAAAATTATCAAGTTATAGCAACATATGAAGATGGTTATAATATACAGATCTCAGGAAATAATAAGTTAGAAGGTTACTTAAGTGTATTTTCTAATAATCCTAATATACTTTCAGTATCAAAAAAACCTTATGTAGTAAAAGGAGTTTATCCGGGAAACGCTACTATAACAGCATCTTATCTTGAAGTTACTAGTTCAAAAAACATTACTGTTACAGAGCCGCCATTTATTAAAATGCTTACTCCTTGGAATAATGGAACGCATGCTTATGCAAGTTCGGATCCTTTTGATATAATAATTTATACTTTTAGAAATTCTGAATGCAAATGGTCCACTGTTACAACAGATCCAAATTATATGACTGCCTTTGATGAAGAAAGTGATTATAATTTTCACATAAAAAGGACTTTTTCTTTTCTAGGAAGTTCAACTAATTTTTATGTTTATTGCAGGGCATTAGATAATAGTAAAGAAGAAACAAAAACTTATATTATTAGAAAGGAAACAGATCCGCCTATAGTTACATTACAGGTTAATAATGTTTATAATCCAATTTATGGCACAAAAATTTTTGTAAATGATATAAAAGCTATAACTAATAAACCTGCTGTTTGCAAATACGGTTATGATGTTAAAGAAACCTTTGATTATACATACCCAAATTTGGATTTTGATTCTTTGCCAAATTATTTCTTAACAAATAATAATGAGTTAGAATCAGAAAAGGACTTTTCAAAATATGTGATTAATCACAAAGTTCAATTGCAAAATTTGGAAGACAAAACAACTTATAGAGTAATAGTTATTTGTAAGGGACTTTCAAATTTAACTTCTGAAAAAGTATTTGCAGAGTTTATTGTTGATAGCGGAGCAGCTCCTGAAATTACTATTTTAAGCCCTCCAAGTTATATTTCAGGTTTAGGATCAACATCAAAAAGCATAAACTTTTGGGTTCAAACAAACAGGTTTGCTTCTTGTGAATATTCAAATAATTCTAATTTTGACCCTAAGGAACCTATGACTACAACAGATAATTCAAACCACAAAATAACAAAAACATTCCAAATAGGAACTCACAAAGTTTATTTCTCCTGCGGATTTTTTATAACAGGTGAACAAATTGTTAGGGATTATACTTTTACGATTGACAATACAGCACCAATTCTTTATTATGTTAATGATTCTACAGAATATTCTAATCCAGAACAATCCGGTTCTAACAATACTTTAAGGTTTAGGGTTAAAGCAGAGGATAACCAATCTCCTATTGTTAAAATTAATTATTCTTTATGGCAAGCAGGTTCTGGCAATGAAAGTGCAAAGAAAGTTACTGATTGGACGATTATAAGTTTTAGTTCTGATTGGATTAAAGTTACTGGCCTAAATCTTGAGAACATGACAACATATTACTTCAATGTTAGTGTTATTAATGCGGCAAATCTTTCATCAAACTTTAGTTTTAGTGATGGGGTAACAATAAATACTTCTCTAAAACCATTAGTTAATTTGTGTTTTAACTCTGTTTTTAACCCCGAGAACAATGAGACAGGGGTTGATTGTGGGGGAAATGTTTGTGAAAAAAGATGCAACTATGGAGAGAATTGTAGCATAAATTCTGATTGTATTACTGGCTTTTGTAATAATTTGACAAAAAAATGTGGCTTTGCTAATGAGACAAACACAACATGCAATAATAACAAAAAGGATGGTGACGAAACAGATGTTGATTGTGGCGGCTCTTGTCCTCGTTGTGAAGAGGGTAAAAAATGCAAGAAGAACTCTGACTGTAAATCTGGTTTAGAATGCATTTCTGGAAAGTGCTCTTCCAAGAAGGAATGTAATAAAGAAGTTGATGAGGATTGTGATGGAGTAGAAGATGATTTTGATGAATGTCCTAACACTCCGAAAGGTGAGGAAGTGAATGAGATGGGTTGTTCAGAATCTCAAAGAAATGAAGAAAAAGATAAGGATACTGATGGTGATGGGATGCCTGATTGGTGGGAGAAAAAGTATGGTTTAAATCCTGACGATCCTTCTGACGCTAATGAGGACTTAGACGATGATGGTTATACAAATTTAGAAGAATTTAATAACGGCACAGACCCGACTGTCAAGAATAAAAAATCTTCTAAACAGGAAGGAAGTGAAGAATCAACAAAGAAAAAAGGATTCCCGATACTGCTCTTGATATTGCTAATAATCTTGATTGGAGGACTTATTGGATTTTTGGTTTATACACAATTTGTAAAGCCAAAATCAAAGAAAACAGAAAAGACGACACAAAAAACAAAGGAATTAAAATTATCCGAGCTTAAACCAACACAGCCATTAACTCAAACTCAACAAAAAACAGAGATTCCAAAAGTAGAGTTCAAGCAAGAACCCATATTTAAAAAACCAGGAGAAGCAAGACCATTAACTCCTGAACAGCTTGCAGCAATAAGAAGAAAAGCAAGATTAGAAGAAAAGAAGAGAATATTCAAAGAGTTTGAGGAGAAAACAACTCCAAAAAAATCAGAAGAGACAATAAGGGAAATTTCTAAATCAAAAAGTCAGGAAAAATTAGAAGAGATTTCAAAAAATAAAGAAAAGGTTAAGGAAGAAGAAAAAGAAAAATTATCTTCAGAGAGAGGAAAAATAAATCCTGAATTAGGCATTTTAGAATTAGAAATGCCTGAAGAAGAGCGCAAAAAACTTATTGATTTAGAAGGAAAAGATGTTTTTGAAAGATTAGAAAAATTGGGAAAGAGAGTTGAAGGTAAGAATATTGATGAGGAACTAAAAAAACTTACAAAAGGCAAAAAGGATGTTTATAAAGAACTTTCAAAACTTGCAGAGAAGAGAAAGAAATAATAAAAGAGTTTATGTTCTGGTAATATAACTAAAACATAAAAAAAGTTAATAATTTTGATTAAAGGTTTTGGCAAAATTTAATATTTTATTTTTTTTGAAAAACAAAAATAATAAAATTCAAAACTTAAAAAACCATTATAATGATCTTAAAAATGTTAAGAAAAAAAGTTTTCAAAGGAATTAAAAAAAAGGGAATTGTAGAATCACAAATGGCTTGGATTTTTATACTATTTGCAGGAATTTTAATACTCACTGTTTTTTACAAGATAGCTGTTAATCAAAAACAGGTTGGAGAACTTAGAATCCAAGCAGAGATTAGTTCTAAAATAAGGAGTGCAATAACTAGCTTTTCAACCGGCTATGAGACAAAATCCGAGATAAAAACTGCTAACGCACCAATAAAAAATTCTTGTGAGGGAATATCTGTTAAGAATTCAAGACCAATAAAAATTAATGTTTTCTCATTTGAAGAACTCAAGCCCAAAACTTCCAACTTGTTAGTTTATTCTGTTCCTTGGAGTTTTCCATTTGATGTTGATAATTTAGTATTGCTAATAGAACCAGAAACAAAATTGATAATAGTAAAAAATTCAAAGTATAGCACTACAATTAGCAGGATAAAAGAAAGTTTTCCTGAAAAAGCAAACATTATAGAAGTTAATACTTTTCAAGAAGCTTTAAAGGAAGAAGGTATAGGTAAAAAAAGGATAATCTTATTTGAATCTAACGAAAATATTATTAACCAAAATGTTGGTAAGGACTTTTCTGTAATAAATATTATCCCAATTAAGGATATTGAAAGTTTTGGAAAAATAGATTTTTACGAGCCAAAATTAACTGGAAATTCTTATGAACTAACCCCAAGAGGTTCTTCTTATTATTTGGGATTTTCAATGTTATTAGCAGGAATAAATTCTGATATGGAAATTTATGATTGCAATTTTAAGAAAAATTTGGAAAAACTAAATTATTTTTTATTAATTTTAGAAGAAAGAACAAATCAAATTTATAGAAATCTTGATCCGGGAAGTGAGTGTAAAAATTCAATAAATAAAGCAAATGAAATAGTTAGAACATTAAAAACAAAACTTAATCAAGTTTTAAAAAACTTGAATGAGAATACATTAATTGATTTTTATGACTTGGTTGAAAAACTTAAAACTGCAAATAATGAACTAATATTAAAATCATGCCCAGAGATTTACTGATCTAAAAATTACAAGATAAAAATTTGTGAAAATGAAAAGAACAAATAAAAAAGCGGATTTTAAAACAATGGAAACAATGCTTATAGTTTTTGTTTTTTTTGTAATGCTAATGATTGGTTTTGTTTCCTATACAAAATTCCAACAAGAAGGTATAGAAAATCAGTTAAGGAAGAGCTCTGAATTAAGAGCGATTGATGTTTCAGAATTGGTTTCAAGACCAGAGTTCAGGTGTAATGATTATACAGCCCAAAATTGCTTGGACATTTATAAAATCAGAAGTTTTGCAAATAAAATAAAAAATAATGATGAAATGATTCTTTATTACTCAGAATTGTTTGGATATTCAAAAATAAATGTTAAAAGAATTTTAAGATCAGGAGAGAATATTAAAATTTTTGAAAAGAAACCAGACAAGGTAAATTCAATAAGAAAATATACTGTTCCTATAAACCTTTATGATGTTGTTGAAAACAAATACGATTTTGCACTGCTTGAAATAGAATATTATTCATGATTTTAATTATAAAAAGAATTTAGTAAAAAAATGAATGGCAGAAAATCACAAGTGGAGATAATTGGTATTGCAATTGTTTTAGTTATTGTAATACTTGGTAGTTTGTTTATTTTTGGACTTAACAGACAATCAGAAAAATCAGCTCCTGTTAGCATTTCTGAGGAAACAAGGATCAATAAGCTTGGAAGCAACTTTTTGAATGCAATGCTTAAAACTACAATCGAATGTGGAGATGATTCTTATTCTTTTCAGGATTTATTCAAAGATTGCTTATCCCAACAGAATTTAATCCTTTGCGGAAGCTCTAATTCATGTGGTAAAATACAGGACTTGCTAAAAAATAATTTTTTAAAGGTTTTAGATAATATGGAAGAATACTATGTTTTCAAAGTTTATTTTAAAGGGGAAGAACAAAAAGATTTTGAAAGAAAATCAAACCCAAACCTAAAAATAAAGTGCAGGAAACAATACACTTTTAATCAAGTTTTTCAAACATTTGATTTAGACGAGATAAAACTTGAATTAATACTATGTGCAGAATAAAATATTTTACCAACTAGAAAAATCATTAAAAAACATAAATTTTTTAAATAAAAGAGAATTTTAATAAAAAAGTGCTTTAATGTTATATTAAAAAATAAGCAAACAAAAGATAAATTTTTAAAAAAAGAAAAGAGGTGTTTTTATGAAAAGAAGCAAGATTGGAGCTGAGCTTTCTGTTAATGTGATTATTATTGCTGTATTGGCATTATTAGTTTTAGTGGTTTTGTTTGCAATATTTACAGGCAGGATGAACATCTTTAATTGGGGAATTAGGAATTTAGAAACATGTCCTTCTGGTTCAACAGCAGTTGATACAAAAAAGGATTGTGCAGGAACAGTTGTTGGTTATACAGTTGAAACAGAAAACAACAAAAAAGTGGTAAAGTATTGTTGTTCGTCATAAAATTTAATTAAAATTTAAAATTTTTCTTTTCTTCCCATGAAAAAGGGTTTGGACATTTCAGTAAATTTTATTATAATCATGATTTTAGCAATTGTTCTTATGATTTTATTCTTAGCACTGATAACAGGAAAATTAAAAGATTTGTTTGGCATGTTTTCAGTGTGATTTGAACAAATCCAAAAGTTGCTAAAAATTTTTAAATAAGCACTTCTTTTTTTATTCTTTGTGAGAAAGAAAAACAAGACAAAAAAACAAAAGGAGATTGTTCTTTCAAGAATAAACAGGTTGTTTGAAGAAGCAGAAAATATTTTTAAAGAGGACAAGAATCTTGCCAAAAGGTATGTTTACATTGCAAGAAGATTATCAATGAAGTATAAAGTTAAGATTCCGAGAGAATTAAAGAGGAGGTTTTGCAAGAATTGTTATTCTTATCTAAAACCAGGCATTAATTGTAGGGTTCGTTTGGGAGATAAGAGAGTAATATATTATTGTCTTGAATGCAAACATTATATGAGATTTCCATACATAAGAGAGATAAAACTTAAGAGAACTCAAAAAACTAAAAAGAAAGTGAAATAAAAAGTAATAAATAGCAGAATTTTTTTTGCAAAAAATTTTAAAATACTGCTCAATTATTTTGTTTTATGAATTTGCCGTGGACAGAAAAGCACAAGCCAAAACGGATTAGCGAATTTTGTGGGAATGAAGAAGCAGTGAAGTTACTTGAAAACTTTATAAAAAATTATAAGAATTCGAAGAAAAAAGCAGCTTTGATTTTTGGGCCTTCTGGTTGTGGCAAAACAACCCTTGCTTATTTGCTCGCATCTCATTTTAACTATGAAATTTTTGAACTAAACGCTTCTGATTTTAGGAACAAAGAAAACCTTAACTTAACTTTAAAGAATGCTCTTCAACAAAATTCTCTATTTTATAAGGGAAAAATAATTTTAATAGAAGAACTTGAAGGAATCTCTGGAACAGAGGATTATGGCGGAATAGCAACAATCTCTTCATTAATAAAAGAATCAAATTATCCTGTAATAATAACTGCTAACTTCTTGAGTTCCCCACAAGAAGAATATTGGGATACAAAATTTAATGTTATAAAACAACAGAGTTTATTAATAAAAATGAAAAAACCCACAACACTTGCAATAGTAAAAATACTAAAGGAAATTGCAAAAAAAGAATCAGTTTTGGTCAGTGAAGATTTCCTAACAGAATTAGCTATGAGAAGCCAAGGAGACATAAGGGCAGCTATAAATGATTTTCAAGTTTTAGCAACCTCTAAAATGTTGAAAAAAGAGGACTTAAAACTTCTTGATTATAGGGATAAGAATTCTACAATAAAGGAAGCATTATTAAACATATTCAAAATTAATAATTTTGAGAATTCTTTAAGGGCTTTTGAAAATGTTGATATAGAACTTGATGACAAGTTTTTGTGGATTGAAGAAAACCTTCCTTATGAATACGAGAAAAGAGAGCTTGCAAACGCTTATGATGTTCTTTCAAGGGCAGATGTTTTTAGGGGGAGAATTGTAAAGAGGCAAACATGGCATTTTTTAGCACCAATAGAAGCATTGTTAACAGCAGGAATTTCTGCTTGCAAAGAAAAAAGCAAGAATGGTTTTATTGAGTATAAACAACCGTCAAGAAAGCTTAAATTGTGGATTTTAAACAATCAAAACGCAAAAAGAAATTCTGTTGCAAAGAAAATATCTCAAAAAACAAGAGTTTCTTTTAAAGAGGCGTATTCAGAAGTTCCCTTCGTTAAGTTAATGTTTAGAAACAAGAATTTTAAAAACGAGATATCAGAATTTTTGGAATTGGAAAAAGAAGAAATAGATTGGTTGTCAAAATCTTAACAATTAAGTAATTATTTGATTTGTTTTTTATTCTTTTTAAATTATAATTTTAACAAGTTTTTAATAAGTTTTATAAATCATAAATCAATCTCTTCTTTAAAATGAGCACTTCAAAAGAGATAAGTATTGAGGACATTTATGTTTTTTGCAAAAAGAAGGGTTTTGTTTTTCCAACTTCAGAAATATATGGCGGAATAGCAGGTTTTTATGATTACGGACCCTTAGGTGTTGAGGTTATAAACAACATAAAATCAATTTGGTGGAGAGAGCATGTTCATAAGAGAGACGATATTGTAGGTATTGACGGCTCTATCATAACAAATCCAAAAGTTTGGATAGCTTCTAACCATGTGCAAAAATTTTCTGATTTATTGGTTAAATGCACAAATTGCAAGCAAGCTTTTAGAGCAGACCAACTTATAGAGGAAAAAACAGGAATTTTGTTGGAAGGTTTAAGCTCAAAAGAAATACAAAAAATAATTGAGGATAAAAAAATTACTTGTCCAAAATGCAATTCAAAACTTTCAAGCATAGAAAACTTTAATTTAATGTTCAAAACATTTGTTGGTGTTTTAGAGTCCCAAGAATCAACAGCTTATTTAAGGCCAGAAACAGCACAGATAATTTTCACAAACTTTAAATTAGTGCAGGAAACATCAAGACAAAAAATTCCGTTTGGAATAGCACAAATTGGAAAGGCATTTAGAAACGAAATAAGTCCAAGAAATTTTTTGTTCAGGTGCAGGGAGTTTGAACAAGCAGAAATAGAGTATTTTATTAAAGAAAGAGACATAAATAATTGTCCATACTTTTCAGAATTTGAAGATTATAAAGTTATTCTTTTTAGTGCTGAAGCACAAAAAAACAAGAAAAAACCTGAAATAATGAGTTTAGCAGAAGGGTTTAAAAGAGGAATAATAAGTTCTAAATGGACTGCTTATTGGCTTGGTTTTGAGCACAAATTCTTAACAAAATTAGGAATAAGCCATGAAAGGTTAAGATTGAGACAGCACTTACCAGAAGAAAAAGCACACTATGCTTTAGACACTTGGGATGTTGAATATGAGTTTCCTTTTGGTTGGAAAGAAATAGAAGGAATAGCTAACAGGACAACTTATGATCTAACACGTCATATTAAAGAATCAGGAAAAGACCTAAGTTATTATGACGAGGAAACAAAAGAAAAAATAATTCCTTATGTTGTTGCAGAGCCAAGTTTAGGAATTGGCAGGTTATTTTTAGCTTTGATGTTTGAAGCATACCAATATGACAAAAAAAGAGAAAATATTGTCTTGAATTTAAGCCCAGAATTAGCTCCTTACAAGGCAGCGATCTTTCCATTGCTTTCAAACAATAATGAATTGGTTGCTCTTTCACAAAGCATATATAAAGAATTAAAATCAAGTTTAAATGTTTTCTATGACAAATCAGGTTCAATTGGAAGAAGATACGCGAGGCAAGATGAAATTGGAACTCCTTACTGCATAACAATTGATTTTGAAAGTTTAAAGAACAAAGATGTTACAATAAGGGACAGAAACACAACAGAGCAGAAAAGAATAAAAATAAGTGAGCTAAAATCATGCTTAAATAAACTAATTCATGGAGAAATAAATTTTGAACAACTCTAAAAATTTTTAGGACAAGAATAAAATTTATAAATAAAACAAAACTCCAAAAATCTTAGTTTTAAAAAGGGTCGGTAGCTCAGTGGGAGAGCACCACGCTGAAGCCGTGGGTGTCCAGGGTTCAAATCCCTGCCGACCCATTAAGCATTAAATAATAATTTTTCTTAAAACTCCTTGAAACATAAAACAGAAATTTTTTAAATAAACAAAACTAAGCTTAATATGAAATGACTTTAATAAAGAGCATAACTTTAGAAGGCTTTAAATCTTTTGCAAAGAGAACAGAACTTTTTTTTGGAGACAAATTCAATGTAATCTTAGGTCCTAATGGTTCTGGAAAATCCAACATAACTGACGCTTTATGTTTTGTTCTTGGAAGATTAGGAAGCAAAAGCTTAAGAGCAGAGAAAACATCCAACTTAATTTATAATGGGGGAAAGAAGAAAGAGCCAGCAAAAAAAGCCCTTGTTTCTGTTGTTTTTGACAATTCAAAAAAAACATTTCCTATTGAGGGAGATGAAGTTAAAATAACGAGAATTGTAAAACAGGACGGGCAGAGCATATACAAAATAAATGATAAAAGAGTTACCAGACAGCAGGTTCTTGAATTGTTATCTTATGCAAAGATTGATCCTGAGGGATATAATATAATTCTACAAGGAGATATTGTAAGATTTGTTAGCATGTCTCCTATAGAGATGAAGCAGATAATTGAGGAGATAGCAGGAATATCATTGTATGAGGAAAGAAAACAAAAATCCCTGAATGAACTTCAAAGGGTCGAAGAAAGATTAAAGGAAGCTGAAATAATATTAGCTGAGAGAAAAACATACTTAAAAGAGCTTAAGGAAGAGAGAGATCAAGCAATCAAATATAAAGAATTAAAGGAAACTCTTGAGAGGAGTAAAGCAACACTAGTTTATATTCAACTTCAATCAAAAGAAAAAGAGATTGAAAAAATTAACAAGGAAAGCCAAAAGAGTGAGGAAGAAATAAAAAATGTAAATGAAGAAATTCAAGAACTAAAAAAAAGAGAGGAAGAAATAAAAAATAAGATTGCAGAAATTACAAAAGAGATTGAAGAAAAAAGCGAAAAAGAACAGCTTGACATACACAAGAGTGTTGAGGAGTTAAAAGTTAGCATTGCTACTTCTGAAATAAACTTAAAAAACAAAAAATCAGAAATTGAAAGGTTAAATGAGAGGAAAGAACAGTTAAATATTGAAATAAAAAATATTGAAGAAGAAATAAAAAACTTAACAAGAGAAATAGATTCTTTAAAGGCGGAGAGGGAAAACATAAACAAAGAAATAAACGAGATCGAAAAGCACATAAGGGAATTCGAACAAGAACATAATATTGAAAAGGTTGTTGAATTGGAGAGAGAAGTTGAGACGCTTGATTCTAATATTGAAAATATTCAAAGAGAAACACAACAACTAATAGAAGAAAAACAAAAATTAATGAGAGAGAAAGATAAAACAGAGATAAGAATAGAAGAGATTGAAAGACAAATTGAGAAAGTAAAGATAATTGAAGAAGAACACAAAAAGGAAATTGAGGAGTTGAAGAGAAAGAAAGAGGAATTCAAGCAAACAATTCTTGAACTGAACAAACTGTTGAACAAGGACTCTGAATTAGCAGCAAAAAATCTTGAAAACAGAAAATTGTTAGGGACACTTAGAGAGAGTTACGAGAGATTGAAGATAAGGAGTTTGAGCATTCAAGAAAAATTAAAACAGGATGTTGCAATAAGAAAAATCCTTGAACAAAAAGACAAGTTCGGAAAGGTTTACGGAACAGCATTTCAACTTGGAAGCGTTGAGCCAAAATATTCTTTAGCATTAGAGGTTGCTGCAGGAAACAGGATAAACAGCATAGTAACAGATAATGATGAAACAGCAGCAAAGTGCATAAAATACTTAAAAGAAAACAAGTTTGGCTATGCAACCTTTTTGCCTTTAAACAAATTAAAAAAGGTTGATTTTGATGAAGAAACAAAAGAACTTTTAAAAACAAAGGGAGTTATTGGTTTTGCTGTTGATTTTATAAAGTGTGATTCTAAATTCAAAAAGGTCTTCCAGTATGTCTTCTCTGACACAATCATTGTTGAGGACATTGATGTTGCTAGGAGAATTGGAATTGGAAATGCAAGGATGGTAACTTTAGATGGTGACTTGGTTGAGAAGAGTGGAGTTATGCATGGAGGTTTTAAAAAAGCAAAAGCAGTTTTCCAAACAACAGAGGAAGCAAAAGCACTTAGCGAGTTAGAACAACTTGAAAACAAAATATCAGAACTTGAAAAAGAAATAAAAGAAACAGAAGATATTAGAGCTAAGAATGAAAAGGAAATACAATCTTTAAGAGAGAAAAAAGCAATATTTGAAGCAGAAATATTAAAAGCAGAAAAAAGCTTACACCTTGAAGAATCAGACCTTGACGTTAGTAAGAGACAAAAAGCATTATTAAAAGAAGAGCTTGAAAAAATAGATAAGAGAATAACAGAACTCTCTACAAAAATAGACGAGAAAAATTCTATACTAAACGAATACAAAATAAAGAAACAAGAACTAAGAAAAAAGATATCTGAACTTAGAAACCCAATACTTCTTGCAGAACTCTCTGCTTTCAACCAAAAAAGATCAGAACTACAAGGCAATATAACAAGAATAGAAGAAAAGATAAACAGCAAGATTGAAAGAACAAAGAACCTTGAGAACGAGAAAGAAAAAATAATAAAAATACAAAAGCAAATAGTTAAGGACGAAAAAACTCTTAACGAAGAATTAAAATTACTGAACAAAGAACTTGAGGAGAATAAGAAAAAACTTTCTGAAAAGGAAAAACTCCAAAAGGGCTTTTATGAGAAATTCAAAAAATTATTTGAAGAAAGAAACAAACTGACTGATAAGATACAAGAAATTGAGAATCAAATAGTCTTAAAAGAGGACTCTGTAAGAAGAACAGAACAAAAGATAAATAACTTATCATTAAAAAGGGCTTCATTACTTGCAGAACAAGCAGCACTTGAAAGGGAATTCAAATTTTATGAAGGGGTTGAAATCTTAAAAAACAAAAACGAATCAGAATTAAAGTTTGAGATTGAAAAGTGTGAGAAAATAATAGCAGAAATGGGCAATATAAACCTAAAAGCACTTGACGTTTATGAAAAGATAGAAAAGGAATACAACGAAATACTTGAAAAAAAGGAAAAGTTAGCTGCTGAAAAAGAAGATGTTCTAAAGATGATTGATGAAATTGAAGTTAAGAAAAAAGAACTATTCTTAAAAACATTTGATGTTTTGAATGAAAACTTCAAAAAATTCTTTTCAAAACTTAGCGCAAAAGGAGAAGCCTTCTTAAAACTTGAAAACGAAGAAAACCCCTTAGAAGAAGGAGTAGTTATAAGGGTTAAAATAACAAGCCAAAAATTCCTTGACATAAGAGCACTCTCAGGAGGAGAAAAAGCACTAACAGCATTAGCATTAATATTTGCAATCCAAGAATTCCAACCAGCACCATTCTATGTTATGGATGAAGTAGAAGCAGCGCTTGACAAGAAAAACTCAGAACAACTTGCAAAACTAATAAGAGAATACTCTGAAAGAGCTCAATACATTGTTATCTCTCATAATGATGCAATAATAGCAGAAGCAGACACCTTGTTTGGAGTTTCAATGGACGAGGACGGAGTTAGCAAGGTTGTTTCTCTAAAAGTTTAATATTTTTATACAAAATCATTAAACACTTTCTTAAGTTCTTGAATTGTTCTTTCAATAGAATAATTTTTTAAAATAGTATTCCTAGCGTTTTTTGAAATTCTCTTTCTCAACTCTTCATTCTCCATAATAAACTTCATCTTAGAATATAAGTCCAAAGGATTCTTCATCTCAAAAAACAAACCATTATTTCCATCCTTAATATAATTCTTTAAATAACCAACTCTGGTTACTATTGGGGGAACACCACAACTCATTGCTTCCATTGTTGATAAAGAACTAGTCTCTGTTAATGAGGGAAGCACATAAGCGTCCATAGCCTGCAAAAAAGGAACCACATTATTAACACTTCCAAACCACATAATCCTCTTCTTGTTCTTAAGCTTATCCTCAATCGATTTAAGTCCAGAACCACAAACAACTAAAACAACATTCTTGTTCTTAATCATGCTAAAAGCCCTAATTAGAGTAAAAGGATCTTTTTCTCTTGCCAACCTTCCAACATAACCAAAAACAAAATTTTTAGGATCAATACCAATCTTTTTCTTAGCAGCATTCTTGTTTTTGGGAGGAACAAACTTTTTAGTGTCAATTCCCATGTGCACGATAATCTTATCAGTTTTAATGTTGTTATTATCTAATATTCTTGCAATCTCTAAAGAAGGAACTAAGAGCAAAGAACACTTGTTATAAATCTTTCTAGCAAGGAATTTTACAAAAGCAACAGAAACCTTCCTATAATTACCCTTAAAACCAAGAGCTTTTGAAACCAAATCCCACTCTAAACTATGAACATAAGAAACAACTGGTTTGTTATACTTCTTAGCATA
>JAWBOW010000015.1:0-18057 GCA_038825775.1 Candidatus Woesearchaeota archaeon | reverse complement strand
TGGCTTAAACAAGTTTATATTTTAAATATTAATTTTTATTTTTTATGCTTTAATAATTTTTAATCTTTTGTTTCAAAGTGTTTTAAAACAAGATTTAGCATTGTTTTTTTATTGTTTCTTATTCTGCAAAATTTTTATTTTCTTGCTTTCTTTAAAATTTCATTTATTTCTTCGTCTGTTAAAACTTCAACTCCTTCTTCTAATATTTTTCCTTGGTTTAATTTTTGATTAAAGCACAACCTTTCATAAAGATTTTTCTTTAATGATTCTTTTAGCTGCTTACTGTCTGCTTTTAGAGTGAATCCTAAACTAAAAAGTTCATGATAAGCCCTTAATTCTAAAGGTTTTCTTGCAAATGAAGCAATAACTAATTTTACTTTTTTCTTTCTGCAAAGCATGAAATTTTGTTGCATTCTTGAAAGAATTCTTGAAACTCTTGAATTGTTTGTATTCAAAATTAATGATGAGGAAATTCCAAGCATTATGTTGTGCTTAACAGCTAAACTTGCTTTCACAGAATCAAATCCTGAATTAACATACCTAAAAAAATCCTTTTCTTGGTTTTCCAATTCAAAAACAATATCAATATTTTTAGTGAATGTTATTCTTGAAGAATCGTTTGTTATTATTAGGTCTGGTTTTAGTTTTTGCCTTAATTCTTTTGCCTTGTTTATGTTTTGTCCTTCTAAATACAATGCTTTATATATCTTTATATTTTTATTTTTAATCTTATTTAAATCTGTCTTTACAAAATCTTCTTTTGAATAAGCAAAACAAACTGCTCTTGTGTTTAGTTTTTCTAAAATACTCAAAAAATCTTCTTCATTATTCCTTGGTAATGCAATATCAACAAACATTTTAAAAAAAAGTTATATTTTTAAGTTGCTCTTGTTTTTATTTTTCTTCTTTTATTTAGGAGTTTTTATATGTTATTTTTAACCTTGTTTTTTTATTTTTAGAGGTTTTTATTTTATCTTAATTTTATTCTCTTTACTTTTTATTTTTTTTATTCTTATTTTTTCTGATTTTTACTTTCCCAATTTATCTCCTACTTTTAACTTTTTTATTTTATGTTTTATGAATTATGTTTTTATTTTTTTATTACTCACTTTTTGTTTTTAGCTTTTTATACGTATTAAACTTCCAATTTAATTTTTTATTTTTCTTTTGAAAAGTTTTCTCTTATTAATTTTATGATTCTACAAGCATTACAAATTGTTTTTGAGCTTGGCTCTCCGCATTCTGAACAATAGTTTATTTCAAGCTTTTGTTTTTTTAATGATTCTAAGCTCTTTGGCTTTAAATATTTAAGATATGACTTTATTATTTTTTGTTTTGCATCATTAAATTTTTCATTTGTTTGTATTAGTTTGTTTATTTCTTCTGAAACAAAAACTCTGAAAGCACCCTCTCTTAAAGGGCATTTTTGATCAAAAAAAGGAATTTTTTTAATTAAAGCGTATTTTTTTATCTCTTCATTTGTGCAAAAGTATAATGGCTTTATTCTCTGCACGAATTTTTTATCAACAAGAACTCCTGTTTTGGGTCCTAATGATGCGTTTGCCCTAATATTTGCTTTAAAAATGTTCATGAAAATAGAACTTATTTCATCATCCAAATTATGTCCTGTTGCTAACTTATCATAGAATTTTGATTTTTTGTTTAATAAATACCTTTTTAGAACTCCACAGGTGTTGCAAGTGTTCATATTAAGCTTTTTTATAATTTCAGTGATCTCAGATATTGAAAAACCAAGCTCTTCTTTTAAGTTGAATATTTTCAAAGTTACTTTTTTGTAATTGCAAAATTCTTTTATTCTTTTAAGTGATTCTTCTGAAAAATCTTTAATTCCTAAATCTATAAATGCTGCTTCAACAGTGAATTTTTTAGATAAGATCTCTAATAAACTCATTGAGTCCTTGCCGCCAGAAAGAGCTACTAAAACCTTATCATTTTTTTCAATAAGTTTATAATTTTTTATTGTGTCAAAAACCCTTTTTTCAATCTTTTGTGCAAATATTTCTTCTGAAATCATTCCGAAACAAACCTAAAATATTTTTGCTTTATTATTTATTTTTTTACTTTTAATAATTCTTTTAAATTTTTAATTCTATTTTCATCAAGTAAAATTAAAGGTGCTAAAACAAAACCAAACCCTTTTTTCATAATTTCAAGTTTTTCAATGCTTTTTTTATTTAACTTTCTAACAGACGAAATAAAAACTGCTCTGTTGGAGTTAATTAAAATTTTAAGATTTTTATAATATTTTGAATCTTCTCTTATTATTTCATATTTTATTTTTGGGTAAAATGGTTCTATTTTTTTTAATAAGAATATTTTGTTTTTGTTATTCAAAACAAATATTGGTCTTAAGCCCCTTTTCATCATTAGTAAAGAAGCAATTAGAGAATCTTCATTTTCCAACTCAATTACAAAAAAATCATTATTTGAAACAGGAAGCCCTCCTAAGCCATAAATCTTATCTAAAAAAAGATATGCTTTATCAAGAATTTCTATGCCAATATTTATTTCTGGATTTTCTAAATCCACTTTTGCATTTCTATTTTCAACAATAAAAGCACCAACTTCTTGATTTATTTCTTGAGAATTTAAAATGAATTTCTTATTTATCCTTTGAGTTGTAATCCTAAAACTTGGTTTTTTTATCTTATTATTTTCTTTATATTTTAAATCATAAATATCAAGAGCCCTATCTTTAATTTCGTTTAAATCCAAATTTGTTTTTGATGCAGGACTAAAACTCTTTATTCCAAAAACACTTTTTAAAGAATTTATTGCTTTAAGTAATTCTTCATATTTTTCAAAATTTATTATAATCCTGCTTTGACTTCTATAAATCTTTCTGAATTCAACTTTATTATAAAGTAAAGTATCTCTAATATTGTCTAAAAGTTGTTTTTCAAAAAGATATCTGTTTTTTCCTTTAATACCAATTTCTCCATACCTAATAATTATAGAGTCAAACATAAAAATGAATATTTCTTTTCTTGTTAATAAATTTAATTAAAAATTAAATAGAAAAATACAAAAAAAATAAATTAATTAAATCTAACCACAAGAACCTGTTGTTGTTGTAGGAGTGGTTGATGTTATTTGTTTCTCACAACCCGAAACATTGTTGTATAAACAAAAGTTTTTCTGTATTGTTGCTGCGTCTAATCCTGAAAATATATACTTGTTGTTTGCAAGCCAAGTTGGAGAAGCTCCAATTCCTAGTGCTCTTGTAAGTTTTATGTTTTCTCTGAACAAATTCTTTCCTTCATCGCCTTCAGTGCATTTTTTTATTAAAATTAAGTCCATGCTGTTCTTTTGCAGGCAATCCTGGTAGGTTGTTGAAATATCTTTTCCTGATGAGTAATAATCTGCTTGGCACCACATGTAATCAAAATACTTGTTAGGATAGTATTTCATAATACAAACCTGTCTTATGTCTTCCTCTACTTCTTTTGCTCCATGCAAGCTTGAGAATGTTCCGTCAGGATTTTCTGAAGCAATAAAGTGTATGCTTATATTAACATCCTTTATTGTGCTTAAGAAGTCCTTTAAAGCACTTTCTGCTCTAACACCGTATGGGCACATGCTCATAACGAACAAATCAAGCTTGTTTTTTATTTCTTCCCTACAAATCATTTGCTCAGAACAATAAGGATCTTCACAGTCTATAAAGCCGTTATTGTCGTCATCAATTTTGTTATCACAAATTTCTTTTGTAGGATCAAAACTCGCTCCAATTCTTAAAAGATAATGCTTATTATCCTTTAATGTTGTTAAGTATCTTTGAACAACAGAGTATCCGTCCCCCTCTTTTACAGTGTCATCAAATATTATTGCAGGCAAGTATATTACTTCTAAATCATTATAAAGTTTTTTTCCTTCTTCACTGCTATAATCAATATAAGTTGTATTCAAATTAAAGAACAAGGACTCTAAAGAATCTATGAGCTGAGTAACATCACACTCTTTACACCTCTTATCATTTAGAACAATCATGTTGACGCTTTTTGGTTGTGGAACATTTGCACACTCGGTTATTGTATTGTTTGAGTTAGCACAAATTGCTCTTTTAAATGAAAGAATGTCTCTTCCTCCATAGTATGAATTGTTATTTATGTATATTGTTGGGCTTCCATAAGCTTGTGCACTTTCTGATTTTTTAATGCTCTCAGATAATAGTTTTTTTCCTGTTTTTGAATTTGCACAACTCTCAATCTTTTTTGTATTTATATTGTATTTTTTAGCACAATCCTGCCAAAAATCCTTTGGAGATTTACCTGACACATAGAAGTTTTGAGCTATGCAAAAAACATAGTCCTGCCATTTTGTAGGATAATATTTAATAACACAGACCTGTCTTAAGTCCTCTTGAACTTCTTCTATGCCGTGCAAGCTTGAAAAATCTCCATTTTCTTCTGATGCTATGAAATAAACATTAAGTTTCACTTCTTTTGTTTTGTTGTTTAGTTCTTTTACAGCAGGTATTAGGCCATTAAGTGCTTGAGCACCATAAGGACACATGCTCATGACATAAATATCAACTTGTGCTTTATAGTTTGCCTTTTCTCTTGAAAAATATTTTATTGATAAGAAGATTATTGCTATCAAAATAATTGCTCCTAATGCGTAAATTCCATACTTTGAATATTTTCTTATGTCTTTTAATTTTAAAGTAATTTTCTTTGCTTTTTTCTTTTCTTCAACAACTTTTTTTTCTTTAATCTCGTGTTTCTTGTGTTTAGGATGCCTTGTCATTCAACCACCCCTCATTATATTTTTATATTTATTATTTTACAATTTTTTACAATTTTAAAATTTGCTTTATTATTAAATCTATTTTATTTTCTTTTGAACTTAACAGGACTATTTAAAACTTTTGCTTATTTAATAAATTTATTATTTTAGGATTAAGCATTTTAGTTAACAATAGTTAACAAATTAGAAAGATTTAAATATTTAAGTTGTTTGCATAGAATATTTATGCAGCCGCAAGAGGTTGAGGTTTGGTATATTCTTCCAATGATAAGAAGAAATCTTGCAAAAGAACTATTAAATTTAGGTCTTAAAAAATCAGAGATTGCAAAAAAACTTGGAATCACAAAAGCAGCAGTTTCCCACTATGTTTATGATAAGAGGGGTGATTCAGCAAGAATAAAGGGTTTTAAAAAGGAAATAAAAAGATCTGCCAAAAACATAATTGAAGGATACTGTGTGACAAGAGAAATTCAAAAACTTTGCATGCTGATCAGAAAAAAGGGCTTACTATGTAAAGTTCATAAGAATTATGATTCAAACATTAGGGGAAATTGTAATTTTTGCCAAAAAATATCATGGTAAAGTAGTATGAAAAAGTGATTTTGTATGAACCAAAAATTAGTAATAAAAAATTTGAGTGTTATGAAGAATGGAACTTTAATAATTGATAACATATCATTTAGCACAAGAGGAAAAATCTTTGCAATAATAGGCCCAAATGGTTCTGGAAAAACATCACTTGCTTATAGCATTATGGGATTAGAAGAATACAAAACAAAAGGAAAGATATTCTTTAATAAAAAAGACATAACAAAATTATCAATAACTGAAAGGGCTAAACTTGGAATAACTCTAGCATGGCAGATTCCTGCTGAATTTGAAGGGCTGAAAGTAAAAGAATATTTAATAGCAAGTTGTAAATGCAAAAATATTGACAACGAAAGAATAAATTCTGTATTGGAAAGTTCTCTAGAGAAGATTGGGCTGAAAAAAGAATATCTTGAAAAGAGGATTTCAGATCTTAGCGGCGGAGAAAGAAAGAGAATTGAGATTTTAAGCGTTTATTTAATGAAACCAAAAATAGCTCTTTTAGACGAACCTGACTCTGGAATTGACATTCTAAGTTTTAAGTTAATAAAAAGGTTTATTTCAGAAATGAGCAGGGAAAGTTGTGTTGTGTTAATAACTCATAGCGAAGAACTTTCAATGCTCTCAGAGTATTCTGTCTTGTTGTTCAATGGCAAGATAATAAAGTTTGGAAAAACAAAAGATGTTTTAAAAATTTATAGGAGTTTTGAAAATGAGTAAAAAACAAATTTCAGATGAGAAAACAATAAAAGAATTAATTTTTAATGCTGAGAAAGCTGCAAAATTCTCAGAAGTAGACACTACAAAGATACATGATCAAAACTTTCCAAAGCTCTTATTGCATAAGAACAAAATTATCTCAAAAAAGGATGTTGAAGGTTTGGTTGTTAATGCAAAAGAAACAAGAAATGGAATAAAAGCAAAGATTATTGTAAAGAAAAAGATAGAATTACCTGCATACTTCTGCTTTGGGGTTTTGGATGAAAATTATAATCAAAAGATAGATATAGAGATAATAGCAGAAGAAAACTCTGAAGCAAAGATTTATGCTTTCTGCACCTTCCCAAAAGCAGAGAATGTAAAGCACATAATGAGAGCAAAATATATTCTAAAAAAGAACTCAAAGATTGATTATCACGAATTCCACTATCACGGAAATAAAGGTGCTTTGGTTATTCCAAAGATTTTTGTTTCTTGCAAAGAAAACTCAATCTTCAACACCTCAATAACATCCTTACATGGAACGATTGGAAGGATGAAGTATTTTGTTAATGTTGAATTGGATAAAAATGCTAAGTGTGCTGCAATATCAAAGATCAAAGGCAAAGGAAATGATAGGATAATTATTATTGAAAATGCTAAACTAAAAGGAGATTATTCTTCTGCTGTGATAAAATCAAGGTTGATAAGTTCTGAAAACTCAAGAGCTGTTTTTAAGGGAGAGATTATAGGAATAGGAGATGAAAGCAGGGGACATGTTGATTGTAAGGAAATAATAACAGATAACGGATATGCAAAGACAATTCCAAAATTAAAGGTTTTGAACAAAAAAGCAAGGGTAACTCATGAAGCATCAATAGGAAGTGTTGATAAGAAAGAGATACAAACATTGCAAGCAAGAGGTTTAAGTAAGGAAGAGGCAATAAACTTAATAATAAAGGGAATGCTTGAATAAAAAGAAGATTAAATAAAATGAAGGCAATATCTTTAATTTCAGGAGGAATTGACAGTCCTGTTGCTTCTTATATTGCTTTAAAAAACAAGATTGATGTTGTTTTCCTGCATTTTGATAATGGAATTTTCTATGATAAGAAAGAATTAGAAAAGGTTAAGAGCATAATAGAATTGTTTTCAAAAAAATTCAAAAAAAGTTTCAAGCTTTATGTTTGTGATTTTGAGGTTTTTCATAAAAAAGTTTTAGATAAGGAAATAAGAAGGTATCATTGTTTAATCTGCAAGAGAACAATGTTTAAGTTGGCTGAAAGAATCGCATTAAAAGAAAAAGCTGATTTTTTGATTAGTGGAGAAAACTTATCACAAGTTGCATCCCAAACAAAATCAAATCTAAAAGTTATTGACTCTGCAACAAAACTTTTTGTTTTAAGGCCTTTGTTGGTTTTTGACAAGGAAGAAACAATAAATATTGCTAAAGAAATAGGAACTTATGAAATTTCAACAATAAAAACAATTGGTTGTAGTGCTGTTCCAAAAAACCCTGCAACAAAATCAGATTTAAACTTTATAATAAAAGAAGAGAAAAGATTAGAGATTGACAAAATTGTAAAGGAAATTCTAAAAAGCACAAAGTTTATTGAAATAGAATAAACTAAAGATAAACTAAAAAATCAAAATAAAAAAATCAAAATGACGCCGGGGCAGGGATTTGAACCCTGAAGCCCTTGCGGGCACCAGCTCTCAAGGCTGGCGCACTACCAGGTTATGCGACCCCGGCTTTAAAAGCAAAAATACCTAAAATTCTTAATAGTGTGCTTGAATTAAATCTTTTTAAATCTTTCCTAAAAAAATAAAAAACAAAAATATTTTTTTGTATTAATTATTTTATAAAGAAAACAGGGTTTTGTTCAGCAATTGAAAGAGCAAACTCAAGTTTTTGCTTGTTCTCTGCATATATTGTGTATAAAGGTTCTGTTTCCCTCACATAATTATTAACATGCTTGTGCAAATAAATTCCTGCCTTTGAATCAGAAGGAGCTCCTGCTGCCCTTGCAATTCTTGAAATTAGTATGTTATCAATCCTAACAATTTTACCTGATTTTTTAGCACCAACTTCTGAGCTGAAATTTCCCAACTTTATTCTTGAACTCTCCTTTATTTTTGGTTTTTGCGCTTCTATGATTTCTAGCATTTTATTATGTGCAGCGCCCGAATCAAGTATCTTTTTTGCTATGCTAAAAGCATAACTAAAGTTTATTCTTTTAACCATCATAATCATTAACGCACTCATTTTTAAGGATTTTAGTATTAAGTCCTTTGGAGCTCTCTCGTCCTTTTCCAAACACCAAAGAACATCCCTGGCTTCTAAAGCAGGACCTATTCCATTCCCTATTGGTTCTGAACCATTACTAAAAATAACTTTAAGATTTATTCCTAAGTTTTTTGCAGTGAATTCAAAATTCTTCTTAAGATGATACGCTTGTTTAAGATTAGTTGCTTTTGAACCAGCACCAACAGGAATATCCAATAAAACATTATTTGCAGAAACGGATTTTTTCTTAGCAAGAATACTTGCTATCATTTGTCCCTCAGAATCTATTGACAATAATTTTTCTATTTTTATTATTTTATCATCAGCAGGTGCAAGAGCAACAGAACCACCCCAAACAATACACCCGTTAGTTTCCTCAACGATTTTTTTTATCCTTTCTATTGTAAAACTTACTTCTGACAAAACTTCCATTGTGTCAGCAGTGCCAGCAGGACTTGTTATTGCTCTTGAACTTGTTTTTGGGATTTTAAGTCCATAAGCTGCAATAATAGGAACTATCAACATTGTTGTTCTATTGCCAGGAACACCTCCAATGCAATGAACATCCATAACGTGCTTTGAATTAAAACTTATACTATCTCCTGTTTCAACCATTGATTTGGCAAGATAAATTATTTCTCTTCTAGAAAGTTTGTTAGGATAACAAGCACTGATAAAATAAGTTATTTCTGTTTCTGAAAGCTTATTATCTGTTATGTCTTGTATTATACTTTTAATCTTATCATAACTTAGTTCTTTTCCGTCAATCTTCTCTCTTATGTAGTTTATAGAATCTGGTTTTTGTGCTATTAAAACAAATAATTTCTTGTTATTTTGAACTTCTAATTTTTTGAATGTCTCATAAAAAAGTCCTATTGTTCCACTTTTTATTATTTCAGAACTAACATCAACTATTGCAACAACCTCTTTATCTCTGTGTTTTAAAATAACTCTATCCCCATTATAAATGTTCATCGCTTCTGCATCCTTCTCATTAATTACGCAGATTAACGGACCTCCTGTTCTTATGTTTAAACATTTTGTTTTTAAAATCACTTTAACCACCTTTAGAAAATTATTCTTTTAACCATAATTCAAAACCATGCTTTAATTGTAAATCTATAATTGCTGAGGCCAATGCGCAAATAACAGGACCAATCACAATTCCTATAAAACCAAAAACTCTTATTCCTGCAATTATTCCTAAGAGTATTAAAAGAGGATGAAGTTTTGCCCTGTCTCCAATAATCTTTGGCTTTGTTAGATTATCAACAGTGCTAACAATTATAAAACCCCAAAGCATAAGCCCAATTCCATTGTAAAACTTTGGAGAGTTAAACAACAAACCTTCAATTATCATAAAAACACTTATTGGGAACCAAACAAGAGGTGCTCCTATGTATGGAAGAACTGCTGCAAAAAACGTTAAAACACCAAACAATATTGGAGTGTTTATTCCAAAAATAAAATAACCAATTAATGCCGCAATTGCTTGTATTAGAGCAACTATTATGTTGCCATAGATTGTTGAGTAAATCATCTCAGAAACTTCCTTGCTTAAGAAATCATGATGGTGTTTTGGCAAACCAATCATTTCTTTAAACTTTAAAAGCATTTTTTCTCCATCCCTAAAAAAGAAAAACAAAGCAAACAAACCAATAAACAAGTGGAGTAATAAGTTTGGTATTAGCACTATAATCTTGGATGTTATACTAATAATAAGGTTTTCAAAGTTTATGCTTATCTGTTCAAAAATCCTTTCAAAATTTATGAATGAAACTTTTTCATTAAGTTTTAGTTTTTCAATTAAATTTAATGTTTCTACTTCAACAATCTCTGATTTAAAATCACTATAAACCCTCCTTCCTTCTGAAATTAAACTTGTGATGATAAGGAAAAGGGGTATTATCACAAACAAAAAAACAATAATTAACATTAAGATAGACGCCAAATTCTTGTTTCTAACAAATTTTAAAATTATTTTATATACTGGGTAAAAGATGTATGCGATTGTTGCAGAAGCAATTATTGTTTTTGCATAAGGTAATAACATAATTAAAACTAGTATAAACAAAGCCACAGTTAATATTAAGAATAGAAGATTAACCTTTTTGATAAAAACCACCTCTTTTTATTTTTGATTGAATGGGCCCGGCCGGATTTGAACCGGCGACTTTCACCATTTTGATAATTTTATAATTTTTTAAAATTATCGTCAAGGTGACGTTATAGCCACTAAACCACGGGCCCAAGATAATTGTTCTAAGAAAAATAGAATGCTTATTTAAAGATTTCGCTTAAAATTTTTAAACCTAAAAAGCCTCTGGCGGGGATTGAACCCGCGACCCCCACCTCTTTGTTATTCCACAAAAATTTTTAACGAAACTTACCAAGGTGGTGCTCTACCACTGAGCTACAGAGGCAACATGATAAAAAATATTATAAAAATGCGGGGGCTGGGATTTGAACCCAGGAACCCACTAAGGGACAGGATCTTAAGTCCTGCGCATTTGACCAGGCTTTGCTACCCCCGCAAAAGCCATTTAAATTGAACTAAATTTTTAGAATTGATATTTTAAGTGTATTTTTAAAACTTTTTGTTTTTTTTAGTTTATTATAGTAAAGATTTAAAAAGAAATAATTTGAAATAATTTTAAACTAAAAATTGTTAAAATAAACTAAAAAATATTAAAATAAGATAAAGAATATTCCAGAATTTTATTTTAAGATGGTTATAATAAAAGAAAAACCAGAGGATTTTTTTGTAAAAGAGATAAGCAATATAGAAATAAAAAACAATGGTAAGCATATCGTTTATGTTCTAAAAAAAGAAAATTGTTCAACCCATGAAGCAATATCAAAGATAAAAGAATCTTTAAAATTAAAGAATTCTGAAATTGGGTTTAGTGGAAGCAAAGACAAAAGAGCAATAACAGAACAATACATTACTATAAAGAAAAAAAATAGTTTAGCAAGAAATTTTGATTTTGGTAACATAAAACTTGAATTTTTAGGTTATTGTGAAAAAAGACTACTGCTTGGAGATTTAATTGGCAATAATTTTAAAATAACTTTAAGAGATTTAAATGATGAAGAAATAAAAAACATTGAAGAAATAAAATCAAGAGATGTTTTATTCTTAAACTATTTTGGTGAGCAAAGATTTTCTTTAAAGAATTTTGAGATAGGAATGTTAATTCTTAAGGAAGATTTTGAGAATGCTATTAAAAAGATTCTAAGTTTTAGATTAAATTATGATACTATAAATGAATATTGGGGCAAAAAAGAATTTTTGCTTGAAAAAACAAGCAGTCATTTTGATAAAAAAATCATTAAGCACTTGATTAAAAACAAAAATGATTTTGTAGGAGCTTTAAAAGAACTTCCAAAAGAACTACTTATGATTTACATTCACAGCGTCCAAAGTTTAATATTTAACAAAACACTTTCAGAGATTGTTTATGAAAACCTAAAAAATCCTTTCATAATAAAATATCCTTTTGGAAATTTTTATTTTGCCGAGCAAGATGAACTTTTAAAGATTGCTGATTTAAAACTACCTTTAGTCGGTTTTGGACTTAAAGAAAAATACGATTTTAAAGAAGTAGTTGATAAAATACTAAAAGAATACAATATAAAGCCAGAAGATTTTATAATAAGAAAAATTCCTGAGATAAGCAGCGAAGGCTCATTTAGAAATGCAGTTTCAAAAGCAGAAAATTTTAGTTATAGTTTTTTTGAGGAGAATAAAAAGAAAAATGCTGTTTTAGAATTTTCTCTTAAAAAAGGAAGTTATGCAACTGTTTTTTTAAGACAGATCTTAAAGAGTTGAAAAAAGAAAATTATAAAAACAAGTAAAAAAACAGTTAAGACAAAAGAAAGCAAAAAGGGATTTTTATGGGATTAAGGGAGAATTATGAAAAATTAATGAAAAAATACAATTTGCCAAAATTTGAAGAGCTTGAAAAACACTTTGATTTAGAAGAAATTAATGATGATGTAAGTCAAGAAAAGATTTTATATAATATAAGAAAAAAAATTTGTGAAAAGATAGATTTAATAACAGATTTCTTATCAAGCATAATTTATTTTGAATCAGAAACATATGCTGTTTTTGAATCAGGAAATCTTACAAAAGAAGAAAAAAACCAATTGTTTAAAATATTTAAGAGTTTAATGTTCATAAAGAGAAGTGCTTTAAAAATTGTAATTGAGACAAACGAGGAGATGGAAGCTGAATTCATAAGAGAAAGCTTTCAAAGATTTTTGAGTGTAAAAGAAGAACTTCTTAAGATTATTGATAAAATAAGAAGTTTTTGGATTAAGGATGAAAATGAGGAAAAAAGAGTTGAATATTTCGGATAAAAAAATAATAATAATCTCTGGACCCCAAGGTTCTGGAAAAGACACCCAATCAATATTGTTGTCGAATAAGTTAGGAATACCACAATTTTCTATGGGGGAACTTTTAAGACAGAGAGCAAAAAAACACGATAAGCTTGGAATAAAAATAAAAAAACTACTAACAACAGGGAGATTGTTGCCGATAGAAATTGTAACTAAGATATTGTTTGAAAGATTAAGAAAAAAGGACTGCAAAAACGGATTTATACTTAATGGTTATCCAAGGAGTATTGAACAATACAAAGCTATTGAAGATAGGGGTATAAAACCAAAAGTTGTTTTATTAATAAAAATCTCTGAAAAAGAAATTATAAAAAGATTATCAAAGAGAATGCAATGTCCAAAATGTGGAAAGCCCTTTATAATTGAAAATTACAATCCAAAAAAACCTCCTCTTTGTGATATTTGTAAAGTGCCTTTGGTAAAGAGAAGCGACGACACACCAAAAGCAATAAGGGAGAGAATAAAAGTTTATAAAAAAGAAACAATACCAGTTATGAAAATTTATGAAAAACAAGGATTAGTAATAAAAATAAATGGAGAGCAAAGTATTAATGAAGTTCACAAAGAAATAATAAAAAGATTAAAAGAAAAAAATATAATATGAATAAAATAATAAAATAAAACTAAAAAATATGAAAAATATGAAAAGGAAAAAATAAGATTAAGAGCAGAAAATCAAAAACAAAACTAAAAAAATAATATTTCTTTCTTAAAAATCTTAAAGAAAAAAAACAACCATAAAAATATTTTATAATAAAGAATAAATAAAGAATAAAAAAAATAACATAACAATAAAATGTTTTGAAAGAGAAAAAATAAAACAAAAAGATAAAAACAATAGAATTATAAAAAAATAAAAATTTAAAATTTGAAACCCAAATAATAAATAAAAAAATTTTTCTTTAGAAATTTCGGCAAAAATCCAAAATTGTGCTTTAGTTATTATAAATTATTCATTAACTCTTGATAACATTATGCCTGCAACTATTAACAAAAAAGCACTTATGATTTCTGCAAAAAGAATTCCTAAGCCAAAATTCTTAAATAAGATTGGCTTTCTAAAAATAAAATAAAAGATTAATTCCATAAATTTTAAGATTCCTAAAATTACTGAGAAATTAGAAATCAAATATAAAGAATAGGGAATCATTATTGCAACTCCGATAATAATTAAAGACAAGATCAAAAACAAAACAGAAAACATAAACTTTGAATCTTGAAAAGGAGAGCCCTCTAATTTTGCCATCCCAAAACCAGTTGTTAAGCTTAAGAGTGTTATTGACAAAATTATTATTAAAAAACTAAAATTCGCTTCGCTATGAACCCTCATAAATTTATCTTAAAAATATTTAAGTATAAAAATTATTCTATTTAAAAAACAAGAAAAAAATAAAAACAAAATATTTAAAATAAGAAAATAAAAAACTATTTTTAAGCGCTCATGGCCTAGTCTGGAAGGGCAACAGCCTCCTAAGGATTTGATGAGGAAAAACTTAATAATACCAAAATGGTAAGAAGAGAGTTATCTGAAAATCCTAAGAAAGCTGTGGGTCGGGGGTTCAAATCCCCCTGAGCGCGTCAAAAAAAATGAATGATGAAAAAATAAAGAAAGCGTTTGAAATAGCAAAAAATTGTTTAAGAAATTGTTATGAAGAGCATGGAATAATTGCTGGAAGACAACACTTTTCTGACTATTGGGCTAGGGATTCCTTCTTTGCAAGCTTTGGTTCTTTAGAATTAAAAGATTATGAAATTGTAAGAAAAAACCTCGAATTATTCTTAAATTATCAAAAACAAGACGGCCAAATACCTTTAAGAGTTTCAATAGGCCAGCATGTATTAACAAAATTATTTTGTGATGCTTTTAAAATAAACAAAAAAACAAAAAACAAAAGATTAAATGCAATATACTATAATGATAAAGATATTATTTTTAAAAAAGCAAAAAGCACTGATCCAAATGCTCTTTTTATAATAATAACTTTACAATACTATAAAAAAACAAAAGACAAAAATTTTTTATTAGAAAACTATGATAAAATAAAGAAGAGCATTGATTGGTACGAGTCCTATAAGGATAAAGATTTTGGTTTTGTTAAGGAAGAAAATTATTGTAGTTGGGCTGACTCTATAAAGAAGAATGGTTTTGTTCTTTACACAAACACCCTATATTATAAAGCATTAATTGATTTCTCAAAAATAAACAGAATACTAAACAGAAAAATAGAAGCAAAAGAATATTATAAAAAGGCAGATGAATTAAAACAAAAGATTAACAAATATTTTTGGAATGAAGAAAAAGGTTTTTACTCTGATTTTTTAACTTTAGGAAAGGACTATTTTTCAACAGAAGGGAACCTTCTTACAATAATATTTAATATCGCTGACAAAACAAAGAGTAAGAAAATAATAAAATATATTGATAACAGCAAAATAAATACTCCTGTTCCTTCAAAAACAAACCACCCAAAATACCCTAAAGAATTTGTTTTTTTACCAAACAGAATTTTAGGAATAGAAGGATATCATAATTTTGAACATGCCTGGCTTTGGATTGGGTGCTTAGAAGTTCTTGCGAGGAAAAAAATAAATGATAAAAAAGCAAAAATAATTTTAGATAGAATAATAAATAAGATAATACAATTCAATGAGGTCTATGAAGTTTATGATAGGGAAGGAAAACCTGTATTTACTGATTATTATAAATCAGAACACCCTTTTGCTTGGAGTTCTGGACTAATAGTTTATATCTTAAAAAAAGGATAAACTTTAAAGTGAAAAAAAGAAAGATTTAAATACATTTTTTAGAATTTATTATTAAAATGAAAGAAAATAAAAAAAGATTTTTTAATATAATTTTTCTTGCTATAATCTTAACTTTTTTAGTTTTTTCGTTTGAAAAAATTTTTGCAAAGGAAGTATCTATCGGATGTTGCGTAACTCCTAAAGGCTGTTTTATAACTGAAAAAAACTCTTGTGACGTTAAGTATAATATTTTTTACGAGAATACTTCTTGCCATCAAATTAGTGATTGTCAAAGAGGCTGTTGTGTAGTATTTAAAGATGATAATGAAATAGAGATTATTCCAAGGATTAATGAATCAAATTGGATTAATAAAATTTATTGCGATAAACAAAAAGAAATCATTTATGTTAATAATACTCTTTTTTTACCATTGGGAAACATAATCAAAGAGCATAACTTAAGTCTGAATTTAAGCTTAAACAAAATTTGTGAAATTTATTTTAAATATGTAATTTTTGGAGCACTTAAAAATTACTCAACCAATCACACAGAAGGTTTTAATTTTACAAATATAACAGAAAATTTTACTCTTTTAAATATAATTTCTAATTATAATTTATCACCTATAATAAATCAGAGCGAACAGAATTTTTGTAATAATACATACAAAAACCAAACAAGGTTATTAAAAGAAAATTTTAGTATCAAAATCCCTGCTATAACACCTACAAATATGGTTGTTTTAAATAATTATTTAATTATAAATGATTTTGCAAAAAATTGTATACACCTAGTAGATGTTAGTGAAATAAATAATAATAAAATTGAATATAAGGGTTGTAAAGAGATTACTTATAAATTAGGAGCTTTTTCAAGTAGTGTTAAAGCTAAACCCCAAGGTCTTTTAGTTAATAATAATAATTTATATGTTGCTGATACAGAAAATAGTAGAGTTGTTAAATGTAAAATTGATGACGAACTTTCTTTAAGTTGTGCTGTTAATAGATTTGGAGTTAGTATACCTGAAACTAAAAATATAAACTCGTTTTTATATGAAGTTGAAAAATCAGCAAACGGCGCTTTCAAACCAATACCAACTGCTCTTTATAAAAGAGATAATGAAATTTCAGCAATAGTTTTTAGAAGTTCTGATAAAAAAATGATAAAACCAGAAAGCACGGGCTCTGTACTAACATTAAGTGGAATAAACAGTGCATTTGTTATTGGAAGAGTCTGAAAACGGGGTTTTAATGTATGATATAAAAATAGAGGATAATAAGGAATTTGTGACTAAAGAACAATTCTTGTATAAAGATTCTATGGTTAGAAATGTTAAGAATTATAACTTATTATTAGCTTTAGATAGTGTAAAAGAAATGACTTATAATAACATAAATTTCAGCATAATAAGGTCTCCATTAATTGATGTTGTTAATTACAGAGATGATTATCAAATAACATTAGACACATTTAATGAATTAAAAGCGTATCAAATAAAATCTTAGAAACAAGGGTATAAAAAAATAAAAAACGATATTTTTTTAAATTCTCTTTCTTTTTTATTTTTTATAATGATTAATAAAATTAAAAGCAAGAAAGCACAGCTAAGCTTGTTCATATTCTTAGGAGTTTTTGTTGTTTTAGTAGTAAGCATGCTTTATCTTTTTATGATAAACGCTTCTCAAGAAAAAAGAATAGTTGATGAAAAAATAAATGCTGATATTTTTAAAAATTATATTGATGATTGTCTTAAAAATAATTTAGAAGAAGCTATTTTTTTGTTAGGAAGACAAGGAGGTTATATTTATGAAAACCAAGGAGGAATAAACTTTAATGGCAAAACAGGAAATTATAAAGGATACAAAGTTGTTTACAGAGTTACAAATTTTGATACAAACATAATCTTACCTCCTCCGGAATATCCTTGTATAGTGGGTTGGCCTAATTGTAATTTTATGCATGAGGACCAGTTTATATTTGGAAATGCTCTTTATAGGGCTGCTTGTAATAAGGAAATAGTTCTGCCAGGTTATTTGTGCTCTGCTCCTAATTATCGTGATTCTGCTCAGGAACAAATAGAAAAATATATTATTACTAAAATACAAGATTGCAATATTAAAAGTTTAGCAGAAGAATATGGAGTAGATCTTAAATTTTCAAAACCAAAAGCTGAAGTTTTTTTAGGAAATGATGATGTAAGTGTAAAGTTAGATTACAACATAAAAATTAATTCTTCTTCAGGCACAACAAATATAAATAATTTTGAAGCAAAAGTAAAAATTAAACTTAAAAATATTTATGATTTTATAAATGAAATTTTAGGAAAAGATACGAATAATATAACTTATGATATTTTAGATTCTTTAAAATCAACAAAGACCTCTATTAATTTTAATGATTTAGAGATAAAAAAGGAAAGAATAAGTAACGGTGATTATATTATAATAATAAAAGATAAAAAATCAAAAATAAAAGGAGATAACTATATTTTCCAATTTTTAATAAAGAACAGAGCACCAGCACTTGATTATATTGAAATAAATAATCCAATTACACTGCC
>JAWBOW010000014.1:0-18953 GCA_038825775.1 Candidatus Woesearchaeota archaeon | reverse complement strand
GTCTTCAATTGCAAACTGTATCTCTGAAGAAATAAGGAAGAAGTCAAAATTGAATGTTGATGTTGGAGTTATTATTGCATCAAGCTATATAAACATGACAAAAAAGGACTTAGAAATAAAATATATTGTGCCAGATAAATCAAAAGCAGCAAACTATGACTTAATCTTAATTGTTGATGATTTAGTTGATACAGGCACAACTATAAAAAGAGTATTAAATAGTTTTGAAGATTCTGCAAGAGAAAAAATAAAAACAGTAGTTTTAGATTTAAAAGAAAGAACCTACAAAAGAGAAGAAAAACTATTCCCAGATTATTTAAGATTAAAGATAAAAATAAATTCACATAAAGAAGAAATTTGGATTGTTTATGATGGAGAACTCGAGGGCTTAACAGAGAAGGAAATTAAGAGCGTTTATAAAAATTTATACAAGAAAGAAAAAGAAGATAAAGTAAAAGATTTTGAAAGAAAGTCCCTACATTAAAAATGGTAGAAGAATATTCACAATGGAAGTTAATTGAGGAATTTAAAAAAACTTATAAGCAAGAATACTCAAAAATATCTAAAAAGGTTGATTTTTATAAGAGTTTTTTGTTAGATTTGATAAATTTGTTGAATTTGATACAACAGAAAAAGGATGCTTACATAGGGAATCACTCAAAAAATGTTAGTAACGTTTCATTAAAGATTGCTGAAAAATTAAATCAAACACTAGAGAAAAAGATAGATCTTGAATTTTTAAATTATGGAGCACTACTTCATGATTTTGGTAAGATATTCCTTCCAGAAACAATTCTAAATAAACCTTCCTTACTGAATGATGTTGAAAAAGAAATGATGAAACTACACACAACAATAGCTTATGATGTTTTTAAAAATTCTTTTTTATTAACAAGCATGAAAGACGCAAAGATCATAGGCGATATAATATTGTATCACCACGAATCTTATGATGGCAAGGGTTACCCTAAGAGTTTAAGGGGAGAAAGAATACCTTTAGTTGCAAGAATAGTAAAAATAGCTGATGTTTATGATGCTTTAATTAGCGAGAGATCTTACCGCTCAGCTTTTTCAAAAGAACAAGCTATTGAAATAATTAAAAGTGAAAAAGAAAAGTTTGATCCAAAAATATTAGAGATATTTTTAGATATAATTAAATAAAAAGTATTAAAAGTTATTAATTTTTAAACTAAAAAAAGAAAAGTTTAAAAACTAATAATGTTCGCTCCTATGATTTATAAATAATAAAAAAATTAGAATTAATTATTTTTTTAAGGGTGTTTTTATGACAGATGGCATTAACGAAATAAAAGCATTTGTTGGAAAGAAAGAACTATTAGTTGGTTATAAGAGTGTTTTAAAAAACTTAAAACTAAAAAGGATAAAAAAGATTTTTTTAGCTTCAAACGCTCCGGAGGATTTTTTAAAAGAGCTTGAGTATTATTCAAAATTAGCAGATGTTCCTCTTGAAAAGCTGAACATAACTAATGAAGAGTTGGGAACACTTTGCAAAAAACAATTTTTAGTATCAACAGTTGGAATTCTAAAAGGAAAAGAGGATTCAAAGTGAGGAAGAAATACGATATATCTTTAATGAACAAGATGATTCTCTTTGAGAAGATAACTGGTGTAAAGTTAAAGGACTGCATAGAGCAAGAAGATAAAATAATCTTTATAGTTGATTTAAACCAACTTACAAAAGCTGTTGGTCCTAAAGGAAGTAAAGTAAAAGAGCTTGCTAAAAAATTAAATAAGAAAATAAAAATAGTAGAGTATAATCCTGCTCTTCTTGTTTTTATAAGAAATTTAATAGCTCCATTGAATGTTGATAGTGTTGAAGAAAAGGATGGAGTTGTAATAATAAGTGATAGTGATAGAAAAGTGAAGGGACTTTTGATAGGAAAAAACGCTAAAAATTTAAGAGAATATGAAGAGATAACTAAAAGGTTCTTTAACATAAAAGAAATAAGAGTTGTCTAAAAATTATTTTTTTTGACAAAATTTAAAAATTCTGAAATAATAATATTTCTTATGGAGTTTAAAGAATTAGTTGGTGTTTTTGAAGAACTTGAAAAAACAAGCTCAGGAAATAAGCTTAGAGAAATATTAGCTAATTTTTTTAAAAGAGTTCCTAAAAACGAGATAAAAATTGTTAGTTACTTTATTCTCGGTCTTGTTGCACCAGAATATGAAAGTGTTGATTTTGGGATTGCAGAGAGAATGATGATAAGGGCTGTTTCGAGAGCATACAATAGAAAAGAAGACGAAATTAAAAAACTGCTTAAAAGCAAAGGCGACTTGGGAATTGTTGCTTTTGAAATAGGAAAAAGTTTAAAGATCAATAAAAAAAGAGATTTAAAAATTTCAGAAGTTCATAAAAGATTATTAGAGATAGCTAAAACAACAGGCTCTGGGAGTCAAGACAAAAAAATATCTTTGCTTTCGGATTTGTTGTTAGAGTGCAATCCTGAAGAGGCAAAATACATAATAAGAATCCTTCTTGGAAGATTAAGGTTGGGCGTTGCGTCAATGACAATTCTTGATAGTTTATCAATTGCCTTTACAGGAACAAAAGAAAACAAGAAATTCTTAGAGGAAGCTTATAATTTATGCACAGATATCGGACTTGTAGCAGAGTTGATAGCAACAAAAGGTATTGATGGAATAAAGAGAATTGAAATTCAAGTTGGCAGCCCAATACAAATGATGTTAGCCCAAAGAGTAAAAAAACTTTCAGAAATAAAGGAAAAGATGCCGAATGGTTTTTATTCTGATGCAAAGTATGATGGTGAGAGAGTTCAAATTCATAAAAAAGAGAATGGAGATGTAGTAATTTATTCAAGGAGATTAGAAAACATAACTACTCAATATCCAGATATTGTTGAGAACATAAAAAAAGCAATAAAAGAAAAGAAATTCATTGTTGAAGGAGAAGCTGTTCCTATTGATGACAAAGGGAATATTTTACCATTCCAAACTTTAATGCAGAGAAAGAGAAAATATGATGTTGAAAAGTATGTTAAGAAAATACCAATTCGTGTTTTTTTGTTTGATATACTTTATTTGAATGGTAAGAGTTTAATAAAAACACCTTATCCTGAAAGAAGAAAAATCCTCGAGAAAATAACAAACAAAAATAATTTTATTATGCTTAGTAAAATTTTAGAAGATGATGATTTGGACAAAGTAGATGATTTCTTCCAAGAGGTTTTGGATGAGGGTTGTGAGGGAATAATTGCAAAATCAAAATCAAGAGATTCTTTTTACAGAGCAGGGGCAAGGGCTTGGCTTTGGATTAAATACAAAAAGGATTATGTATCAAAATTACAGGACACTTTGGATTTAGTGGTGGTTGGTGCTTTTGCAGGAAAAGGCAAAAGAGCAGGTTCTTATGGTGCACTATTATGTGCGTCTTATAATCCAAAAACAGACATGTTTGAAACAGTATCAAAATTAGGTGCTGGTTTTAGTGATGAAATACTAAGTAAATTACCAAAAATAATGAAGCCATACTTAATTCCAAAAAAACACGCTAGGGTTGATTCTGAAATAGAAGCAGATTATTGGTTTATACCAAATAAGGTTGTAGTGGTTGTTGGTGCAGAGATAACCCAAAGTCCTGTTCATACTTGTGCTAAGAAACAACTTGGAAAAGGGCTTGCAATAAGGTTTCCAAGGTTTAAAATGTTTAGGGATGATAAAAGTCCTGAGCAAGCAACAACAACTCAAGAAATAATTCAAATGTATAAAAAATAAAAGAGATAAAAAAGAAATGTTTAGATAAAAAACTAGAAAATAATTAAAAACGCGTCAAAAAAATCTTTGCACTTTTCTTATTTTTTGAGTTTTTAATTATTTATTTTTTATTTTTTATCTGCTTTTTCTTTATCCGTTAGTGTTTTATCTTTAAATGTTTTATTCTCAAACTCAAGAATATCCTTTATTTTTTCCTTTCCCTCTTTTAATGAAATCTTTGCAAGCACCAAATTGTGCATTCTTCTCAAAAAATCAGTTCTGTTTTCAATCTTTAGCAAATCAAGATATCCTTCTGTTATTATGTTTAAAGCAAACGGACTTGGAACATCAGAACTTGTTTCAACAATCTTTATAGAGCCGTTTTCAACAAGTTCAATAATTTTCTTTGCATTTTCAATATCCATTAAGTCCTCTAAAACTTCCCTCTTTGCCTCTTTTAATATTGGAAAATCATCCCCAAGCATTCTTACAGCATTCATCAAAATCATTGAAGATACTTGTTGCCTTCCAACCCTCTTTTTATGCCCCTTATATTCTCTCAAAATCATCAGAGCCCTTACTGCACAATGCCTGAATCTCCTTCTTAAAATCTCAGAATTTTCAATAGCGGCTTCCATTACATTATACAATTTTTTTGAATTTAAAACCTTAAATGCTTTTACTGCTTGAACGTCCTTTTTTGAAGCAACATAAAATCCATTGTCGGTTATTCCAATTTCAACATCCATGTGCTGCATTCTTGAAATCACTAAAGCAATGGCTCTTGACAAGCAATCATTAACTCTTCTTCCAAACAGGGTGTGAAAAATTGCATACTTTTTCTTTCCATCATTGTAGTGTTCAACAACAATTCTCTTATCATTTGGTATCTTTGAGTAAAGGTATTGTTCTTTAAAATAAACATAAATGGCGTTTGCGGAATTTTCATCAACATAAAGATAATCGTGTATGAAATTTAAGATTTCTTCCTTACTCTTTCCAAGCAAAAATTTTTCTTCCATTAACCTTCTAAACAAAGAAATATCCATCGCCAAATCAAAACTCAAAGGCAACATTTCAGAAAACCAGGAGGGAATTGTTGGGGTTCCAGTTGTTGGCTCAACTTGGATAACTTGTCCTCTTGAAAATTTGAACTTGTAAGTTTCACCTCCCAAAACAAAAATATCATTCTTTTTTAATTTCTCTGCAAAACTTTCCTCTATCTTGCCAATAACTTCTTCACCAACCTTCACTAAAACTGCTGTTTCATCAGGTATTGTGCCAATGTTTGTCATATAAATTACCCTTGACATCTTTCCTCTTCTTCCAATAACTCCTGTTTCTTTATCATACCATATTTTTGCATAAACCCTTTTGTCTTCTAAATCAGAGAATTCTCCTGCAAGGTATTTTAGAGTGTTTTCAAAGTCCTTATAATCAAGTTCTGAATAAGAATAACTCTTTTTTACTAAATCATAAAGTTCTCTTACACTAATCTTTTCAACAGATGTTATTCCAACAATTTGTTGTGCTAAAACATCAAGAGCATTTTTTGGAATATGAACTTTATCAATCTTTTTCTCAATAGCGCTCTTTAACAAAACAGAGCACTCAACCAAATCGTCTCTATCTAAAACTACAATTCTCCCTTTAGTAGTATCCGTTAGTTTATGACCACTCCTGCCAATTCTCTGTAAAGCCCTTGCAACTGATTTTGGGCTTCCCAAAAGAATAACCAAATCAATATAACCAATGTCAATTCCAAGCTCTAAAGAGGTGCTTGAAACAACAGCTTTTAATCTTCCTTCTCTCAATCTTGATTCTATTCTTCTCCTCAAAGATTTTGACAAAGAACCATGATGGGCACCTATTACTGGATAATCGGATTTTTCATCCATTAGTGCATAGTGTTTTGGAAATTTTTCTTTAAGATGATGAATAACTCTTTCTGTAGCAGAACGAGTATTTGTAAATATGAGAGTTGTCTTATGATTTTGAATAAGTTGATCTATTAAATTGTAGAGTGAATTATGAAGTTCCTCATACTCAACATTTATAAGATTAGGCAGAGGACTTAACACCTTTAAATCCATCTCCTTTACAAATTGAACATCCACTACTATACAATCCCTTGGTTTTCCATTTTCAAAACCAACCAAGAATTTAGCGATTTCTTCTATTGGAGCAACTGTTGCTGACAATCCAATCCTTGAAACATAATTCAATCTCTGCAATCTTTCTAAGCTTAAACTCAAATGAGTTCCTCTTTTGCTCTCTGCAAGAGCGTGTATTTCATCAACAATAACCCACTCAACCTTTGTTAAAAGCTCTCTAAATTTTATTGAAGATAAAATTATTCCTAAGCTTTCAGGAGTTGTTATTAATATGTGAGGCGGTTTTTTTAGCATTTGTGCTTTTTCAGAAGCAGAAGTGTCTCCTGTTCTCACAGCAACCCTTATTCCTGTTTTCTTTCCATAAATTTCTTCGATCTTTTTTAGAGGATTTTTTAAATTAACCTCAATATCATAATTTAACGCCTTTAGTGGGGAAACATAAACACAATACACTCTGTCTTCTAGTAAATTGTTTTGTGATAAAGTAAAAAGCTCGTTTATTATTGATAAGAATGCTGTTAGTGTTTTTGTGCCACCAGTTGGAGCGCTTATTAGAACATTCTTTCTTGAATGTATCTCAGTAACAGCATATAGTTGTGGTAGTGAAAAATCTTTAAATTCCTTGAAAAACCATTCTTTAATAACAGGGTTCAAAATATTTAGTATTTTTTCTCTTGAATCAGGGTTTTTCTTGAAAGTAATCATAAATTTTTAGGATTAAGAACTTGCTTAAAAAGTTTTATGTTTTGTTTTTTAATACTTTTGTTTTCCAAAAAAATTTTAATTATCACTAATAAGTGACTAAAAATAAAAAGATTTAAATATTAGTTATATTTTAAAAATTTTAAAACAAGCTTAAAATAAAAATTTTGAGGTGGTTTTATGAGTCTTGAAGAAAAACTTTATGAGGGAAAATATATTTATGAACCTGTTGTAAAAATTTATTATAACGAAAATCTAAAAATAGGTGAAGCCCAACGTGTTTTTACAGACTACACTTCCTACTATTATTTTTTTGAAAGTAAGGATTTTAATAAAATAAGTGAAATATTAATAGACCTACTTAATTTTGTTGTTAATAATCCGAATGTTTTTGGTAAGTTGGATGTTAATAAATTTTATAACAAACTAGCTCAAGAGCATATTTTAAATACTTTGAAAAATGCACGAGACATAGATATAAATTCTAGTTTCAACAATGAAAATGATGTTTTAATTAATTTGGAATATGGTCTTGCTGGAAAATCTTCATTTTTTACTGATGCTTTTATAATAGAAAATCTTGATAAATTTTATGAGGTCGATCTTAGAGGATCAATCGAACATTTGGAAGATAAATACAAAAATACTCAATTTTTAAGTTATGAAAAGTCACATTTAGGAGAAAATTATGAAAGTAAAATTTTAAAATTATCCAAAAGTAGATGTGACGATAAGACATTAGAACTAAAACTTAAAGACGGTCAAATTTTTAAATTTAATGGAGATCTCCTTAATTTAAAAGAATACAAAAATTATAAGGATATTTTTTCTATTGAAGTAACAGGAGTTGACTATGGTTTCACTGGAGAAATAAAAATAGAAGATAAAAAGATTGGTGATAAGGAAATTAGAATTTTAAGTAAATTCTTTGGCTATCAAGATTATGTTTTTCTCTTAGATTTTACTAAGATTAAAGATCCTAAAGACGGTTCTGATCACTTTATAGCATATGTAAATGAAAATGACATACCTTTAATTAGTAGAAAATATTATAATGATTACTTTGTTAATGGGAAACCTCCAAAATCTCTCGAACTTGTAAATATGATAAAGGAACAATTAAAAAAGAATTTTGATGTTTAGATTAAAAAAATTTACAAAATAATTTTAAAATTATTTTAATTTTTAAATTATTTTTTATTTATTATTTTGGTCACTTTAATTTTTATTTTTTTTGTTAGCAAATATAGTAACATTTAAAAATCAAGGAAATTCTCACTTAAGATAAAAGAGCATTTTTTTAAAACATAAATTTTAATCTAAATAATGCTTTAAAAATTTTGGGTGAGATTATGATAGGAATAAGAGAACCAGAATCAAAATTTGTAAAGGTAAGATGTCCAAAATGCAAGAATGAGCAAATAGTTTTTGGAAAAGCATCGACAGTTGTTAATTGTTTGGTTTGTGGTAGGGTTTTAGCAGTTCCTACTGGTGGTAAGGCAAGATTAAAAGCCAGAGTTCTTGAGGTGCTTGAATGAATTTAATGTATAGAAGACAAGGTTTTCCTGAGGAGGGAGAGCTTGTTTTGTGTAGAGTTACTAATATTACTCCACACTCAACATTTGTTAATCTTGAAGAATATGACAAGCAAGGTTTGATTCATATTTCAGAGATAAGCCCTGGAAGAATAAGAAACATTTACGAGTTTGTTAAAGAAGGAAAGATTATTGTTTGTAAGGTATTAAAAGTCAATAAGGAAAAGGGCTATATTGATTTATCTCTAAGGAGAGTAACCCAAATACAAAAGAGAAAAAAGCTTGAGGAAATTAAAGAAGAACAAAATTCTGAGAAGATAATTGAGTTTTTAGCTAAAAAGAAGAATGTTGATTTTAAAAAACTTTATCATGAAATTGCTGATAAAATTTTAGAAAATTATACTTATATTTTTGAATGTTTTGATGATGTTGTTAATAATAAGGTAAAGCTGGAGGATTTAGGAATAAAGAAAGAACTTGCTGAAGAACTAACAGAGCTTATACTCTCAAGAAGAAAACCAAAAAGTGTTGAGATAAAAGGACTTTTAAAGCTTACAAGTTACGAACCAAATGGGGTTGAGATAGTAAAGGAAGCGTTAAAAATTGGGATGTCAAAGGTTAATAATATCAGTATTAAGTATGCTGGTTCTGGTAGTTATTTTGTTGTGTTATCGGGTCAGAACTATAAAGAAATTGAGAAGAATCTTGAAATCTTTCTTAACGAAGTGCAAAATTTTATGAAAGAAAAAAAGGGAATTTTTAGTTTTGAGAGAAAAGAAGAATAAGAATAAAAAAGTAATAAGATTTAAAGTAAACCTTTGCTTTTTCTCTCCTCTTCCTTTGCTTTTCTAAGATAAGAATCATACTTATTGTAAGGAGAGAATTTTGGCGGGATTGCAAGAATTGTTTCTGAAGAACAATTAGGACACTTGTCCTTTAATGTATAATTTTTGCACTTCTCACAAAACTTTATTCTTTTCATAATTCCCTAATTATTTTTTCTTTTTCTTCTCTTCTTTTGTTTCTGCTGCTAGAGGTGTCATCTTTACTACTAATCCTGGAAGTCCTGTTCCAACAGGAACTGGTTGATTTACCATAACATTCTCAATTATAGAATTTAATTTATCCTCCTCTCCTCCCAAACTTGCTTGAAGTATATGCTTCATTGGAGTTTCAAATGATGCCTTTGCAAGAACGCTTGATTTTCCCTTTACAATTCCATACCTTGTTATTCCCTCAACCTTTCCCAAAGAACACATTGTATCTGCAACAAGCATTATGTGTCTTATATCAATTGTTAATCCTTGAGATTGCATTACATCATAAACCTCTCTAACTATTGCTTCTCTTGCTGCTTCTATGCCCAAAACATCTTGTATTTCAAGAATATCATTTGTTGTTGTTCTTTCCTCATCCACAAAATTTAATTTTAAGACCTCTTTGAGATTTGAGCCAGAGGTCATTATAACATATTCTTCTCCTTTCTTTATTGGAAGAACATAAGTTATGTTTTTTATTCCGAGAACAATCAATTTTTTTAGTCTTTCTCTTAATGCATAAAGTTCGTTTATTCCTTCTTCTTTGGTTTTTTTGCTCACAATCAAAACCCCTTCCTTTTCTTTTATCTTAACACCCTTAATTCCCTTTTTTATTGCTTCTACAACATCTTCTGTTTTTAAATTAAGGGATTTCATTATTTCTTCATTAAGTGTTATTTCTATTGATAGGTCTGCTATGTTAAGATAAAACTCAGAACTTATCTCTTCTAAGAAGGTCTGTTTTATTTGAGAAGCAATCTTTTCAATTCCTTTTCCACTAGAATATGGTTCTTTTAAGTATATGTGCATCATTGGAGTTGCTATCTTTCTTCTAGCATCAAATATTTCTATTATTCTTGGAAGTCCTGTTGTCACGTTCATTTCAGAAACACCGGCAAAGTGGAAAGTGTTAAGAGTCATTTGGGTTCCTGGCTCTCCGATTGATTCTGCACTTATTATTCCAACACTCTCTCCTGGCTCAACAAGCATATTCTCGTATTCCTCAACAACCTTTTCAACAATCTTTATCATCTTTGCTTCTGATATGTTCTCAGGAACTTTTTCTTTTAGTTCTTCAATTATTTTTGCAGGTAATTTGTCCTTGTATTTTTTTAAGATTGAACTTAAACTCATATTTTTCACCTTTTAAATTATCATTTTATCTTTTATGATTATAATTTTTCTTTTTTTATTTTTCAAGCACTTCTCTTACTATTCTTGCAACATTTAGCTTTCCATGTTCTGATTTTGAAACATCAATGCCGTCTTCTCCAAATAAGAATTGTATTATTCTATTGTTTGAATCCCTTACTGTATAATCATACTCAACTTTTAAGTCCTGCAAAGCATTAGCTAATCTTCTGTAAAGATATCCTGATTTTGGAGTTCTTAGAGCAGTGTCCATAAGAGAGTCCCTTCCTGTTATTGCTGCAAAGAAAAATTCTTTTGGATTCATTCCTTCTCTAAAATTACTTCTTATAAAACCATGAGCTTCTGGACCCAAATCTCCTTTTTTAAAGTGTGATAGCGTTCTCTCAGAATACCCCTTTTCAATTCTTTTTCCTCTCAAAGCTTGCTGTCCAACAACAGCAGCCATTTGGATCAAATTTAATAATTTTCCCCTAGCACCTGATTTTATCATAAGCATTGTGCTTGTTTCTTTTGAAGTGTGTTGTTCAATAACATCTCCACAATCATTTCTTGCTTTGTTAAGTATTTCGAGAATGCTTATCTCTAAAGTGTCTCTTAAGCTTCTCCCAGGAAGGGCTTTTAATTCTCCCTTATTGTATTTTTCAATTAAAGCTTCAACATCTTTTTCTGCTTTGTTTAGGATCTCATTGATTTTTTCTCTTGCTTCTTTTGGCAAATCAATATCTGAAAGTAGGGTTGTCATTCCATAATGCAACAAAACATTTATTCCTAACCTGAATATTTGTCCAATAATCTTGAATGTTTCTTCCCTTCCATACTGTGTGTGTAAGCTTCTAAGCATTAGTCCAGATTCAACTCCCAAGCTTGATTTATCCATCACTCCCTCTTCAAGAATACCATTCTTTATTATTACAGGTCCTGATTTTGATTTTCCAACATAATTAAAATCATCAGGTAGGATTGTGCTAAATATTTCTTTTCCACTAACTATTTTTTTGTTTGGAAGCTTTGCTAAATTATCAACTCCTGATTCGTAAAGTAATTGTAATGCTTCTTCTCTTGGAAGTTCAAGCTCTTTTGTTAGTAAGTAGTTTCCTGCTATTGCATCTTGAATACAGCCAATAACACTTAACCCATACCTCGGACTTATTATTTGAGTATTAACACTCATTAAGTATTCTGCTTCTGCTCTTGCTTCTTCTGTTTGTGGTATGTGTAAATTCATTTCATCCCCATCAAAATCAGCGTTGTAAGGATGACAAACAGCAGGATTTAACCTGAATGTTTTATAAGGTAATATTTTGACTTTGTGAGCCATCATACTCATTCTGTGCAAAGATGGTTGTCTGTTAAAGAGTGCTATGTCACCATCCAAAAGATGCCTCTCAACTATATAACCAGGAGCTAATTCCTCCACTAGTTGTTCTTTTGTTTCATCAGTTATTTTCTTCTTCTTCCCATCAGGTCTTATTACATAATTTGCTCCAGGATATTTTTTGTGTCCATTCATAACAAATTTCTTTAAATATTCTTTATTCCATTCTGTCACTCTCTCAGCAACTGTTAGTTTTGTTGCAATAACAAAAGGAACTCCTACTTCGTCAAGTTCTAACATCGGATCAGGACTTATAACAGTTCTTGCAGAAAAATTAGTTCTTTTACCTGCTAAGTTATGTCTTATTCTTCCATGTTTGCTTTTTATTCTCTCAGTTAGTGTTTTTAATGGTTGGCCACTCCTATGTCTTGCAGGAGGAAGTTGTGCTATTGTGTTGTCAAAATAGGTTGTAATATGATATTGTAATAATTCCCACAAGTCCTCTATTATTATTTCAGGAGCTCCTGCATTTATATTTTCGAATAATCTTTGGTTTATTCTTACGATATCACCTAATTTGTGAGTTAAATCATCTTCACTTCTCTCTCCTGTTTCTAATGTTATGCTTGGCCTCATTGTTACAGGAGGTATTGGTAATAATGTTAAAACCATCCACTCAGGTCTTGCAGCTTTTGGATCGATACCAAATAATGGCAAGTCTTCATCTTTTATCATTTCTAATCTTGCCCTAACTTCTATTGGAGTTAATTTCTTATTCTCTTCTAAGAATGTTGTTGGTTTTTCTAAAGTTATCTTTAATTGTTTTGCACCACAATGAGGGCATTTCTTAGAATCTTTCATCTTACTTGTTATCTCATTTATTATTGAGCTTCCAATAACCTTGTCTTCAGGATTCAATTCGCTAAGTTTATTCAAATATTGTTTTATTCTCTTAGAATCCATTAGCGCTCTTCCACATTCTCTACAAGTGCATCTTAAAAGTTCGTGTATTACATTAACGAGCTTTACATGAATTACAGGTCTTGCTAAAACAATATATCCAAAATGTCCCACACACTCTTTTAATCTCCCACCGCATGTCTTACATTTTAGTCCAGGATCAATCACTCCCATTCTCGTGTCCATTAAGCCACCATCTACTGGATAACCTTCTTTATCATAAAGTTCTGGAGTTACTACTTTTACAGCAGCCATATCCTTAATCATTTGTGGGCTTAAAAAACCAAATACTATCTTATCAAGTTTTTTGTAAATTAATTCTTCTGAATATTCCATTTTCTTACCTCTCAAAATTTTTTAGTTAAATTTTATTTTTGAATTTTTAGTATTTTGTTTTTAAAACAAACTTAGGATAAACTCCCATTGATTTTAACTCATCTGTTAAAAGTTTGAAAGCATAACTCATCTCTATAAAACTAACTTTTGAGTCCTCTCCACAAACAGGACAATAAGTTGTTTTTTTGTAAAAGTCCTCTATTGCTATTAGACCACACTTCTCACATACAGGAATAACAATTTTGTCAGAGTCAAATCTCTCTTTCAACAACAAAGATGTTCCATGAGCAACAAAACAGTCCTTTTCCATCTCTCCTAATCTCAAACCACCTTCTTTTGCCCTTCCCTCTGTTGGTTGTCTTGTTAACAATTGAACAGGACCTCTTGCTCTAGCATGAAGTTTGTTAGCAACCAAATGCTTTAATCTTAAATAATAAATATTTCCCACGAATATTCTAACTTCAAATGCCTCTCCTGTTTCTCCATTATACATTGTTTCTGTTCCATTATCCCTAAAACCTAACTCTAAAAGTTGACTCTTTAGGTCTTCTTCCTTTTCAGAGCTGAATGCTGTTGCGTCAACATACCTTCCAGCCAAAGCACCTACCTTTCCACCGAGCAGTTCTAATAATTGAGCAACAGTCATTCTTGTTGGAATACTATGAGGAGAAAATATTATATCCGGAACAATTCCTGATGCTGTGAATGGCATATCGCTAGGATCAACTATTAACCCAATAACTCCTTTTTGTCCGTGTCTGCTTGTGAATTTGTCTCCTATTTCTGGAATCATTGGGTTTCTTATCTTAACTTGAACTAATTTATTTCCTTCTGAACTCTCTGTTATTATAACAGAATCAACAATTCCTTCCTCACCATGCTTTAAAGCAACAGAGCTTTCTCTCTTCACTCCCGATGTTAGGCTATAATCCTCTAAACCTCCTAAGAATCTTGGAGGGCTAACCTTTCCTATTATAACATCTCCCTCACCAACTTTTGCTTCAGGGTAAATAATACCATCACTTTCAAGATATCTATAATCATGTTCTGATCTGTAACCTTTTACATCCTTATCAGGTATTGTAATTTCATCTGTTAGTCCACCAGGATATCTTAGTTCTTCTGCTATAACTGGTCTATAATAAACACTTCTTCCTAATCCCATATCTATTGAATTTCTGTTTATGATTAAAGCGTCTTCCATATTATATCCCTTATAACTCATAACTGCCAAAACAACATTTTGTCCAGCAGGATGATTTTCATAATTGGACAAATCGTGCATTATTGTCTTAACAATAGGAACTTGAGGATAATACAATATGTTAACATCCATATCCATTCTTAGCGGATAGTTTGAGATGTAAATTCCTATTGCTTGTTTTTGATTCTTAGAACCAATGTTTAATCTAGCACTTTGTGTATAATTAGAGAAAGGAACTAATGAAGTGCACAAGCTGAATATTGCTACTGGAGAAACTTCTAAATGAGTGTGTTCAGGAGTTAGTTCTTCAACAGAGAAAGCTATAAGAGCATTTTCTTCTTCTTCTGCATCAAGATACTCAATTATTCCTTGATTTAGTAAATCACTCCATTTCAATTCATTATTCATTAACATTTCAACATGCTTTTCTGTAAGTAATGGTTTTCCTTCTTTAACAACAATTAAAGGCCTTCTCAATCTTCCAGAACTTGCTTCTATGTATACGTCATTTGTTTTTTCATTATAACTTATGTTTATAAAATTTTCAATCTCGTTGTGCCTTCTTTTATTCTTAAAATTCTCAACAAATTCTTTTGGATTATCAACATAGCCAATTATTTTTCCATTAAAAAAAACATCTGCCATTTTTTCACCTTTTTTAAAATTTTGAGCATAATATTTTTTGATTTTTTGATCCTAAATTTTTTTATTCTTCCTCTTCTAATGTTTTTAACCCAATCTCTTTTAATTTCTTAAGCAATTCTTTTTCATCAACATGTTCGCTTGTAACTGATGCTAAAAGTGCTAAATTCTTTTTCAATCCAATATTAGTTCCTTCAGGTGTTTCTATAGGGCATAATCTTCCCAAATGGGTTGGGTGAAGTTCTCTTGCTTCAAAATTCTCTTGAGCAGAGCTTAACAAACTTACAACTCTTTGCAAGTGTGACATTGTTTCCAAGAAATTTAATCTTTGAATTCTTTGAGATATTCCCTTCCTTCCAGCAACCCAAACTCCTGTTGCTAAAGAACTGTAAATTCTTTGAGTCAATAATTTTTCTCTTATAATTACTTTTAAAGAGGGTATTTTTCCCCTCTTTACAATTCTTTGGAAATTGTAAAGCATATCATTTGTTAATACTCTAAAATTTACTCTGAAGAGTTCTGCTAACAAATCACCACTCATCTTTACTCTTTTGTTAGCATAATGGTCCTTGTCATCTTCTGGAACAGATCCCCTTGAAACTAAAATGTATTTTTTTAAGAACTTACATAAGTTGTAAGCTTTGTAAATTCTATCTTTAGGCGTTGTTCCAACATTTGGTAATAAGTATTTGTCCAAAATTTCTTCTGTTTTTTGAATTCTTAAGTCTCTTGTTTGTGTTATTCCAATCTTCTTTGCTATAAAATCTAAAGCGTCCTCCCTTGTTTTTATGTCTGAAAATTCGTATAAATTGACCATTACCTCATCAAACTGTTCCTCAGAACTAACGAAATGCATTATTTGCTGATCATTTGTAAGTCCCAACGCCTTTATTATTAATATTATTGGAATCCTATTTGCCCTTGTAAAGCTTAAATAAAATATTCCATCCTTAAATTTCTCAACAGTGTGTGGTATTTTAAAAGACCCTCTTTCTGAGAATATTTTTCCAACATATCTTGATGTTGCTGTTTTTGTAACAACAAATTTGTTTGAAGCTAAATCCTCTATCTTTACAAGAACCTTTTCACTTCCATTAATTATAAAATAACCCCCTGTGTCTTTTGGGTCTTCTCCAACTTCAATTAGTTTTTCCTCGCTAAGATTGTATAGGTGGCAATACTTTGATTTTAGCATTATTGGAAGGTTTCCAATTGTAACCTTTATTGATTCTCTCTGAACTCCGTTTGCATGAGCACTAACTGTTAAGTGTATTGGAGCAGCATATGTAATCTTTCTCAATCTTGCTTCCATTGGATACAAAATTCTTTTAGAACCATCAGCTTCTATCAATTCTGGTTTTGAAACAGAGATTTTATCAAACCTAATCTTAAAACTCTCAAGATCATGCGGAATTATTGTGGGTTCAATTGTTTGTTCTTCTCTTATTATTTCTTGAAGCTCATAATCAACAAAATTGTTAAACGATTCAATGTCTGACTTTATGAATGATTCTTCTTCAAAAAATTTTTTTAACAAAACATTATGCATCTTACTCATTGACAACCACCCTATAATAGATTGATTCTCCTGCTGATTCGCTCTTTCTTATAATTTTTATCACATCTCCTTCTTTCACATTAAGATGGGCTATTGCAGGATCATTCTTAAGTATTCTTGGAAGCTCATTCAAAGAAATCTTATACTTTTCTAATAATTCCTTTTTTTCAGCTTCTGAAAGCTTTATGTGTTCTGGAACTAAAACATGTTTTATGGTTTTCATTTTAATCACAAACCCCTTTTCTTTTTTTAATGTAGAAAAAAGCAATTCCACTTCCGCTTTTTACACGCTCTTTCATTTTAAAAATTTTATACGGGCCGGACGAGATTTTCAAATTTTTTTTGAACTCGCGACCACCGGATTAAAAGTCCGATGCTCTGTTGCCCAGCTTTTTTTAAAAGCTTCCAGGCTGAGCTACCGGCCCGTGTGACATTAACGCCCCGGCCGGGATTTTCGATTTTTAATTATTTTTATTTTCGAACCCGGGTCAGAGCCTCGACAGGGCTCTATGATAAACCACTACACCACCGGGGCTTTTTAAATTTAATTTTCATGGCAATCTCTCCTCTAAAACACACAATTCTTATCAAGAGCTTTAACTATTGTTCTCTACTTTTTACGACTAAGAAAGATTGCCATGCCATCAAAAATAGGCAATAGCACCTATTTATAAATTTTTTGTTTTTTGATTAAAAAATAAATTGATCTAAAACACTTACTTTTATCTTTTGTTTTTGAACTTTTTTATTTTTACAATCCTAAAAAAAGAGATGATCTTTTGTTCAACTCACAAAAAATTAAATACTCTTTAGTTTAACAGGAGATTTTGTTTTTTAAGACTTAATGTTTTTAAGATTTAATTTAATTATTAGTTAATAAAGAAAACTTTATAAACTAAAATAAAACTTCTATTTTTGAGCCCCGCCTAGCTCAATGGTTAGAGCGTCCGGCTGTAGATTCCTTTGGACACTCACTTTTTGAGGGAATGAAAAAAGGACAGCTGGTTGTTGAAACCGGAAGGTTCCTGGTTCGAGTCCGGGGGCGGGGATTTTATTTGTAAAAATTTTCCTCACTTCAATTTTTTTTTTAAAATTTTGAAAAGTTTTAATAAACAATAATTCTTACCCTTATTTTATGGCATATGTTGAAGTCACTAAGGGACTAAGCAAAGAAGAATTTTTGAATAAGTTAAAAGAGATAGACCCAAAACTTGATTTTAATCTTATAAGTAAAGCTTATGATTTTGCAAAATCAAAGCATGAAAACCAAATTAGGAAGTCAGGAGAACCTTATTTTTTACACTTAACAGAAGTTGCTTATATCCTTGCAGAATTAAGATGTGACACGGAAACTATAGTTGCCGCTTTCTTGCACGATTGTGTTGAAGATGCTAATGTAAGAATAGAAGAAATAAAAAAGGAGTTTGGTGAGGAAATTGCTGATATTGTTAATGGGGTTACAAAGATACAAAAAATAAAGTTTGAGAAGGAAGAGAATATTGCAGAGAATATTAGAAAAATAATTTTAGCAACTGGAAAGGATTATAGGGTGATTCTTGTAAAATTAGCTGATAGACTTCACAACATGAGAACTTTAAGATTCCTGCCAGAAGAAAAGCAAAAAGAGATTGCAAAAGAAACTTTAGAAATTTATGTTCCAATTGCTTACAAACTTGGCATGTATAATTTAAAGTCAGAAATGGAAGATTTGTGCTTGAAATACTTGAATCCAACTCTATATAAAGAATTAAAAATAAAGATTGGCAAAAAGAGAGCAGAACGAGAAAATGAAGTTAAGGAAATTATTAAAAAATTTAAGGAAGAATTAAAAGAAAAGGGTTATGATGTGGAAGTTTTTGGAAGAGCTAAAAATTTTTACAGCATTTATAAAAAGATGATTACTAAAAATAAAAGTTTAGAAGAAATTCATGATTTAATAGGCATAAGAATAATAACAAAAACTGTTGAGGATTGTTATAAGATTTTAGGTTATTTACACTCAAAATACACTCCAATAATTAAAGAGTTTAGGGATTATATTGCAGTTCCAAAACCTAACGGTTATCAATCATTGCATACTACAATAATTTATGATAAAAAACCGATAGAAGTTCAAATTAGAACTTGGGAAATGCATTATAATGCTGAGGACGGAATTGCTGCTCATTGGCGTTATAAAGGAACTGAGAAGGATTCTTACTTTGATAGGAGGATAACTTGGTTGAAGAGAATTCTTTCATGGGTTCAAGAGTATGACAGTGCAGAAAAGTTTTTTGAGGACTTAAAGGTTGATTTGTTTAAGGACGAGATTGTTGTTCTAACTCCTAAGGGTGATTCTATAATTTTGCCAGAAGGAGCAACACCTGTTGATTTTGCTTATGCTGTTCATACAGAACTCGGAAATCATTGCAGTAAAGCAATTGTTAATGGAAAGATGGTTAGTTTGGACACAGAACTTGAAAGTGGAGATGTTGTTGAAATAATAACTTCAAAGAATGCAAAACCATCAAGAAATTGGCTTAGGTTTGTAAAAACAAAATCTGCTGCTCAAAAAATAAGAAAAGCTTTAGGAATTAGTAAAGAAGAGAAGGAGGTAAAGTCAGAAGTTGAGATGAGTGAAGAAGAATTGTTAAAACTTTTAGATCTTAAAGGATTAAAACCTA
>JAWBOW010000013.1:0-19781 GCA_038825775.1 Candidatus Woesearchaeota archaeon | reverse complement strand
TTGTTTAAAAATTAATTCATAAAAACAGCGATTCATGATAATTTTCAAAGGTTATCATGATTCAAGATTGACAAAAACTAACTAAAAATAGAAAAAATTGAAAGTGTGATATTTTATGAAGGCAAGGATAAAATTGGCAAGTACGGACATTGAAAAAATAAATCAAACATGTGATTATATAAAGTCAATAGTAGAAAAAACAGGAGTTGAGATTAGAGGTCCTATTCCCTTGCCAACAAAGAAACTTAGAGTGACAACAAGAAAATCTCCTTGCGGTGATGGTTCAGAAACTTATGAGAGGTATGAGATGAGGATTCATAAAAGATTGATTGATTTAGAAGCAGACGAGAGAACATTAAGATTAGTTATGAGGGTTCCTGTTCCTGAAGGCTTGAATATTGAAATTGAGATGATCGATTAAGATTTAGTTTAAGATTAAAAAAATCAAACAAAAATAAAAATAATAAAATAATAAAGGCTTAATTTTAAGAAGTTTTTAAGAATTTAACAAGTTAAATTTTTCTACAAAATATTAGGATAATATTATAATTCTCATAAGTTCTATTCTTTTGGTTCTAATAATAATTATTATTTGGATTAAAAGGATTTTAAAAATAATGAAAATTTTTGAATAGTCCAAAAAACAATTTTAAATTTAAATAAGAAATTATAACCAAATAAAAATTTGATAACCGAATAAGGAATTTTGGAAAATTAACCTTCTTTTTTTATTTTCTTTAATTTATTTATTTTAGCATCCATTTAATTGTTTCTTCTAAGATTAAGTCCCTGTGAAAAGTAAGGCGTTGATAGGGATCATCCTGCTCATAAATTTTCTCATTTTCTAAAAAAGCCCTTTTGTTCAGAGCAGAAAATAAACTCTCAAGCTCTCTTATACTCAGTTTTGGATTATCCCTCCCTTTTATTACTACCCTATTAATAAGTTTAGAATATATTTCTAATGCTTTTCTTGAAGGAACAGGAATTATATTATAAAGAACCTTTTTTAATTCTCTTGGTTTTTCAGCATAGTCCCTCATATTAAAATTTTCTTTTCTTAAACCTTCCTCTTTGTTAAGTATTTTATAAACAAACTGTCTCAAAATCATTGTTGCTATAATTCTGTGGTCTAAAAATTCTTCTGGAATCTTATACTTTGTTTTTCTCCCCCTATAAACCTCTCCTTTATCTTCAACTTTTGCATAGAACAAATGCCACTCACTAATTTTATTTTCCTCAGTAACATAATTTCTTGTAAGAACATCTTTTCTCTCCTCACCGTTTAATATTTCTTCTAATTCAATATTTTTTGTTTTGGTTGTTGATGGTATTCTCATGTAAAAGTTTCCACCAGCAGTTGAGTATTCCATACAATAAATTCCTTTTTCTGAGAGTTTTGTAAGAGTGCTAAATAACATCCAACCTCTTATTATGTGGTTTTCAGAAACAATATTGTGAGTTGTTGTTGATTTCATATACTTAAAACCACGAGTGGAGAAATGCTCATTAAAATATTTAGTATCAAATAGGGAATATCCTGAACTCTCTATTTTCTTATAAGCATTAAGAGTATATTCTTTGTGTTTGTCTATGAAAAGCTTTTGAGGACTTCCTTGTAATAATCTTTCATATCTTGTGAAGAAGGGAATGTTTATTGTGTTTGCATAAGTTATAAAAGCATCCGAGGGAAAATCATACTCGACATAATAAATTGTTGGAAAAAACATTTGCTTCTTATCAAGAATCGCGTATTCGTTGTTTTTTTCATTCAAATTTAAGATAAAATCTGTTAGTTCTTCTATTCCAATGATTTTTCTTCCCTTGCCAAGTTTTTTGATCTCACTAGCAGAAGTTCCTTTGTTTAACTCAAACCATTTATTAATATTAAATTCCTTAAAATAAGAATCTACAGTACTCATAATATAATGTTAGAACAACTATTATAAATTATTTACTATTTTTAAGTTAAAAATAAATTAAGAATGGGTTTAAAATAAAAAAATCTAAGCTTTATTTATAACATAAGTGTTTATAAAAAAGAGTTTATAAAATAAAAAATTCAATAAATCTTAATTTAAGAATTTATTATAAGTTCTTATTATTTATTCCTCTTCAGAACCCTTATAATTAGGAACTGCTTGTCTGCTTATAAGCATTATATCTCCAATACTCTTTACAAGTTGGTGAGGAACAATAACTCCTTTAGCATTTCCAACAATCTTGCTTAAATAAGACCCTTTTGTAGCCCTTATTCTCCAAGCACTTACTTTGTTCTCTCCAAGCAATGCTTCTTCAACATCTCCAAAATAATCTCCATCCTCAGTAAAAACCTTTATATTATATGTTTCGCTTATTCTTTTCATTCTTAACATACTTCTTCCCTCACAAAAATCATAAATTAATTTTTTTTATTATTAAAACATAAAAAACATTTCTATTATTTAAACTTTTCCCTCTTGGTTTTTAATAAAATATTCTTTCATTACAATAAAAAGATTAAAAATAAATCTAAAAAATAATTTTTTTTATTCATAAAATTTTTCTATGCTATTTTAACCTTTGCTTTTTTTTATAGAATAAAACCTAAAAATCTGGTTTTTGATTAAAAATTTTTTGAGAAAAAATATAAAATAAAAAAATAAAAAAATTTTTTTTAGCCAAACTACTCAGCTTTACTGGGTTGTTGGAGCTTCTACATTAATGTTTGTTAAGTCAGTTCCTGTAACAACAACTTCTGTTCCCTTGAGCTTTGAAGCATAGTCCTTATAGTTTGCAAGGACTCTTGCAGCTCTCCTTGTGTCATCTGCTGAATAACCAGCAACCAATAATGCCACATTTCCGTTTGGATGCTCAAAGAGCTTTATCAATGCCTTTCCAGGTGTAAAGCCCTCCCAGCAATCTGTTGTGTATGGCATTAATGTTGCTGCAATTGAATTGACACAAGGTCCTCCAACAACTATCAAGTTTTGAGCTTTGTAGTCTGAAACTTCCCTGTCCAAAACAGTCACAACAGGTTTTATTGGTTGAACTTCCTTGTATGTTGTTCCTGTTCCGGTTGTTACTGCTGTTGCAGCTATTGGTGCCAAATACACATTATAAGTCACTTCTTCCTTTGGAACATAGAATTCTACTGATGGTGTGTCTCCACCAGTGTATTTCATGAATGTTCCAAATGGAGTTAGTGCCTGATAATTATACCCTGTAGTTCCAACTTGTATTGCTCCACTCCATGAAGCACTACCATATGATGCTGTGTATGTAGGTGTTCCTGAGATTTTTAAATCATTTCCAGAAGCACCTGATGTGTAGCTTATTGGAACTGCTAATACACCATAAGCAGATGGTGTTCCACCACTATATCCTGTTTTTTCTTGTATTGTTACTGAAGTATTTGTTATTGTTATTAAGTTGTCATTTATTGTATACACTTGGTTTGTGAAGTTATAGTCTGTTGTGTAATCACTCTCTTTTAATAATATATACCCATCAGAAGTTCCTGTTGGATAAGCAACAAAGTAGTATGTGTTGCCATCATAAACCATTGTTCCTCTATAATTTGAGTCGAAGCCCCACTCGTTGCTTGTTCCTGAGCCAATGTCTTGGACAACAATGCTTTGTGCTGATGAGCTGTTCCTGAATGCTGTTAATCTGAAGATGTGTTGGTATTCTCCACTTCCAAGTATGAAGTAGTTGTTCTTGCTAACATTATTTCCAGTTGTGTGTAATGTGTAATCTCCAATCTTTAATGATATTTGGTTAGTGCTGTGTCCATAAGCAAACTGTGTTGAATACTTTATTCCAGCTTTGCTTGTGAACTCAATTGACATTCTATCTTCAGCACTTGACCAAATTCTTACCTTTGTCTTTCCAGCGTCATCCAAAGCAGCACTTCCTCCTGTGAATGTCCACTTGAATGCTCCAAACACAGGATCAACAAATTCCTCTCCAGCTTTTATTACCTTTATTTGTGGATAAAGGTTGTATGGTGTTACTGTTATGGTTATTGTTGAGATTTTTCCTCCTGAGGAACTTATTGATACTGAAGTTCCATCAACATAGTTTGTTCCTGTAACTCCTTTTGCAACTTGTTGTCCATCTTCTAAAACAATCTTTTCACTTCCTAAGAACAATCTTACTCCACCACCACCAACTGGTTGTGTATATGCAAAGATATCCTTTACATATATTCTTTCACCACCAATTGTATATGTGTATCCTTTTTCAACTGTTGCTGTCTCGTCATTTACTTTTATTGTTGCTGTTGCAGTTGCTGATTGTGTATTCACACCAATTACATTAATTGTTACTTGTTTACCTCCAACATTTACTGTTGAAGTTTCTCCAGCATTGAATGTTTGGTCAACAGCGCTTCCATACAATGTTACCTTTGTTGAGGTGAGCTCTGATGTTTGGTCACTCAAAGTGTATTCCTTTCCAAACAATGTTATTGTCTTTCCATAAGCGTTTGTTAAGTTTACTGCTGTTGGGAATTGTATTTGTAATGTGTAACTTGGAGTTCCTGTGCTCACGTCCAAGTATAATACTGGCTCATCTGTCTCTGGAAGTGATTTTCCAAAGTTTACCTTTGCACCAATCACTCCAACTTGTGTTTTTACATTGTATGAGTTTCCACTTCTGTCTGTTAATGTTGTTGTTTTTAACAATTCAGGAAGATCTGTTTCTGTAATAACAGTTTTTCCAGTTGATGTTAATGCTTCGTCATAGTTCAATCTGTTTGAAGAGGTTTCTATTTTTACTCCTCCTTCAACAACTGTTTGTGTTGTTCCTTCTATTGGTTTTTCAATTACATTAGCTGCTTGTAAGCTCATTCCAATATCTGTTGCACCAATCACATCATCTGCTTTTGCTGTGCTGCCAACCACTATAAGTCCATTAAACTTTCCGTTCTGTATAAATGGTGCTGGGTATTGGTTCAAGTTTGCTGCAGCCAATGCTCCCATTACTGTAGCTCCGAGCATAAAAGTTCCAGCTCCTAAAGCTACAATCTTTTTTACAAGTCTATTCATTTTATAGACCTCCTTCTTTTTTTATTTTTTTTATTTTTTAAGCTATCTTTACTTAGAATTCCACAGCTATAACCTTAGGAATACTAACTTATTTATAAATTTTTCTATTTTTTATGATAATAAGATATATTAGTATAGATTTTAATACATTAGTATTATTTTAAAATCATTTTTTATCGTATTTTTCCTAAATTCTCAAAAAATTCTTTGTCTTGAAAATACCGCTTGAAATTCCTCCTATAAAAGCATACCAAATAACTCCTTTAAAACCTGTTTTTTTCTTTTTTATAGCTTCAATTAAAGAGTATCTCTCATCAAAAAATGTATAAGCTTTTCCAATCTCAATCATTGAATGAGCATCAGATCCAGCTGTTCTTCCTAAATTCATTATTTCAGCTATTCTTTGTGCTTTTCTGTTTTCATAAGGAAGTATTGCTCTTCCATTAAAAACTTCAACAGCATCAATCTTTCCTTTAAGATTAAGAATAAAAGAACCCATTCTTTGTCTGTAAATGGAGTATGGGTGTGCAACAGATATTAAACCATTTTGTTCTTTAATCTTATCAATAACCTCAAAAATATCTCCTGGCTTTATTTCTTCTTTAATATAATAAGCAAGTAGCTCTCCATGATTAGTCATTATTTCTTCTCCAACAATTATCTCAAAGTTTTTGTCCTTGTTTAGTTTTTTTAATAGCAAAGCCCCTTTTATTGTGTTGTGGTCTGTAATTGCAACTCCATTAAGCCCAATTCTCTTTGCTGTTTTTAACAATGTCTTTAGTTTTAAACCACTACAATTAGAATATTGGGTGTGAACGTGTAAATCATATCTTAACATAAAAATACCACTTTAGTGATTATTTAAAAAACTTTTCTTTTTTTACAAAACAGCTCTTATAATAATTACATTCTTCTTTAAGAATGCAACTCTCGCAAAAAGGATTTTTTCTACAATGTCTTTTTGCATGCTCAACTATCAAAGCATGATATTCATTATAAAGTTTATAATCCTTTGGAAGGTTTTTTTGAAAGAATTCTTGAACAAAATCATAACTCTTATTTTCATCAAAAAAACCCAACCTTGAGAAGATTCTTTTTGTGTAAGAATCAACAACAAAGAATGGCTTGTTAAGAGCATACAGCATGATATAATCAGCAGTTTCTTTACCAACACCCCAAACATTTAAGAGTTCTTCTCTGTTTAAATTATTACTTTCAAACTCTTTTTTATGCTCTAAGAAAAATTTAGAAATCTCTTTTAATTTTTTTGCTTTGATATTATAATAACCTGCTGGCTTTATTATCTTAGAAAGTTCCTTTTCAGAAATTTCTAATATTTTTTCAGGACTTAATAGTTTGTTTTTCTTTAAACTTACCAATGCTTTTTCTACATTCTTCCAAGAAGTATTTTGGGTTAGTATTGCTCCTATGCAAATCTCGAATTTTTCCTCTATTGTTTTTTCTCTGTGCTTAAAATCTTTTTTATACTCGCAAAAATCATTATTTAGTATAGGCCACCAGCCCTGTTCTTTATACTTATTCAAAAGTTTTTTATAGATAAGCATTAACTTACTTTTCATAAAAATAAAATATTTTGCTGTTTGAATATAAAACTTTTTAATTTTTTTTTATTTTCCAATTTTTTGCGGGGGTTCCCGAGTGGTCAAAGGGGCATGGCTTAGGACCATGTGACTTAGTGTCTGCCTGGGTTCGAATCCCAGCCCCCGCATTTTAAATTTTAAATTTGAAACAATTCAAACAAAACAATAATCTTTATATACATAATACCTTTTTTTACTTTTTATAAAAAACAAAGGTGTTCTTATGGCAAAAAAAGAGGTAGAAGAGAAAAAAGAGAAGGAGTTTAACGAAAAGAAAGACAATTCTGATGAAGAAGAACAACAAAAAAATAAAATAAATAAATTTTTGGATAATCTTCCAGAAGAGATAAAAAACAAGTTTAAAGAGCTTACAGAAAATGTTGAAAAACTAAAGAAAAAAGTTTTAGAAAAATTTGAGAATTATGTTATTGGAATCGCTCTTGTTCCTGCCGAAGATGAAAGTAAAGAAGAAGATGAAAAAGAAAATAAAGAAGAACAAGCAAAACAACAAGAAAAACCAAGAATGGACTTTAATGTTCTTGTAATGATTGATGATTCTGATTCGACAAAGATGAGTAAAGAAGAACTAAAAGCTAAGATTTCAGCAATAATTGACTCGTTTGCAAAAGAGGTTAATTTGGATTTAAAAATAGAAGTTTTACTCCTTTCTGAATTATGGCAGTATTGTCTTGATGGAAGATACGAAATACTAAAGAGGATTGCACTATCAATTCCTGTTTATGAGAATGGCATGATTTCTGCCATAAAAATCTCAGAAATTCATAAAACAATGGTAATAAAGAAGTTTGAAAGATACATTGTAAGTTATGTTTTAGCAGGATCAATAGTTAAGGGAAGGGCAACGAAAGAATCAGATATTGATGTTTGGATTGTAATAGATGATACAGATGTTAAGAGGATGAGCAGGGCAGAATTAAAAGATAAACTCAGAGCAATAATTATAGGAATGGGAATAGAAGCAGGAGAGCTTACTGGAATAAAAAACAAATTAAACATACAAGTTTACATACTCACTGATTTTTGGGATTCTCTAAGAGAGGCAAATCCAATAATATTTACTTTGTTAAGAGATGGAATTCCACTATATGACAGAGGATTATTTGTTCCTTGGAAACAACTGCTTAAGATGGGAAGGATAAAACCAAGTAGGGAAGCTATTGATATGTTCATGTCAACAGGAGAACAAATGCTTAAAAATGTTGAGTTTAAGTTAAAAGATATTGGAATAGAAGACATTTATTATGCAATCCTTACACCTTCACAAGCAGCTTTAATGCTTTACGGAGTTCCCCCTCCCGACCCTAAGGAAACTCCTGAGTTAATGAGGGAAATATTTGTGAAAAAAGAAAAGCTTTTAGAGGACAAGTTTGTTGATATTCTTGAGGAGAATATAAAGTTGAGAAAGGATGTAGAGCATAATTTAAAGAAAAGTGTCTCTGGAAAGGAAATAGATAGATTATTAGAAAACGCTGACAAATACCTTAAGAGAATAAAGAGATTGTTTGCTCAGATAGAAAAAACAAAGGAAGAGGAAAACTTCATTAAGGTTTGTGATACAGTAACAAGTGTTGTGAGAGATTGTTTAAAAGAAGAGGGTGTTCAGAGTTGTGAAGAAGAAAATTTAGTAAAGTGCTTTAAAGAAAAATTGGTTGATACTGGAAAGATACCTGAGCACTTCTTTAGAAAACTAAAGATGATTGAAAAAAACAAAAAAGAGTATGAAGAGCAAAAACTATCAAAGGTGGATGTTAAAAAATTCTTAAAGGAAGCAGAAGAACTCACAAAATTCTTACTTGAATATCTGCAGAGAAAAAGATTTAGAGAGCTTGAAAGTGCAAAAGTAAAAATAAAGCACAATTCAAAAATTGGAGAGATTGTTTTTATGGAAAAAAACATATACTTAGTTTCTGACATAAAAGAGAAGGATAAATACTACAAGGCAGAGGTTTTAGAAAACAAATTATCTGATTTTTCAGAAATAACACAAGACGAATTTGAAAAATTTATCGATGTTGAAAAGCCAGGAAATGCAGTTATAACAACAGAGTTGATTGAAAACTTAAAGAAAATTTTGGGAGAAAAAATAGAGTTTTTGATTAATTATTAAAAATTATTTTCAATTTTTTTTATTTTCAACCCAATTTCATTTTATATCTTTTTTGAATATTAATATACTTTTTTTATCACAAAAATAAACTTTTTTATAATTTTTGCCAAGAAAAAACTAAAATATATACTTATGTTTAGATAAATTTATTAATTCTTCTACATTAACAATTAATTTAGGTAAGCAAAAAGAAACAAAAAGGGTGGTGAAATGAAAACAGGTTATAAGGTCTGTGATGCTATGACTCAATCTCCAATTACTATAACACCAAACACAACAGTTCAAGAATGTGCACAATTAATGAGAAAAGAACATGTTGGCGGAATTCCAGTTGCTGAAAATGGAATTTTAAAAGGCATAATAACTGAACAAGACATTACAAGAAAGATTGTTGCTTTTGGACATGACATAAAAAGACCGGTTAAGGATTTTATGGTAAAAAAGGTAATAACAATAACTCCGGAAAAAGACATATATGATGCTTTAATTTTAATGAGGAAAAAAGGAATAAGACACTTGCCAGTTATAAGCGGTAAAAAATTATTAGGACTTTTAACATTGAAGGATATACTAAAAATACAGCCGCAGTTGTTTGAGATTATTTCTGAAAAGATGAGCATAAGGGAAGCAGACAGAAAACCTGTTTTCTCACACTCCTCTGGAATATGCCAAGTTTGCGGGGAGCTAAAGGATGAGTTAAGACAATTTGATGGGGTTTTTATGTGTTCAGAATGCTTTTTGTCTTATAAGAAGAAAGAAAAGAAGAAAAAATAAAAAACAACTTTATAAAAAATTTTTGAAATTAATAACAAGCAAAAAATAAAAAAAGAATTTTAAGATTTTAATAAAGTATAAAAATCAAAACAAAAAACAGAGAAAACAAAAAACAAGCTTTAGAATATTAAAAAAATTTTGGAAGGGAAAAACTTTAAACAGGCAAAACTTTTGAATTATAATAAAAAATTTTTTATTAACAAACAAGTTAAAAGCATTTTTAAATTATAAAATTTTGTCTATTGTTTCTTTAATTTTTTATTTTTTTTGTTTTTATCTGCACTCTTGTGTAACAATAAAACAAAGTAAAATATTTAAATAAATACCAAAGCCATAATTTTAAGTATGATAAAATTCAAAACAACTGCGGAAATAAAAGTTCCTCAAAGATTAATAGATCAAGTTATAGGCCAAGAAAAAGCAGTTGAAATCATAAAAAAAGCAGCAAAGCAGAGAAGGCATGTCTTGCTCATAGGAGAACCAGGAACTGGAAAATCAATGCTTGGAATGGCCTTAGCAGAACTCTTGCCAAAAGAAAAACTTGTAGATGTTTTAGCTTATCCAAATTTTAATGATGAAAATCAACCTCTAATAAGAGTAGTTCCTGCTGGAAAAGGAAGAGAGATTGTAATGAAAGCAAAACTTGAAAGTTCAACCTCTTTCAAGAACCAAAACATAATAATGTTTATTCTTTTATTATTAGCAATGTTCGCTCCTTGGTGGGCCTATAATTACTACAAATCAACAGAGTCCTCAATAGTTGCAGCTGTTATGTTTTCATCATTGTTTTTAGGAGGAATGCTCTTCTTAGTTAGTTTTATGATCTTCCTAAACTTAGCAGCTAGAAACTCTGCAAGAATAAAACTACCTCCAAAACTAATCGTTGATAATTATGGAAGAAAACAAGCTCCTTTTTATGATGCAACAGGAGCTCATGCTGGTGCTTTATTAGGAGATGTTTTGCACGATCCTTATCAAAGTGGGGGGTTAGGAACTCCTGCTCATGAGAGAGTGGTTTCAGGAATGATTCACAAAGCGCACAGGGGTGTTTTGTTTATTGACGAGATAGCAACATTAGAACCAGCAACTCAGCAAGAACTTTTAACAGCACTTCAAGAGGGAAAATACTCGATAACAGGACAAAGTGAGAGGTCTGCAGGAGCTATGGTTAGAACAGAACCAGTTCCTTGTGAGTTTATACTAATAGCAGCAGGAAACTTAGAAACAGTAAAAAAGATGCATCCTGCTCTTAGATCAAGAATCAGGGGTTATGGTTATGAAGTTTATATGGAAGAACACATGAAAGACAATGAAGAAAACAGGGACAAATTAGTTAGGTTTGTCGCTCAAGAAGTTCATAAAGACAAGAGAATACCTCATTTTTCAAAGGATGCTGTTGATGCAATAATTGAAGAAGCAAGGAGGATGGCTAACAGAAAAGGATACTTAACCTTGAGATTAAGAGAACTTGGAGGGCTTGTAAGGGCAGCAGGTGATATTGCAATTGAGGAAAACTCAAAGATTGTAACTAAGGAGCATGTTCTTAAGGCAAAACTTATTGCAAGAACTCTTGAAAAACAAATTGCTGACAGGTATATTGAGAGAAAAAAAGAATACGAAGTCATAATGACTACTGGAAAATTGATTGGAAGGGTTAATGGTTTAGCAGTTATTGGAACAGAGGACTCTTATTCTGGAATTGTTCTGCCGATAGAATCAGAAGTAACTCCTGGAGGAAAAAATCCTGAAATTATAGCCACTGGTAAGCTTGGAAAGATTGCTCAAGAAGCAGTTAAGAATGTTTCTGCAATAATTAAAAAATATTTTGGGGAGGATATTAAAGGAAGATATGATATTTATGTTCAATTCCTACAAACATATGAGGGTGTTGAGGGTGATTCTGCAAGCATTGCAGTAGCAACATCAATAATAAGTGCTTTGAAGCAAATTCCAATAAAACAAGACTATGCAATGACTGGCTCGTTATCAGTTCGTGGAGAAGTTCTGCCTGTCGGGGGTGTTTCTACTAAGGTAGAAGCAGCAATAAATGCAGGAATAAAGAATATTATTGTTCCAAAAAACAACTTAAAAGACATAATCATAGATCCAGAAAGATTAAAAGAAGTTAAGATAATTCCTGTTTCTAATATCATTGAAGTTTTAGAAGAGGTTCTTGATTGGAAAGGTAAGGAAAACATTTTAAGAGAGATAAAGAAAAAGAATGGTTTTAAAAAATAAAATTACTATTTTAAAAATTCTATAAGATAATATAAAAAATTATTTGAGTAGCAAAATTAATCGATTTCAAACTTAATTAGTCATAAATAAAAAAGTATTTTATAAAAATATAAATTTGGAATTAAACTCTCACAATAAAAACAAATAAAAACATTTAAATATAATCCTTGAGTAAATCTTTAAAAAAAGAGGTGTTATCATGGATGTAGGATTTTTAATAAGTTTACTATTAATCATTGTTCTGATATTCTTAATTTTCAAGTTTGTTAAAACATTGTTTAAGGCGATTTTAATTTCAATACTCTTCATTTTTGCAATTTTTATAATATTGGCTCTTTTAGTCTATAATGATGTTTCAAGCATGAGAACTCTTCCTTCTAAAAGAGTTATGTTTCTCTTTATTGCTGATAATAAAATACAATCTGGCTTCACAACAATCTTTTCAAAAGAAGAATTTGAGCCTTTGGACGAAAAAAAGATATCTGAACTTCAGGACTTTTATGATGGTAAGAAATACAAACAGATGCTTTCAAACTCAACCAAGTTCTTTGTTTTTAACGAGCAGGCAATAAAAAACTCTAAAAACAAAATAAAAATAGAAGAGTTTGAATTGACAAATGAAGAAATCCTAACATTATTAAAAAGCTCTGTTCCAATCTCCACATTCGCTAACACACTTGTTAAGAAAGGCAGAATAAGCGAGAAAGACAGGATGGACTTTGAAAGAGAACTTTTATCAAACACTACAAACTCAGAATTTAAGGCAAGGGTGTTTGCAATTGTTGTAAGTGAAACTCTTCAAAGTGACTTTTCATACTTAATAAGGGAATACAAAAAGAAGAATGTTATTGTCTATCCAAAAACCCCCTTATTTTATCTAACTTCAATAATACCTGAGAAGCTTACAAAATCTTTTTTTGAAAAACCAACCAACAATTCAAGTGAAACAAAAAGATAAAAAAATGAAAAAGTTTTATCAAAAAATGATTTCAAAAAACAAAAAAACAATATTTTATGTCTTGATTCTTTTGGCTGTTATCTTATTATTCTCTAAAAACTCAAGCGCAGTAACTTCTTACTCTTGGATAACTTCTGGAGAAGATTTAAAAGTAAACAATAAAGTATTCACAATTTATGTAAGCACAGAAAAGAACCTTTTAGTAAAATACAACTCTAAAATCACCACAATACTCAACAACACTTGCGAGAACATTGAAGAAATAAACATCTGTCTTTTGAATGTAACAATCACAAACGGTAAACCAAAAGCATACATAAGAACCTACTATAATACAAGTGTTCTTACAGTTTCAAGAACTTTAAGTTCTACAAATGTTTATGTCGGACAGAAAATATTGGTTAATGTTACTATAAACAACACAGCAAACTACAGTATCCCATTTAAATATTATGATGAACTTCCAGAGGGGCTTTTATTGGCTAATGGTAGCAAGGAATTTTATGCAGAAGGAATAATACCACCAAACTATCATACAGACTACTCCTACGAAATTATTGCTTTAAGAGAATCAACATACAAAACAAGAGCAAAGATTGAATATCAAGCATACGGGAACAAAGAAACATCTTATAGTTCACTCCACACCTTGACTGTAAAACCATCTCTCAATGTAAGCTTTTACCTAAACAAAACAGAAATATTTATAGGAGAAGAAACAAGGGTTGATGTAAACATAACGAATTTTATAAATGAAAGTAAAGTAGAAATAAAAATTATAGTTCCTGACAGCTGCGAAATAACAGGCTCAAATATTTTATGTTACAAATCAAATGTTTGTGTCCTTAATTCGTCTATACCTAAAAACTCAACAAAGAGTTTTTTTATCAACATAAAGGGAAAAAGGTTTGGTAGTTCTCAAATAATCCTTATTGCAAAAAATGCTTTTGAAGAAGTTCAATCAACAAAAAAACTTATTATAAAAAGCATAGAACCATCAATATTCTTCTCAAACTCCCTTGTTTTTGAGAGTGATGAAGAAGTGAATATAAGAGCACAAATCCAAAACCCATCAACAAAAATAAGTTTAAAAGAACTAAACATAACAGTATCAAGCGAGCTTTTAGGAACAGAAAATATTAGTATAAAAGAATTAAAGCCGATGCAGAGAATAACAATACTTAATAAAACAATAACAACCCCAAAAGAGAATTCAAGAAAGCAGTATAAGCTTAAAATCCAAACATCATACTATACAGAGTATGGAGATCATTTTACACAAAACATTACAAAGGACATTTTTATAGAACCAATTAAAGAAATAACAATAACACACACATTCAAGAATAAGATTGAGAGTTATGAAGAAACATTCTTTGAAGTTTCTGTAAAAAACAATAGAAATGCAAACATCACTATAACATTAGAAGACAAATGTCCTGAAGAGATTTTAAAATCAAACCAAACAATTAAAAAAACAGTTCTTGTTTATCCAGGAGAAACAGTAACCGCTTACACCTATCCTATAAAAGCTCCCAATCTTAACAAAAGCAAGGAATACTTAATACAAACAACAGCAACATACAATTATTCTGACGAAATTAGAATGATTTCAAAAACATCAAAACTAGAGGTTATTCCTAGAAGCATAAAACTATCTTATGTTCAAGTTTTTCCTTCAGCAGAATATGCAGGAAATTTTTTTGGCTACGAGCTTCAACTAACAAATTCTTTCAGAGAACCAATTTATAATATTAGAGTTTTAATGCCAGAGCAAGAAGAATATGATTTTAAAGAAACAGCATTCTTAATAAAAAAACTTAATCCTGAAGAACAAGTAATTGTAAAAAATAAGTTAAGACCAAAATTAAACGGAACTCTAAAATTTGAGCCCGTGAAAATATTTTTTGAAGATATTTACGGAAACGTCTTCGAGCAAAATACAACTCAAGTTAAAATTTATGTTAACAGAAGTTTTGTTTCAGGAGAAGCAATAATAGCAAATAAGAGCGCAGTTCTTAATGATTCAAAAGTCATTGTTAGTTTAACATTAAAAAATATTGGAAGCAAGAGAGCAGAAGTAAATGTTAAAGATTTAAAAGAATTCTTTGTTTCAATTGAACCACAAACAGAGCGAATATTAACTTACGAGTTAAACCTAACAAAAGAATACCAAGAACTTGGATATTTAGTTCTAAAAAGGGCAATATTATATTACAAAATTCTCGAAGAAAATTACACAACCTACTCGAACTCTTATCTTCTAAATTTAAGCATCGAAAACAAGAGCTCTGTCTTAGAAGTTAAAAAAGAAACGACTAAAATTCAACTTACTAATACAACTATAAACCAAACAAAAATAGAAAAAGAAGAAAAGAATTTTTTAAGGGAAGTTTTTAATTCAATATTAAAGATTTTTTATGCTAAGAGGGGAAAATAGAAAACGACAAGTTAAACTTAACATGCAAGAGTTAAAACAAATAAAAAAATTAGAAAGATTTATAAGAACATAAAACAAAAGAAAACTTTAGTTTTAATCACAAAAAGAGGTGTAAGATGGGATTTTTAAGCAAATTTGCTTTTTGGAAGAAAAAAGAAGACGACTTAGGGCTTGAAAAGCTTGACAAGGAAGTTCTTGGTTTAAAAACAGGAATTGATGAGCATGCAATGAATCCAAATTACGAACCGCCAACAGATTTTCAACAAAGTTTTAATAGGAATTTTCCACAACAACAATATCCTTCTTATCAAACAATACAAAACCCTCAAATAGTTACCCAAAGTTCAAGAGAAGAAATTATAGAAAAGACTCTTGAAATAATCTCAGCAAAGCTTGATACCATAAAAATGGCCATTGATAACCTAAACCAAAGAATATCAAATCTTGAGATGCAGATGAAAGGAAGATGGTGATTAAATAATAACGTAAAATTTAAATACTAACTATCTTGTTCAACGGAAAACTTTTTAAATAAAACCACAATAGCTTAAAAATAATTAAAGTTTTAGAAAAACAGGGGGTATTAAAAATGGCAGAACCACCAAGACCATTAGATGCTTTGAACAAAGCACGAGACAAGAGAATTATTGTAGAATTAAAAAATGGAAAGCAATATGTTGGAAAATTAAAGGCATTTGATATACACATAAACATGGTAATTGAAGACGCAGAAGAGTATGTTGATGGCCAACTTACAAGAAAATTAGGAGTTGTTTTTGTAAGAGGAGACACAATAACAATAATTGCTCCACAATAAAAAAAATTCTTTTGGTGAGCACTCATGACAAAGGGAACTCCATCAATGGGTAAGAAAGGCAAGAAAAAACTCCACATTAGATGCAGAAGGTGCGGGCATGTTTCTTATCACATAAAAAGAAAGGTTTGTAGTCATTGCGGCTATGGAAGATCATCAAAACTAAGAAAATATAATTGGAAAAAGCCAGGTAAGTGAAAGGTGAAATAATGGCAATCTCACAATTCAGGTCAAGAAAAAAACCAAGCGGTGGAACTTACAAACAACTCAGGAAAAAGAGAAAGATGGATTTGGGAAGAGAACCAGCATATACAAAAGTTGGTCCTCAAAAAATAAAGCCAATAAGAACTAGAGGCGGAAATTTAAAGCTCAGAATGTTAAATGCAGCGTATGCTAATGTTTTGGATGAAAATAAAAAATGCCAAAAGGTTAAGATAAGAACTGTATTGGAAACCCCTGCCAACAGGCACTATGCAAGAAGAAACATAATAACAAAGGGAACAATAATTGACACAGAAATAGGAAAAGCAAAGGTTACTTCAAGACCAGGCCAAGACGGAACTGTAAATGCTATTCTTATAGAGAGAAAGAAATAAAAACCATAAAAATTTTTTATTGTCACTTTTAAGTTATAAAAATAGAAAGTTTTATATACTTCTTTGTATTACATATTAAATATGCAAAATCACAATAACAAATGGAATAATGGAACTAAGAAAAATAATGAACATCATGAAAAAAGCATTAATGAAATTTTAGGAGAACTTTCATACTTAATGTGTTTTCATTCAAAACAAAATTTTGGTTTTTCAGAGAATTTATTAAAAAATCAAGAAAGAGAAACACTTGAAAAATTATTAGAAGTTTTTCCTGAAAAGATCAATTATGCAACTAATGATGACAGCTTAATTCTTGGATTCGCATTCTCTGCAACTAAACCAGAAGAAACAATAGATTTTTTTACAAAGATCTATGATATTTGCAAGGATAAAAACAGAAACATGAATGATGCCAAGAGTGAAATAAAAAAATTAGCAGAAAATTATGCAAGAAATAGCTTAGAAAACATAAAAAGAGAAACAAATATTACAACAACAGAAGATTTTGATAATTTTTACATAAGAACATTTTCAACTTTTGATTTTTATAAGGTAATCCAGGAAAATAAGGACAAAAACCAAAATAAGAAAAAAAAGGAGCTTTTAGTTAAAGATCTTTATGATAGATTAAATGAAAATTACAAAGAACATATTGAAGTTAGAAAAAATGAAAAGGATAATTACATTCGTCTTGCAAAAAATAGTGGAAGAAAGATTTTAATAAGCACACAGGACTTTGAGAATTTTATTAACAAGTTAAAGGAATACTATGATTATAAAAATAAGGCTCCTTCAAAAGAGGAATTGGAAGATTCACTTTATACTGCTTATGAAATAACAGAAGAACCAATTAGTGGAGAAGGTGCTGCTACAATAAGAGTCGAATTTTTACCAAAAGAAGAACAACATCTTAAAATTATACTTCAATATAATACAAAGTATGAAAAAGAAGAAGAGTTAGTTCAGGAGTTAAATTATTACAAACAAAAAATACTTTACCAATTTGGACTTATAGAAAAAGAGCCAGAACTTCCAAAACATTATAGAGAAATAATTGAAGGATTAAATTTAAAATTGCATTTAAATTATAATAATAATATTGACAAATAACAAATTTAAAATTAAAAAATCAAAAATAAAACATCTAAAATGTAAAAACTAGCAAAAGGTTTAAATAATAATGCGATAAAATAAATAACAAGATAAAAAATAACTATTAAAGAATAAAAAAATAAAAATAAAATTTAAAAGGTGAGTGAAAATGCCTGATGAAAATAAAAATATACAAAATGCTCAAAATTCAACAGCAGATATTAATCCTAAGTCTTTAGAAAACATTCTTTATAATGCTTACACAACAGGAAGTAAATTAGAGGGAGAAATAAGAAGTGTATTGAATCCTCAAGATGAATCAAAAAAACCAAAGACGATAGAAGAAATATATTCAACTTTACAAGTGGCATTACTAAAATATTATCTTCCAGAACTAGAAAAAGAACTTCAAAATTATATAAAGAATCCTGAAAAAGCACCTCTTGTAAGTGAGATTGTATACAAAGTTTTTGGTTTAAGTATTGAAAATATAAAGAGAATAATGCAAAGGCATGATAACAAATTAGATAATGAAGCAATTACAGATCTTATAAACCTCTTTAAGAATAGTTTATTTAGGCATCATCAAGAAGTAATACAATTTAAAATAAAAGACGTGCTTGAAGATCCACAAAAGAAACCACATTATGTTAAAACATTTATTAATTATTTAAATCAAAGTGTATGGTCTGACAAAAAAGAGAATCCTGAGGATTTTATGAATGAAGATAATTATTCATTAACAGAGATGATGATGGCTTACATGATTCAAGAAGCTGAGCAAAAATTTAATATGGATAAATACCAAAAGAAAAAATAAAGAATACAAAATTTTAAACTATTTTTCTTATTTTTTTGAATTAGTGCGATTCACTAAGCAAAACAATATTCAAAAAATCTATTGATAGTTGATATAGAGGTAATATCCTATTTTTTTCTATCATACTTTTGTAATCATGATCTTTAAATTCGTTGCTTATTGTTTCTAAAGGTTTGTATTTAGATTTCAAGATTTTTTCTAAAAGTTGGTTGTTAGTTATAACATAATCTAAAACTTCTTTTCTTTCTTGCTCATCATTCTTTATTATTTCATATATGGTTTTTGTGTACGTGTTTAGAAGTTCAGATCTTAAAAATGCGATAACACCATCTGATAAAGAGTGAAGCTCATTAAGAGTTAAAAAATTATTTTCTTTGAGACATAAAGATAAGTGATGACTTATGAATCTTCTTAAATGTATTATATCTTTTTGGTAAAATTTAAAATAATTTTCTTTAAAAATTTTTAAGTATTTATTGGTATCTTTACTTACAATTCTTTCTTCTTTTTCTTCATAATTGACAAAAGATAAGTACTCTTTATTCAATCTGTTAAAAATTTTCTCTACAATTTTTTCTATGTATTCATTTTTGCTATTTTCTTTACTCTTAATAAACTTACGTAATCCTTTAAGAATTTTTGCTCTGTATTCTATTCCTAAAACTATTACACTACTTATTGTATCACTTAATATTTCATCTTTTCTATCTATAAAAAGATCAGACTCGGAGCTATCTGAATTAAATTTTTTATCATCATTCACGACAATACTTAAATAATTTTCATATTCTCTAATAATTTTCTCTCTTAAATTTGTGTTATCAAATTTGTTCTCAATAAAATTTCTTATTTTGTCTTCAAGGTCGCTATAAAGCATTTGTTCAAAGGTTTTGGATATATGATAAACTAAACTTTCTTTATATTCTTTAGGCAAACCAACTACTTGTTCTCTAACTCCTCTTAAAAAACATTCTGATATAGGTTTTATTTTTGAGAAATCAAAAACAGTAAGCTTATCATCGTTTAAATAAATTTGTAAACTTATAAGAGTGGGATAGTAAAATTTTATTATATAGTCTTTTAAATTATCAAAAATAATTTGAATTTGCTCAGATCTCAAAATTTTTTTGTCTTCGAACCTTTCATCGCTCTTAAAAATTTCTAATAATTTATCAAAGATTTTATCAGAAAATATAATGAAATCAAAATTAATACCCATAACCAGCTTCCTTATCTCATTTTCTTCGTCTTCAGAGTTTTTATTGTATTCTTTATTCAGCAACCTTTGTT
>JAWBOW010000012.1:0-20545 GCA_038825775.1 Candidatus Woesearchaeota archaeon | reverse complement strand
AGCGTCTAAATAAGGGATTATTTTTTTTAACGGCTCTTCATTAATATAGCCATTGCTTACAAATACATTCTTTAAGCCGTTCCTTTTAGCTATTCTCATAGTATCAAAACAATACTCGTAAAAAACAGTTGGTTCGTTATAAGTGTATGATATGCTTTCACAATTATGTTCCTTTGCCATCTCAACAATTTCCTCCGGCTCAACATCTTTAATAAAATTTAATTCTTCTTCTGCAAAACCCTTTTTTACTGTTGAAATCTCAAAATTCTGACAGTTTAAGCATGAGAAATTACAACCAAAAGTTCCAATAGAAAAAGAATAACTTCCAGGCAAGAAATGATATAAAGGTTTCTTTTCAATAGGATCAACATTCAAAGAAACAGGTTTTTTATAAACTAAAGAATATAGCTTCCCATTAATATTCTTTCTCACTCCGCAGAAACCATACTCGTTATTTTGTATAAAGCAATTATGAGGACATAACTTGCAGTTAACAGAATTCTCAAAACCTTCTCTCTTTATAACATTATAAAACATTGCTTCCTTCATAAAAATAGAAAAATGTGTTTGTGCTTAAATATCTTACTCTTGAATTTAAAATTTTGATAACTTCAATTTTATTTGAAGTTATAATAATGTTTTTATATAAGGTAACATTAATCAGTTGTTATATTATAATAAAAACTAAAAAATTATTAAAAAAATTTATTTTGTTTTGAGGTGAAAAAATGAAAAATACAAAACCATTAATGATTGGAATTTTAATTGTAGTTATTGTTTTAGCAGCAATAATGTTATTTTTGCTATTACAACCAAGTCCAGAGCAAACAGTTGCAAAACAAGAGGATTCAAGTTTTAAAAAATTCTCCTCACCAAGGGAATTTTATGAAGTTTTGAGTTCAAGAGAATCAACAGGATATTACTATTTTGGAGCTGTAAGAACTCAAATATCAGCACAAACAAAATCAATAGCAGAACCAGTTGCCATGTCAAAAGATATGTCAGAAAGTTATGTTCAAGAAACTCCTGAAAGATACTCAGAAACAAACATTCAGGTTTTAGGAATTGACGAGCCTGATATTGTAAAAACAGACGGTAATAATATTTATTATTCAATAGAGCGTTGGTATAGGCCTGTTATTTTGGAAAGAAGACCTGATTATATAATGCCACCAAATTACTATGAAAGAAACACCTTTGTAATAAATGCTTTACCAGTTCAGAGTTTATCAATAAAAAACAAAATAAATTATACTGGGAATTTGTTATTAACAGACAACTCAATAATAGTTTTAGGAAACGATGGAATAAGAGCATTCTCAAAGTCAACCTATGAGAAAAAATGGAATTTAAAATATAATTCTTCATACTTTATAGATGCTAGAATGTATAATAATAAACTTTATGTTATTCTTGGAAAATATCTCTACTACTTCTATCCTGAAGAAGGAAAATGCTTGTTGAGTCCAATAGAAGGATTTAGTGTTAAATGCACTAATATTTATTATCCAAGAACAACAATTCCGTTAGAAACAAGTTATTTTGTTTTAAAAATTAATCCGGAAACAGGAGAGATTGAAGATGAAACAACATTCTTAGCACCTTCTTATAACACACAAGTGTATATGTCAGAAAATAATTTATTCATAACAATTCATTACCAAAAGACATTCTATGAAATAACAAAGAACTTTATACTTGAAAACAAGGATTACTTTGATAATAATTTTATTTCAAGGGTTGAAAAACTTGATTCTTATGAGATCTCAGAAAGTTCAAAGATGAACGAACTATCCCTATTATTGAGTTCTTACTTAGCTTCTTTTGATGAAGATAAAAGATTAGAGTTTGAGAACAGAATGAATGATTACACTAAAAAGAACAAAAAAGAGATTTATAAAACAAGAATTGCAAAAATAAGTGTTAATGATTTAGAATTCAAAGAAACAACAGATATTCCTGGTAAAGTTTTAAATCAATTCTCAATGGACGAATACAACAATTATTTTAGAATAGCAGTAACTATTGGAGAAACATGGAGTGGTGACTCTGAAAACGCAATTTACATTTTAGATGAAAACTTGAAAGTTGTTGGAAAAACAGAGAGTTTTGGACTCACAGAAAGAATTTACTCTGTAAGATTCATTGGTGATAAAGCTTATGTAGTTACCTTTAGAGAAACAGACCCATTCTACATAATGGACTTGTCAAATCCTGAAAAACCAGAAATAAAAGGAGAACTAAAAATTCCTGGTTACAGTTCGTACTTACACCCAATAAATGATAATTTCATTTTGGGAATTGGAAAAGAAGGTTCTGAAATCAAGGTTTCATTGTTTGATGTTAGCAATGTAGAAAAGCCATCAGAAGTTGATAAATTTGTCCTTTCAGAGTATTGGAGCGATATCTTAAACACTCACAGAGCATTTTTGATTGATAGAAAGCACGAAATATTTTTCTTGCCAGGATCAAAAGGTGGTTATGTATTATTCAAACAATAAATTAGAACTTAAAAAATCAATCAGTATGAACAATGTTAGGAGGGCAGTTTATATAAATGATTACCTGTACATTTTGAGTGATGAAAAGATTGTTGTTGTTGACGAGAACACCTTTGATAGGGTTAAAGAATTAGAGTTTTTTGAGTAATTTTTTGTTTTTATTTTTTAATTTTTAGTAATCTTTATAAATAAATTCTTAAACACTATTTTAGAATTTTAGTTTTTTAAGCCCCTGTAGCTTAGTGGTTGGAGCGCACGGCTGTTAACCGTGAGGTCGCCAGTTCAAATCTGGCCGGGGGCGTTATTTTTTTGGGCCCGTAGCTTAGCCTGGTTGGAGCACTCGACTGATAAAAAAATTTACTATAAAAATTTGGTTATCGAGCGGTCCGGAGTTCAAATCTCCGCGGGCCCACTAATAAAAAATTTTCTAAAAACAACATTTTAACAAATATTAAGAAGTTATTTAAAACCTATTTTAACTCATTTTTAAAACCCTCTTTTCAAACCCATAATTTGTTCTAAAATTATTTTTGGATATTCTCTCAAGCTTTGAATTTCTTAAAAACCTTTTTCTTAAGGAGTGTTTAATAACTAATACGGTTTTTACTTGTTTTTCTTTTTTCCTTCTGATTTTCTTTTCCTCTTGCCAACCTTTTTTTCTTCTTTCCTAACTGCTTTTAACTTTATTATTGAATAATTTACAGGATTTTTTATTTTTTCACAGAGGTGATCTGGATTGCAAACTCCAATATCCTTGTAATAATTGATATTATCACAATTAGGGGGGAGTATTTTTTCCTTATTCTTCATATGATATTTAACCTGTGATATAATATAATTTTCTTTTAACGGTTCTTTGTTTTTCTTGTTCCAATCAAGCAATAAGTTTCTAATATCTTCATAATTCCATCCAAGAGAAGAAAAATAGTTTAGGAGTATTAGAACAGATCTTTTCCTACCATCTTCTAAACCATTCAATATTTTGTTTATACAAGGAGGGAAAAACTCTTGTGTTATTGGACTATTAATAATAAATTCAACCTTTTCTTCTTTTTCTTCTTCTTTTTTTAAATATTCTGTTTCTTTTTTTTCAAGATCAATGTTTTTTGTAAAATCAAGAGCTTGTATTAGAAGAATTTTTGCGTCTTCCTCCTCAACAGAACTTTTGTCCAAGAATAGTTTTTTATGGATTTGAACATTTTCTGGTTTTGCGTCTTCTATTTTAAATTCAAGTATTTTGTCAGGATCAATTACTATAGAAGCTAATCCTGATTTTTCATGTAATGAATAAGCCATTCTGAACAAATGTCTTGGAGAGATTAATATTGTGTCTAAATGCAAGAATGGCTCAACATTTAATTTTGGAATTCTTGTTCCAAATTTATCTCTTACATAGAAGGTTATTTCTTCTGCTGTTTTTTCAACTCTCGAGATGATTTTATTAAAATCGTTTTTCTCAAAACTTAAGATTCTTGATCCAAGCTCCTCTTTCATTAATTCTTTAATATACAAAGCTATTCTTCTCGGGGCTTCTGGAAACATTAATCTTGTCTCAACTCCTTGAACTTTTTTTGGAAAAGCTTCAAATGGTATTCCAATATGAAATCCTTTATTGCCTGAAAACTTGCAACTGTAACTTTTAACTCCAAATTTTTTTAAGTATTCAATTATCAAATTGGCAGCTATTTTTGAATATTCTAAAAAATGGCAGTCAATGTCAATGATTAAATCCCAACCGATTCTTAACTCATCAAGTTCTGATTGCTTCATGTCTTTTGAAAGCATCATAGGGTTTTTCCAAAGCTCTTCAGAAGCGTGAAAACTAGTTGCTCTGTTCCTTACAACTTCCAAAACATCATTCTCGTATTTTAAAGTGTCTGGTCTCGGACCAAATCCTTTTTCTCCATACTTTACTGCAACTTCCCTATCCTTTGCTAGTCTTATAAGTTCTTTTTCAATATCGATTCTTTTATAATATTTTAGAGTGTCTGCTATTGTTAGCATGAAATAATGTAAGATGTAAGTTATTTAAAAACCTTATTAGGGCTAATGTATAGTGGTTAAGATAACTAACATAGATAAATATAAATAGTAGTTGATTTACTTTAAGATTATGGAAACAATCCTTGACTGGATTGGTTCTCTTAAGAAAGAAAAATCAAAGATTATAGTTGAGGGCTTAAAAGATAAAAAAGCTCTTAAATCTTTTGGAGTTAAAAATGTTGTTGTTCTTAAAGGTGCTCTTTATAAATTTGTTGAGGATTTAGCACAAGAAGAAGAAGTTATAATATTAACTGATACCGATTCTGAGGGAAAAAAACTTTATGGAAAGTTGAAGTCTTCATTTGAAATGTTTGGTGTTAGGGTTAATGATTCTTATAGGGAGTTCCTAATAAAAAATACAACCTTAAGGAATATTGAAGGATTAAAAAAACTAGTATTAAGTTACTACTCAAAAAAGAAAAATTTATAAACTGTTAAGTTAAACTTTTCTTTATGAGCTGGTTACCTGAATTAGAAACCTCTATAAGGAACTATAATCTTGAAAAATTAAAAGTCCTTAACAACAAACTGAAAAAGAGGATTGAAGACTACAAAGAGAAATTTCAAGATCTTTACGAAATAAACAAAGAGGAAGTTGATAATTTTTATAATTCAATATGTAAAATTGAAGAGCATGCAAATAATGAATTAACTTGTTATATAAAAATAGATTGTTCTAGTAAAGAAGAAATAAAAAAGAATTTTGAAATTGCTTATGCGTATGTTAAAAAAAATAATGAAAGCTTAAATAATAGGTTTCAAGCTCGTCTTTTAATAGAACAGTACTTTATAGATGCTAAATTAGAATACTTAAAAGAAGCAGAAAAAATCAGCAAAATAAACAACAACCTTAACTATAATAATTCTTTAGAAGACATAATTAATTTACAACTTATATATCTTTTAATAGCGAATAATAATGAAATAGGTATAAGAGAAAATATAAAGTATCTCTTAAAAGGCGTTGGTTATTCAAACACTGCTGTTTCGTGTTTTATAAACAAGATTGTAAAAGAAAGAAAGTTGAATTTTTCGTTGTTTGAAAAGTTAGAAATAGAAATAAATGTGCTTGAAAAATACTTCAAGCTTTATGAAAGTTTAAATTACAATCTTAATAATTCTGAAGAATTTTTACAAAATCTTGAAGAAAATCGGGAGGAGTTATACAAAGCTGTTTTAATAATAAATCTCTGCTGTTCTGGAATTAATTACTCATTAAAAAAATTAAATTCTGAAGGTTTTTCATTAAATGTTGACTATGTATCTCTGCAAGAAATAATAGAAGAATTTGAGAACAAAATTGACAATATTCAAAATAATCTAAAGAAATTGAGTTCAGCAGTTTTTTCTGAAATAAAAAAACACGAGCAGGAACTTAGAGTGCTTATTGAAGATAAGATATCTTTCTTAAAAGAACGTAAGGATTCTAAAAGTCAAACCAAGTTAAATTTTTATAAGAGAATACAAAAGGCATTTGGCTATGTTTTACACCAAAGAGAATGATTTATTTTTTATTTATTTTCTTCTTTTCCATAACCCTTGTATCCTTTCTCACTTCGACCAAACCAAATGCCTTAAAATAAGTGACTAATGGAATTATTAAGATTAAGAATAAGAGAATAGTAATAAAATAAGAAAACTTGTCAATCCTGAAATCGTATATTTTAAACAGGTGGAATGAAAATAAGAATAGGATTATTCCAAGCAGTATCAAGTATGTTGTTCTTGCTAGTTTAAATTGGTTTTCGTTTAGGAAATCTTTATAGGATTCTTCTTTATCATTCATGTCATAGTGTTTTATCATAAATTATTTTCTCAATTTTTGTCTTTTTAATAGTTTCTTCTATTTTTACGAAATTATTTCGGTTTTTTATTTTTAATTAATAATAAAATTCCTGAAAAGATTTATAAAGCAGAATTTTTTACAAAAAATTTATGTTTATAGTTAATAAGCAAAAGAACATAGTATTCAGTTTGCCTGTAAAAGAAATAAAACCAGGAATGTTTAAAGCAATAGGTTCTGAACTTGCACTTAAGATTTTAAAAACAATCGCTGAAAAACCAAGTTATCCTGTTGAGATTTCAAAAAAACTAAAAGTTCATGAGCAAAAGGTGTATTATCACATAAGAAATCTTGAAAGGGCAGGTTTTATAAAAGTAATTAGCAGCAAAGAAATTGCCGGTTCTATTGCAAAAATATATGGTGTTGAAAAGCCAGCATTCTTTTTTAAGCTGAAAGAATTTGAGCAAGCACAAAAGATAGTTCAAATTAGGGGAGAAAGTAGTTTCCTTGAGGATTTCATAAAAGATGGACAATTAAATGCTAGGATTATAGTTGGAAGTCCTGATCCTCATGGTCCTGAAAAAGCAAGGAGCAGAGATGGTTATTATGGTATAGATCTTGCTCTTTTCTTAGGAACATTTTTGAATTATGTTCCTGGTTTGAATGTTAAACTTGATACTGAAGTAAAAGAAGAGGATTTAAAGCAAAACCTCATACTTATAGGAGGACCTGTTGTTAATAGGGTTTGTGAGCAAATAAATGATAAACTTCCTGTAAGGTTTAGTAAGGATGGAAACTGGAATATTTATTCTTCAGTATCTGGCAAGTATTATTATGGAGAGGAAAATGGGATAATAGTAAAAGCAAAGAATCCTTTTAATAAGGACGCAAATGTTTTTGTGATTGCAGGAAAAAGATATTCTGGAACAAGGGCTGCTATAGTTGCAATACTGAAGCATTTTGATAAAGTTACCGCAGGTAATATATACAATCCAAAAATCACTGCTAAAATAGTTGAAGGTATTGACTACGATTCTGATGGTATTGTAGATGATGCAGAATTCTTAGAATAAAATTTTTTATAATACTAAATTTTTTTATTAGAAAATTTTTTTGAAAATTTTATTGAAGCATGTTTTTTATTGCTTCTATTGAATTGGCAACTTCCATTCCTTTCTTTGTAAGAGTTAAGAGTTTTAATCTTCCTTGTTTTTCAAAATTAACAAGTCCTGCCTTTTGCATTTCTTGCAAAATTTTAACAACATGAGAATATGTGCAATCTATTGTTTTTGCAATAGAAGAAGCATATATTTCTGATTTTGCATTTTTTAACTCAATTAAGAGCATTGCTGGTTTTATTCTAAAGATGATGTTGAAAACCTTTTTATTTTCCATGACAACCCCCTCGCAAGTTTTTTATTTAAATCTTGAAACTCGTCGACAAATCTTTTTTATTAATTAAGTATTTTTAGGTTATTTATAAATATTTACTTTTTTATAATCTTTATATTATTAACTTTCTAAAATATTTAAACATTTTTATATTTTTCTTTTTTTTAAAAAAACCTTTTATTTATAAATTTTTTGTTTAAACTAAAAAATAAAACACTTAAGTTTAAAAACAAAAATTTGTTTAAGCAATTTAATCGATTTTCTCCTCGAGAGCAAATCTTCTTAAAACGACTCTTAATTTTTCTATGAACATACTTTCTTGGCTAACTGGAATATAAGCTCCTGCTGCATTTATATGGCCGCCTGCTTCTCCTTCAAAATCATCAATAACTCTTGAAATTATTTCCTTCAAATTATAATCTTCGTCCTTTAAATTATTACCAGAATATCTTATTGAAATCTTTGTGTAATCATTCATCATTCTAGCCATTGCAACAACAAAAGTATTCTTTGGAACAATACCTGATTTTGAAATTATCGAAGCAACAGTTCCTATTATTGTTGAAAGTATTTTATCTTCTGCATTTATTATTAGAAAGCCAGGTTCTTGGATAACATTATTTGAATTTCTATTCTGCTCAAACCATTTAAGGGCTGAAACGATTTCTTTCTTGTAATCCTTTAATGTTTCAACAGCCATGTTTTTTAGTCTTTTATCTCCTAGACAAGCTCCTACTCCTAAAGAAGCCCTATTTAATCTTCCACAAGCGTTTAACACAGTAGCGAACTCCCTAGCATCTTTCAAAGTTGAACCTTCTTCCTCGTCATTAAGCAAATAAATATCCCCTATTATGTCCTCAGGATTTTCTTCGTTTAATCTAAGCATTATAATTCCTTCAACTAATCTTTTTAGTTCTTCTTCACTCAAATCGATTATTCTCCTCCACCTATTGCCTTCTTTTGGTTCAATGTTTATTTGTTTTAAGAATTGAATTGCACCTGATTCAGAACCAGTAACTCCTGGAATATATATTTCTGTGCTTTGAACTAAAGCCATATGAAGGGGTTTTGTTTGAGCACCAAAAACCTTTAATCCTTTTGTAACGCTTATTCTTTTATGTTTTTTAGCAAGTTCTAAAATTTCAGAATTAAGAATAGATTCTGATGGTTCTTGAATATCACCTAAAGTTCCAATTAGTGCTATGTGGGCTAAATCTTCATTTTCACTATTTAATTCTTTAACAAAGTAATAACTTACTCCTGAGCCAGATATTTGGCTTGAACCATCTATTGAAAATAAGTGGGGGTTTAAATGATATATTCCTCTACTCTTTAAAAGATCAAAATCAAAAACATTCTTAGAATTTTCTGGTTGATGATGGTCTAAAATAAACACCTTCTTTCCGTTAAAATTATTCAAAAATTGAGAAATTTGATTAGAGCCCAAATCAGTAAAAATAAAATTTTTTGCTTCTTCCAAAGAAAACTTCTTAACATCTTCTGATTTTACTTGTTGAAGTATTGTTAAAGAATAAGGTCTGTTTTCTCTGTTTAAGGCTTTTACTATGAGAGCAGCAGATGAAATTCCATCAGCATCTAAGTGGGAAATAACTCTTATGTTTTCTGATTTTGGTATCTTCTTAAATTCTTGAGCAATTTCCTTGCATGCTTTTTTAAACTCGATAATGCTTGAATTAGCAGAGTCCTCAAACTCTTCTCCTTTGCTTGTCAAAATCATCAAACCACCAAAATTGTAAAAATTATTATAAAAATTATTAAGATTATATTCTAAGGGATTATTGTGTATAAACCTTTATCTTGTTTATGTCGAAATTCCAGTCAGGAGGAAGTTTTTTAACAGATTTATAATATTTAATTAACTTAAAAATCTTTGACTCTGTTATTTGAAGTCCTCTTTTTGCAGTATAATCATGCTTGTTTTCCTCTAAATGTTTTTTAACTTTAACATACTTTCTCATCAAAGCAACAAGATCTTCTGGAATCTCAGGTGCAATATTCTTTTCTTTGAGTATTTGAAGTATGCTCTTTCCACAAACTAGTTTTGTTGATGGAATTCCGTAAGTGTCTCTTAAAATAAGTCCTATCTTTGAACAACTCTCACCTTGTTTTGCTAACTTTACAACCAACATCTCAATCTCTTTTGGCTTATATCTTATCCAGCTCAAACTTGATTTTGAAGGTTTTTTTGAACCTGCTTTTCCCTTTGCTCTTGAATACATTCTTGCCATAAAAAGCACCTCATACTTTTCATTTAATTATATTCAATAATAATTAATAAAACCAGAGCAGAATGATTTATTCAAGCTCTGGTATAAGCAAGCCTTTTAAGACCAGCTTATCCTGTTCTTTGGTAAAAATAAGTTATTTATAAATTTTGCTTTTTCGAAACAATTCCGCTTTTTTTTATTTAAAGCTTTTAAAAAGCATAATTCTAATTATTAAGTAAAAATGAAAAGAAAAAACAAGATTAATAAAAATCTTATAATATTGAGTGCTTTGAGAAGAAACGCTAGAATGAGTTTTCTAGAGATATCAAAGAGCACTGGACTTAACGTTTCAACCTTAATGAATAATGTTGAAAAATTAAATAAAGAGTTAGTAAAAAAATACTCCTGTATTGTTGACTTTTCAAAACTTGGTTTCAAATTGAATGTGATTTTCCTAATAAAAACAGTAAAAGAGAAGAAAGCTCAACTCTTGCATTTTTTGGAAAAAGAAAACATTAATAACGCTTACAAAATAAGTGATGATTTCGAATATTATATCGAAGCTGTATTTCAAGATGTAAAATCATACGATGATTTTAAAAGAACTTTACAAGATTTTAGTCAAGAATTAATTGAATTCTTTATAGTCGAATACATAATAAAAGAAGGATTTTTAGAAAAGGGAATACCATTGTAAGTTAAGATGAGAGTAAATGAAAAGTTAATAATAAAAACATCCTTTCTTGTTAGTTTGATAGGACTTCTTCTCATAATAATTCTTTTTGAGCTTTCAAAACCAAAAAACAATGATTTAATTATATCAAAAATAAAAAATGATGAATCAGAAGAAATATTAATATCTGGCAAAATAAAATCTGTTTTAGATAACAACTCAATCGTAAAAATCAAATTAGAAGTTTGTGATTTCATTGACGCGATTATATTCAAAGAGAGTTTATTGAATAATTTTAAAAATTATTCTTTTAATGACAAAAACAATATAACACTATCAGGAAGGTTTGATGGCAAAAAATTTATTGTATCAAGTATAAAATAGTTTTTTATTACTTGTGAATTTCTAATAAAAGTTTTAAATACAAAAACATTTTACAAGTATTACTATGCTTAGTAATTTGATTCAGGTTGATATAAGGGAAGCACTAATTGAAGAACAAAGAATAATAAATATATTAGTTGCTTTAATAAAGAAATATATTCAAGAAATGAAAAAATCAAAGAAAAATCACATTATTAATAGCAAGGATGAAAAATGGGCAGAAAATATAAAAGAGATTCTAAACAAGAATAAGAGTTTAAGCGTTGCTCTAGCATTTTCAATAGCAAAATACTCTAAAAAATTAAGTTCTTTGAATGATAAGGTTAAGAAAAAATTAAGAGTTCTAAAATTAGAAATTTACTTAATAAAAAACATATTACTTTCAGTTGAAAAGTTAAATTTGCAAAAAAAAGAGAACATACATGCTAAAGAAAATATTGAGTCAATACTTAAAGATTTAATTGTAGAAGCTGACTTTTATCAAGAACTAAACTATCGTTTAGAACATTTTATAGAGGAGTTAAAAGGAGAGAACATTCAAGAATCTATTCTTGAGCTCTTGGAGATTATTGATAAGCAAAGGGAATTCTTAAAACTTGAAAACAAAGAAGTTATTCTAAAACTTTCAGAACAAGAAATAATACCCAATGCAAAACTTATTTTTGGAATTTCAAAGATAGTAGAGTATAGGAAGAAGAGTTTTAGAAATTTAAGAGAGATTAGTAAAAGATTAATAATAAGGGATAAAAGATTGATAAAGCTAAAAGAACTTGAAAAACTCTCAGAGAGGAAGGAATTAATCTCAGAAGTATTCTTTAACAGTATTGAAAAACTTCTTAAGAGTTTTGAAGGTAAAGAACTTGAAGATTTTAGTATTGAAGAACTTGAGAAAAAAGCAGATTTTCTAACTAAAGATATTGATAAAGAGTTGTCAAAAATCGCACCTTTGTGAATTCTTAATTATTTTTGTGAGTATGGAGTTAGTAATAACACAACCGTCACCTATTTAAATAACATATTTTTATAAAAAAATATGCAACAATCAAAAATTATTGACTACGAGGTTTTCAAAAAAGAGGTTTTAGAATCAAAAATTCCAGTTGTGGTTGATTTTTGGGCTGAGTGGTGTAATCCATGCAAAGCATTAAGTCCTGTTCTTGAAGAACTATCTAAAGAATACGATGGAATACTAAAATTTTACAAAATAAATACTGAAGAAAATCCAGAACTTACTCAAATGTATAAAATAAAAGGAATTCCAGCACTTTTATTCTTTAAGGATGGAAATCTTGTTGGAAATTTTGTTGGTTTCGCTCCAAAGCATTATTTGAAAAAGGTAATAGACGATTTTATAAACAATAAGTAACTTCTTCAAAAATTTTCTTCATTCAATTACATTTTCTATTTAAAATATTTTTAATCTATTTTTAATCGAAAGTTTTAAAAATTTTTTAATCTTCTCAGTAGTAACAAAATGAATAGTAATATTAAAGAAAATGTTTGCGGATTAGAAGCAATAATCTCTGATTTAGACGGAACTCTTGTTAGTGTTAGTGGGGACTATTGTTCTTTACTCTTCACTAAGGTTTTTAGAGAAATTGGATTGTTAAATGAAAATGAAGAGATTGATAAAATAACTGCTGAAGACTTATTTTATAATCCTCGAAGGGAGGAAATAATTAAAGAGATTTATAATAAAAAATCAAAATTGTTTGATAAAGATTTATTTTGGGATACTTACCATAAAATTGAAAAGCAAAAAGACATTCTAGAGAATAGAATAAAAAATTTAAAGGTATATGATGATGTTAAAACTCTTAAATTTCTATCACAAGCTGGTGTTAAAATTGGAATAATAACTCAAAGTCAAAAAGAGATAGCTTTTGCAGAAATCAAAAAAATAGAACGAGAAATTGGACTTAAAATAAGAAAAGAATTTGTTATTCATAACTCAAGTTATGATTTTATGAAACCTGATTACAGAGTTCTTGAAAGGTTAATTGAAAGAATGGATATTAAGAAGAATCTTATTTATGTAGGTGATAGCGAGACAGATTTGTTGCTAATAAAAAATTTTTATGATAACTCCGGAATAAAAAACATAAAAATATTACCATTAATTATCATTAGAGAGTATTATAAAAACAACAAAAATTTATTTTTAAATGATTTTTTAAATTATAATTTTTATTTTAGAAAAATAAAATGCTTTGAAGATATTCTCAAGGAAAAAAACACGAATTATAACATTTCACTCTAGGTTTTCTATGTCTCTTGCTATCTGCTTGTTGCATTTTGTGCATTTCAACAAAATGTATTTTGTTGTTCCTATCAATTTTTCTCCAACTTTAATTAGTTCTGTGCCGCAGATATCACACCTTCCATAAGTAAAACTTTTATCTTCTTTCTTACTTTTATCCTTTGATCTTAATTTTGACTTCAAGACAAAGTTAAGCATAATTATTTTTATTTTTTTAAAATTTATAAATTTTTCTTGATAGTTAATAAATTATAGCAACAAGAACTCTCTTTATTTGAGAAAACCTTATCTTTCCAGGATCCTTTTTAGGATTGTTATCACCTTTAGCAATACAATACCAACCATATTTATCATAGCCAATATCAATGACTCTGTGTATTATTATTCCGTCAGCATACTCTGACTCATAAGATATTATGTCTCCAACTTTTATTTCTTCTTCTGATTTTGGAACAATTTGTATTGCATTAGCATATTCATTCAAAACAGGCTCCATAGAACCAGTTGGAGTGAAAGAAGCCCATTCTGGATTTTGTAAATAAATTATTACTTTATCATTGAAGACCTGAATTTGGTTCTCTTTTATCCTATCACTAGGTCCCTTTAAATTTTTTAAACTATCTTTTATAATTACAATATTCGAATTTTCATTATCATCTATGTTAACAGGGCTTAAAGTTTCAGAACAAGTTTTGTTTATATCACAAGTTGTTGATATATTGTCATAATAATTCTTTTTTGAGTTTTCATTATTCTGTATAAAATCCATTTGACTATTAAGAGAGTGTCCTCTAAAAACAACTCCTAATAATAGTCCTATAAAAAATGATGCGATTATTAGCAAAATAAAAACAAATCTTTTCATACACACCCCCAGTTTTAACTTATTCCCTGACAAAAAGTATAGAATTATAGTTTATAAATCTTTTGATTTTTTAGCACTTTTTAGTAGTTAAATATTTTATCTTGCTTATATCTTTTCCTATTTTTATAAAACTAATCTATGCTAAAAATAAATCAATATAGAAAATAATAAAATTTATATATTAGTTTGTTTTAACAGAAATTTTAGGGGGTGTATTTTTATGGTAATACTATTTGATAGATTTAATCTTCCAGAGGATATATACGAGATAATATTTGCAACAGAACAACAAATAATAGTTGCAAAAGCGCTTGTAAGGGAAATGAAGTTACACAAAGGAGAACTAACAAAGCCAGAAATGTCTGATTTTGCAACAAAACTCCACGAAGGAAAATTAGTTACTGTTATTGACAGGGAGCCTTTTACTGGAAAAAAGGTTAAGCTGAGTTATAACAAAAGACAATTTTATGATAGAATTCTAACTCCTATGAAGAGTATGGGATTAATTTATTATGATCTTTATAAAAAAACATACCGCCTTTCAAACGCATTTAATACTGAACTAGTAAGAATTGGAAACATGTGGATTTCTGAATTAAACAAAAAGGTAGTTCCTTCTAAAGAAACTCAAACACAAGAAAATCAAGGTTAAATTAAAAATTTTGATTTGAAATTATTTAAAAATCTTATTCTTCAAGAAGGGTTGTTATTATATTCTTAGATTCCCTAACAATCACAGTATGCTCGAACTGAGCAACAAATCCTTTTCCAATATCACTTAATGGCTTGTATTCATAAATCATCTCATTATTTAGGAATTCTCTTATTGCATTATCAACCAAAATTTTTGGATATTTTTTATAAAACCACCTTGTTGTAAATGGAAGCCCATTATAGCTTTCTATCTCTCTTAAAATCTTTCTTGCTGTATTATTCCTAACAGGTTTGCTTTTTATTAGAGAATAAACTGTTGCGTTTCCAGAATCACCAACAATTCCAACTCCTGTGCTTGAAAATGGTTCTATTGCAATAACACTATCTTTTTTCAAAATTAAATTATTATTTGTATCATAGTTTGGTATAGATGGTTCTGCATGTAGGTTAAACCTTTCAAGACCATGCCCTGAAAGATTTCTTACAGGGTAAAATCCATAAGAAGAAATTGTTTTTTGAATAATCTTACCTATTTCTGATATTCTTACGCCTGGTTTAACTACTTTAAGAGCATTCTCCAAAGCAGATCTTGCTGATTCTAAAAGATTTTTTATATTCTTATCATCCCCAATGTAAACTGTTAATGCACAATCACCAATATAACCATTTATATGGGTTCCAATATCTATTTTAACAACATCACCAAATTTAAATGTTTCTTTATCATCAACAGAACAATAATGAGCAGCAATATTGTTCAAGCTTATTTGAGCAGGAAAAGCTATTTCAGCCCCTAAACTCTTTATCTTTTCTTCAATCTTATCCATAACAAAAACCAGAGATTCTCCCTCTTTAACTAATCTCCTTCCAAAATCTAGTGCTCTAGCAGCTATGCTTCCTGCTTTTTTGTAATTCTCAATTACCTCTTCATCAAGTTCTTCTTCCATAAGAGCCCGTAAAAAATTTGAATATAAAAAACTATTGTTGTCATTTCATTTTATTTACAAAACCAACCAATCGAAAGTTTTATATAAAACTTCTTCATTCAAAAAGCGAAACTACTATAAAATGATAAGGGTGTTTTTTATGGCAAGAAATCTTGAGGAAAGCATACAAGAGTTTTCAAACAATATTGAAAAGCTTATCAACAATATAAGTAATATAACTAAAGACAAAGTAAAATGTTTAGAAGGCTATTTATTTGATGTTTTAAAAGATTTTAATGAAAAGAGGATTGGTAATATAAACATCTACGAAAAGGACGAAAACACTTTGGTTTTAGATTATAAGAAGCCTACAGGCGATAACCTTTTGATCAATATTAATTTTGAAAGTGAGAATAAGAACAAATTTAGGATAAATGTTGATCTTACAAGATTAAGAAGGGAAAAAATAATAGAGTATCTCTCAGAAATAAATGCCTATATTAGTGATTATATTTTAAAAATCAATGACATTCAAGGAAAAAATTATGGATTAGTTCTTGAGGAATTAGACCCTCATATTTTAAATTCAAAAAAACTCGTGGATTTTTTGGAAGAATACGCTGAAAATCCGGATTTATCAAGAAAAATAATTGAAAAAATGTTCTTTGAAAATGCAGAACTTCAAAAACTCTTTAAATCAGAAAAAGCAGTTTATGATAAGGAAAAAAAGATTGTAGAGTTATACTTTAATTCACAAGTTTGCTATCCTAAGAAAGCAGTAGTGCTAGAACTAAGCGATAATTTTAGAATTTATTATTCAGGTTTTGAAGATAAAGAAATAAATGAAAAGATATATGATGTTTTTGAGAACAAAAACCTAAATTTTGCTTATAAGAAAAAACTTCTAGAGGAATTAAAAAATATAGGAGAACTAAAAGTATTAAATCTTAGATTAAAAACAGAATTTAACTATCAGTATCTTAAAGGAATGCTCGTTTTTAGTAAGGAAAAATTTCCAAACACTAATAATGGAATAAAAATAATTTTGGATTCAGAAGAGAGAAAAATAAAAGAAATAATAGGCATTAATGAAAACAACATTGATGATGCAATTAAAATATTACAGACATATTTCAAGAAGTAAAAATTATTTAAAATTTTTTGTTTAATTTTTAAATTCTTTTTTTGTTTTTTATAGTAAAATATTTATATTTGAGAATATTCACATTATTTTTGGGGGTAGAATTTTTTCATTATATAAAAAAATAAAAAACTCATTAAAAATTATAATTTTTTTCTTTTTTTTAAAAGATAATCATGTGCAGGTCTGTTTATGGAAGATCTTGAAATAATCTTAGGAGAAGCTTACTTAAAAGTAAAATCCGAATTAAATTTGGAGCTTAGAAAATCAAAACTTTTTATTTATTCAGAAAAGGATTGGTTTGAACTTTGCAATTACAAAAATATTGAAAAAAATAAGAATGGAATTTATTTGCCAAAAGAGTATTCTGCAATAGTTTATGGGGGAAGCGATTTTTTAATTCCAGAAATATTTCACAACTATTTTGGTCATGGTTTATTTTTAGAGAATTCAAAACTTGGAGGAGAAATATTAAAAAATTCATCAGAAGAAAACATAGAAGAATTTATTAAAAAAATTAAAAAAGTTAATGAAGAAAATTTAGGACTGGGAAAAAACATTTATGAAGACTATGAAGGGTTTGCTCTTTGGATTGAAGAAATGCTCTGCTTAAAAACAAGAAATTATGATGTTTGGAAGAGAAAAGAGAAAAAACTTTCTGATGAAGAAAGAGAACTTCTAAGAACATTTAAAAATTCTTACTACGCATTAACAAAATTTGGGTTTTTGGCTAAAATGGGTTTTATAATAAAATACAACAAATTTGATTTGTTAGAATACTTAAAGAATTTTTACGGAACAGAATTTAATAAGATAAAAATTATTCTTAGCTCTGAACGAATAAAATACGAGTCTACTCTTGATAAAAAGATAAATTTATTCATTTTTTCTCATAATCGTTCAGCAGAGATTGACAACGGATGGATAAAAATATTAGAATTTAATATTTCTGATGTAGAGAAGGGCATTTGTAGTATTCCTGTAGAAAAAAGAAATGAACTACAACAAATCATAAACAATCTACATCTTTTGTTTGGAGAAAAAAATTATCTTGAAAAAATAAAGAATGTTTGTTTCTCAAATAAAACACAAACTTTTTAAAGCAATTATATACAACTATTAATATTCTATTTTAAGAATAAATAGAAAAAGGTGGTTTAAATGGTTGAATTTAAACTGAGTATTGCAGATCCAAAAAACAAAAAAACATATAAGAAAGAAGTAAAGGACAAAGAAGCAACAATATTTTTGGGAAAAAAGATTGGAGATATTGTTGAAATACCTTCACTTCCAGGATATAAATTTCAAATAACAGGAGGTTCTGATTATGCTGGTTTTCCAATGAGAGCTGATATTTCAGGACCTGTAAGAAAGAGAATATGCTCTGGAAAAAGCGTAGGCTTTAGAATAAAAGGGAAGGGTAAAAAAGTCAGAAAAACAGTTTGTGGAAATACAATACATCCAAAGATAGTTCAAATCAATTTAAAAATTTTAGAGTATGGAACAAAACCAATAGAGGAGAAAAAAGAGGAAAGCACAAATAAAGAGTAAAGAATTCAAAAATGCAAAAAAAGAATATAACCCCAACAGAAGCTGAAATTTCCAATAATATTGAAGAGTTAGAAAAAACAAATTCTCAAAAAAATTCTAAAGAGAAAAAACAAAAAAACAAAGAACAAAAAATTAAAAAAAAGATTGAAAAAGAAGTCAAAACAGAGCATAAAGAAAAAAAACAAAGAAAGAAAAAAGAAAAAGATACAGAAGTTCTAGAGAAAAAAACACAAGAAGAAGTAACAAAAATTCAAAAGAGAGAAGAAATATCTAAAGAAGAATTACATGAGAAAAGAGTTGAAGAAGCAAAAAAACAACCAGAATTCAACATCGGACTAGTGGGCCATGTTGATCATGGCAAAACAACAATAACAGAAAAACTAAGTGGAAAATGGACAGACACTCATTCTGAAGAAATAAAGAGAGGAATTACAATAAGATTAGGATATGCTGATGTTACATTCAGAAAATGTCCTTTATGCCAAGGAGTAGAAGGGTATACAAAAGAAGAATTCTGCCCAATTCACAATGTTAGAACAGAAGTTTTAAGAAAGGTTAGTTTTGTAGACGCTCCAGGACATGAAAGTTTGATGGCAACAATGCTTTCAGGAGCAGCGATAATGGACTATGCACTAATGATAATAGCTGCAAATGAACCATGCCCTCAACCACAAACACGAGAACACTTAACAGCATTACAAATAATAGGAATAAAGGACATAATTGTTGTTCAAAACAAAATAGACCTTGTTACTAAAGAAGAAGCACTAAAAAATTATAAAGAAATAAAAAATTTTTTGAGGGGAACTGTTTATGAGAATGCTCCAATAATACCCGTGTCAGCTCATCAAAACATAAACATTGATCTTCTTATAAAAACAATAGTTGAATATTTTAAAGTTCCAGAAAGAAACAAAAATGCTGATCCATTAATGTTTGTTGCAAGATCCTTTGACATTAACAAACCAGGAACAGAACCTTCTCAACTTCAAGGAGGTGTTTTGGGAGGGGCTTTAAAACAAGGTGTTTTAAGAATAGGAGATGAGATAGAAATCAAACCAGGGAGAAAAGTGGAGAGTTATGGAAAGATTGTTTGGCAACCATTAATTACAAAGATTGTAGGATTAAAAACAGGAGGTTATGATGTTCAAGAAGTAGGACCCGGAGGTTCTGTTGGTGTTCTAACAACATTAGACCCTTCGATAGTTAAAGCTGATAGCTTAGCAGGTAATGTTGTTGGTTTGCCAGGAAAAACTCCTCCAATAAGAGAGTTTTTAAGATTAAAACTTCACCTCTTAGAAAGGGTTGTTGGAGCTCAAGACGAACTTTTAGTTGAGCCAATAAAACAAGGAGAAACATTAATGATTAATATTAACTCAACAGCAACGGTTGGAACAGTTATAAAATTAAGTCCTGAGGAAATAACTTGCAAGCTTATAATTCCTGTTTGTGCTTACAGCAATTCAAGAGCCACGATTTCTAGAAGGATTGGTGATAGGTATAGATTAATCGGTTATGGAGAAATTCTAGAAATTCAAGAACAAAAATAAAAATTCTAGTCTAAAAAATTTTTAAAGTTTAAGTAAAAAATATTACCAATTCTTAATAGCATCATCAACTGCTTCCTTCCACTTGTTTATAATACCCAACAAATCATTCTTTAACTTTTCCTTATCGTTCGCCTTATAAACATAAATATATCCGCCATTATCTAAATTCATTTGCCTTCTGCTAACTAATCTTTTTTCTAACAAACCCTTTATGCCTTTTTGAACAGTTGTTCTGTTCTTTTTTAGTTCCTTTGCAATTTCATTAATGGTCAATTCATTCTTTGCTTTTAACAATTGATAAAGAACTTTGTACTCTGTTTTGTTTATCTTAAAACCACACCTTACAATCTCCTCCATTGAGATGTTTTTACAAGCAAAGTTAAACATATACTCACCTTAAAATTTTAAAATAAAATTTTTATTGAAAACCTCTTAACTCAACTGCCTTTGCAACCTTTGATATTGCAACAACATAAGCTGCTTCCCTCATACTTAAGTTTTTGTTTTTCATAACATCATAAACGTTTCTGAAAGCACTCTTCATTAATTTGCTTAATCTCTCATTAACTTCTTCCTCTTCACAATAATAGCCCT
>JAWBOW010000011.1:0-21308 GCA_038825775.1 Candidatus Woesearchaeota archaeon | reverse complement strand
TCAAAGATAACAAAAGAATTAGATTCTGACCTGAATAAACTTGAAAAAATTATATTGAATACAAATGAAGAAGGAAGTGAGCTTGCTTCCTTATTATTAAGAAGCTTTTTTAAAAACAAACCAAGCGATTGGAAAAATTTCATAGAAAAAGCAATTGATAAGAAAGAATATGTTCTTGATAAAGAGACAAAACATTCAATCACATTTCATCTAAAAGATGATCTATTTTCAACAGACGTTTTTGAGTGTAAAATTCTTAAATCTGAAAAAGAACTTGAAACAATGATAAAAGAGTATCTTGACATAAAATTTGCTCATAAAGCATTTTCAGAAGAGTTAAAACAAAAACCAAACAATTCTGTTGTAGAACCTTTGTTCTTGGGAAGAATAAATTTTGAGGGAAAAGAAGTTATTGCAATGGCTTCTATGAAAAGAATACTTGGAAAAAGAGCTGATGAGTTTTTAAGAGACATCAATAATAAAGGTCTTGGCGTTTATGAAGAAAATAAAAACTTTATAAAAGAAATAATAAATTTTCAAAGAGTCCTAACAAAGAGATTTTATAATGAAAAATATTATTCCTTAGAAGAGTTTTCTAATGAAAAATATTTTAATCAAAAATTCTTTGATAGATTAGAAAACCTTGTTAATGATAAAAATTTTGGCTCAAAAGAAATTTATAGAGAAATAGAAAAAACAAAGAAAAGTTCTGCTCTTAAAGAATTCTTAGAATTAGAAAAAGAAGTGAATAATCCAAAATACTTTGTTGTTGTTCATGGGGATGCTGTAACCTCAAACATAATAAAATACTTAAAAGAAAACAAGAATATAAAAGTATCATTCACAACATTTTATGATTTTAAACTAATGCTTGCAACCCCAAACTTTGATATTTACTCTTATGTGGAGGATCCAAGAAATTTATTGTGTGAGAATAAAAAAATAAAACTTATTTCAGAAAGTTATAGGGAACTAATAAAAAACAGATTATTTTTAGGAAGCGAAAATGACTTTTTAAAATCGTATTTGTTGATTCAGAACTTAAGGGATTTTTGCACTGGAGTAATGTTTATAGATTATGCTTTAAATACAAGCGATCAAGATGAAAGAGAATATTTTCTAAAAAACGCTAAGTATTTTATTCAAAGGAATATAAATAATAATTATATATTTAGCAAAGGAATAAATCTTAAACCTAAAGAAGCAGAATTACTTTTTAATTACGAGTATGAATTTTTAAAGCTTAAACAAGAACTTTTAAACAATGTGGAAAGTATGATATAGGAGAATAGTAAAATTTTTTAGTAAGTTTTATATAAAGATTATTTTTTACATTCACCTTATGAACAATAGAAAAAATAATGAAAACAAGGAAAATAAGGAAGTCTTTTCAAAACAATACAATGCTAAGAGTTGTGAAAAGAAGTGGCAAGATTTTTGGGAAAAAAACAAGATTTACGCATTTAACTTTAATAATACTAAAAGAAAAAATGTTTTTTCAATAGACACTCCACCACCAACTGTTTCTGGAAGAATGCACTTAGGACACGCTTTTTCTTATTCACAAGCAGACATAATTGCAAGATACAAAAGAATGAGGGGCTTTAATGTCTTTTATCCTTTTGGTTTTGATGATAACGGATTAGCAACAGAAAGGTTTGTTGAAAAAAGAATAGGTAAAAAAGCAACAGAAATGAAGAGAAGCGAGTTTGTAAAAATTTGTTTAAAGGAAACAGTAGAAGCTGAAAAAGAATTAAAAGAAGATTTTTCAAGTATTGGAATTAGTTGTGATTGGAACATAAATTATAGAACAATAGATTCTTATTGTATTAAAACAAGCCAAACTTCTTTTTTAGAACTCTATAATAAAGGAAGAGCTTATAGAAAAGAATCTCCGACAATTTGGTGTCCTGAATGCCAAACTGCAATAGCCCAAGTTGAGTTGGAAGACAAACAGATAGAAGCGTATTTTAATTATATCTATTTTGAAGTAAAGGATGAAGATGAAACTAAAAAAATAATTATTGCAACAACAAGACCTGAATTATTAGCTGCTTGTGTTGCTGTTTTTGTTCATCCTGAAGACAAAAGATATTCTGATCTTATAGGAAAAAAAGCAATAGTGCCTTTGTTTAATTATGAAGTTCCAATATTAGCTGATTCAAGAGTAAATATTGAAAAAGGAACTGGGATTGTAATGTGCTGCACTTTTGGAGACCAAACAGATATGGAGTGGTGGAAGGCCTATAACTTGCCATTAAAAATAATAATAGGTCAAAATGGTAGATTAAATGAAAAAGCTGGAAAATATAATGGACTAACAATAAAAGAAGCTCGTGAAAAAATTATTAATGATCTAAAGAATGAAGGTTTGCTTTTAGAACAGAAAAAAATAATTCATACAGTAAATGTTCATGAAAGGTGTGGAACAGAAATAGAGTTCTTAATAACAAAACAATGGTTTATAAAATATCTTGACTTAAAAGAAGAATTTTTGAAAATAAGCAACTCAATAGAATGGCATCCACCACATATGAAATCAAGGATTGAAAATTGGATTAAGGGCTTACAGTGGGATTGGTGTATTTCAAGACAAAGATTCTTTGGAGTTCCTTTTCCAGTATGGTATTGTAAGAATTGTGAGGAAATAATTGTTGCAAAGTATTCAGAACTTCCTGTTGATCCTTTAGAAAAAAAACCAAGTTTGAAAGAATGCCCAAAATGTGGTTGCAGAGAATTTATTCCTGAAAAGGATGTTTTGGATACTTGGGCAACTTCTTCACTAACACCTCAAATAGCACTAAAATGGGTTGAGGACAAAGAATTCTTTAAAAATATGTTTCCAATGGATTTAAGACCTCAAGGTCATGACATCATAAGTTTTTGGGCTTTTAATACAATAGTAAAATCGTATTTTCATGAGGGAAAAAAACCTTGGAATAATATAATGATTCATGGTTGGGCTCTTGACAAGCATGGCAAAAAAATGTCTAAAAGCAAAGGAAATGTTATCGAGCCAAAAGTTTTAATAGAAAAGTATAATGCGGATTGTTTAAGATTTTGGGCTTCAAGCTCAAAATTAGGAGAGGATCTTTGGTTTAGTGAAAAGGAATTCATAAATGGCCAAAGATTACAAATAAAACTTTGGAATGCTTCTAAACTAATAATAACGATGCTAAAATCTTTAAACACATTGCCTGAAAAAATTTCATCTAAAAACATAAAAGAAATAAATAACAAAATTGATTTGTGGCTTTTAACTAAATTAAATACAATAATAAAGAATGTTACTAATGCGTTAGAAAACTATGAGTATGTAAGGTTAAAACTTGATGTTGAAAACTTCTTTTGGCATGATTTTTGTGATAATTATCTAGAATTAGTTAAGGATAGATTTTATAATCAAAACAATTATTCTGAAAAAGAAATAAAATCAGCTGTCCTAACACTTTATAATTCATCTTTAAATTTATTAAAACTCTTAGCACCAATAATGCCTCACATAACAGAAGAAATCTACCAATCATATTATAAAGAATTCGAGAAAAAAGAAAGCATACACTTAACTTCTTGGCCAGAATACTTTAATGAATTAGAATTTAAAGAAATTGAACAAGAGATTGAAACAATATTAGAAATTCTTTCAATAATAAGGAAGTTCAAATCTGAGAATAAAATGTCATTAGCAAAGGAATTCAAAAAATTAATTATTGATTGTGATGAAAAAACAAAAACAAGATTAAAAGAAAATTTGCCATTAATAAAACCCGCTGCAAGATTTAAAGAATTAGAATTTAAAAATATAAAAGAAAGCAAGTATGTTACAGAAGATAATAAAATAAAAATTGATTTTGAGTTATAATTTAAGAAAACAAAAAGTTTATAAAAAAGCATTTTTTATAAAAAAAACATAATTTGGGTGAAAAGTATGAAATGCAAGCATGCTATAAACAAAAAAAATAGAAAAATTTTATTTGCCATTATATTTTTTGGCGTAATTTTGTTTTTAAGCAATTCTGTTCTAGGAGAAACCTATGAAAAAAGACAAATATTTTTCAGTGATAGTAATGACTACTTCGAACTTGATATAAAAATTTCAACTACAGATTTTATACCAAAGGATAATTATAATAACTTAATTCAAGAAGGAGATTATGTTTGTAATTTTTCAAAAGAAGATTTAATTAAAAGTTTTGAAAGAATAAACACTAGTGGAGAAGGAAATTTAATGGTGCTTAGAGACGACTTCTTTCCCGAACCAAGCCCACAACCTTTTGTTAGAGATAATTTCTTTAATGATCAGAATGGTGACTGGTATTTTAATGGTGGTCAAACTGTTGACCCACCCATAGTTTGGGATAAAGAACAATTAGAGTTAGTTAGAAAAGAATTAATAAAAATTTTAGATTCAAAAATTGAAAATACTCATGGAAAATTTTTAGATACAAAAGCTTCTTTTGAGGGTTTAAAATTAATGAGTTTAATTCCAAATGCTTCATCTATGATTATAAGCTCTAATCCCACTTTAATATGTAGTAATGAAGACGTAGGAATAGCTTGTTTTGCAATAGCAAGTTCTAGAGGAATCACAAAAGTATTTGCTCCAAGTGAAACTAACAGTTACGAGTTACATATTTTTAAAAAGAAGTATAGTGATAAAGAGCTAATATCTAAAGCTTCTCAAACTAACTTTTATACTGTTAGTTCTAACCCTAAACATAATTTAAGTATAAAAAATTTGAAATTGGAAGTTCTAGATAAAAACTTATTTATTTTTAAATTATCCAATTCTGGAGAATTACCACTAAGGATTACTAAAATAACAGTAGAATTTAACAATAGAAAGATAGATTATAAGGAAGCATCAAATATTACTGAAAAAGAAATAGATAAAAATCAAGAAAAAGAGATTATATTAGAATTAGAGAAGTTTTTTGATGATCCTTGTGAGCTTTTAAATAAAGAGTTAAGGGTTGTTGTTGAGTATGACGCTCCAAGATTTAAGTGTAATTACAAAATAAATGGAAGCGTTGAAGGAAAAATAAAAATTGATGAAAACTACAAAACAAATTATGAATTAAGAATTATTTATCCTGAGGATGATTTTTATGTAAGTTCTAAAAACCCAGGCACTAACTTTAACATTAGAAAAGACTTGCATGTCGGTAATGACGATGGCGGTATCTTAAGAACTTATATCTATATGGATGTTTCAAAGATTAATAGGACTAATTTGTTAAAAGCATTATTAGAATTAAATACTATGCAAATAAAAAGTGATGGTAACGAGTTGGTCTTTTACGAGTTGCCAAACAATTTCAACCCAAAAAACATAAAGTGGAACTTACAACCAAGAATTGGAGAAAAAATAGAAACCAAACTCGTTAATAATGTTGGGGATTTTGTTATTGATATTACAGATTATGTTAAAAAGGGTAAAGGTTATGGTTTTAGTATTAGAGCTTATGACGAATCAAAAAACTCTGACATAATAATAAGCTCTTTAGAATCAGAACAAAAACCAAAAATAAAACTCTACTACAAAAGCGACAAAACACTAAAAGAACAATGCAAAAAATAATTTTTACCAAAGCTTTTTAAGTTTTGTAATACTAAAATAAAATCAAAAAATAAAATAAAAAAAGGTGAAAAATGGCTTTGATACAAAAAAAGGAGGAATCTCAAACACAACAACCACAACCAGTTCCTAAAAAACAAGATGCAACACCACAAAACTTAGCTCCTGATTTCTCAAACATTAGCAGAAGGGTTAGAATGCTTGAGGAGCGTTACACAAAAATACAGAATAGGCTGCACTTAACAGAAGAAAACATGCTAGAATTTAATAAGAAAATGAGTGTTGAGATTAAAACAATAACTTCTGAGTTAGATGAGATGAAGCATGAGATAAATGAAATAAAAGATAGAATATTACTTATTGTTAAAGAATTAAAGTTGTGTGCTAAGAAGGATGATGTTAATGTTTTAAAAAAATACATTGAGCTTTGGGAACCGTTAAAATTTGTTACAAGAGAAGATGTTGAGAAAATGATAAGGGAACAATTTGGAAAGCAATAAACAAAAATTTTTGCATTATTTTTATTTTCAACTTAAAAAAACAAAAATTTTAAAAAGTGCAAAATAAATTATAAGAATGTTATTAGAATTTTGATTATAAAAAATATGAAAGAGTTGATTATAAAAAATATGAAAGAGTGGTGATTCATGGTCGATACTTCTATAACTCCAATAAACGAGGTTTTGCAATTAAGGGCTCAAGGGCTTACAAACGCTCAAATAATTGATGTTCTTCAAAGAGAAGGCTATAATTCTGAATTGATTTTTGATGCTTTAAGCCAAGCAGACATAAAGAGTTCTCTACAACAATCTCCTACTTTAGAGAACTTTAATGTTCAAAACCAAATGGCTGTTGAAAATCCACAAGTTTTTCAGCAGCAAATTCAACAACCACAACCCACAGACGATTATGGAATGTTTGGGTATCAGCAGTATGCCCAACCAACAATATTAGATTCTGAAACAGAAAAGATCGAACAGATAGCAGAGGCAATAATAGATGAAAAATGGAATGATTTGGTTGAAAGCATAAACAAGGTTATTGATTGGAAGAATAAGATGGAAGCTAGAATAGTTAAGATTGAACAACAACTTAATGATTTGAAGCAACAATATACTGAATTGCAGAAGGGAATTCTTGAAAAGGTTGGGGAGTATGACCAGCACATACTTGATGTTGGAACAGAGATAAAGGCAATGGAAGAAGTATTTAAAAAAATAATGCCAGCATTTACTCAAAACGTTAATGAACTTTCTTCAATCGTAAAGAATCTTAAAAAGGGGCAACTTTAAAATAAAACTTTTTAAATTTTAAATTTTAATAGTTTTTTATAATGATAGTCCTTTCATATTTTCAAATAAAAAAAATAGAAGAAGCAATAAAAAATAATTTGAGTTGTTTAAAGGTTTCTCTTGACTTGGGAATTTCAGAATCAGAGGTTATAATTAAGGATAATAAGGTTTTTTTTCCAAACAATAATTTTTTGACTTTTGATCAAATAAGAAGTGTTTCAGAAGAGAAAAGATTTTGTTTTTTGTTAGAAGATAATTCTTTGAAGAGAATAACTATTTTTTCAGACGAGACAAAACTTTTTTACAAATTATTGCCCACAGAAGAAGCACCAACCTTCGAGATTTCAGGAATAAGAATGCACTGTCTTAAAGAAACAAAACCTTTTGAAAATGCAAAAAGAACTGTTAATTTTTTAAAACCAAAAGGGGTTGTCTTAGATACTTGCACTGGTTTAGGATACACAGCAATAAATATTGCAAGAAAGAAAAACGTTACTAAAGTTTTTACTGTTGAGAAAGACAGAAATGTTATTGAACTTATGAAATTTAATCCTTGGTCTCAAGAATTGTTTTCTAACAATAAAATAAGAATAATCTTTGATACTGTTGAATCGTTTGTTAAAAAATCAAAAGATAAAACTTTTGATGCTATAATGCACGATCCACCTTCTTTAAAGATTGCTCCAGGGCTTTATTCAAAGCAATTATACAAGGATTTTTATAGGATTCTAAAAAGTAATGGTAGGTTGTGCCATTATATTGGTAGGCCTGGAATAAAAAAGGGTCTTAATTTTGAAAGCAAAACAATAAGACGTTTAAGAGAAGCAGGATTTAAGAAAATAATTAAAAATAGGGAAACTCAATCATTGCTGGCGCTTAAGCATTAAATTTTTTTAGAAAAGATTATTAAAGAATGAAGCAACAATTCTTGTTAAGATTAAAAACAATATTATTGAAATGAGTATGTATGTTGGTATTAGTTTAAGCCCTGCTTTTATCGTTCCCTTTTGTATTATTGAAATTATCATTGCAGAAAACATTGCCGTCATTGAAAGCACTAGAATTGCGAACAATTTAAAATCCGAAGTAGATATTGCTGTATTTGAAAATGATATGCTTAACCCCATTGTGTTTGGAACTTGCTCGGTTGACATTTGAGCTCCAAGAGTATTTATTATGGTTAATAATTGGTATGATAAGGCCATTAGAAAAGGAGCAGCCAATATTGAAGCAAATGTTATGAATATTACATAAGTTATTACATTTGCAGCCATTTCCCTTTTTATAATGTATGTTTCTTTTATGTTGTTAGATATTCTGTCAAGTATATAACCAACTTCTCCTCCCGCATTTATTCCCTCTATTAACAAACTAATAGAATTCTTAAGTATTGCAGAATCGTATTTTTCTGAGAATCTTGTAAGTGCTTCCTCTAAACTAACTCCTGACATTGTTTCCTTTGCAACTGTTTCCATTTCTTTGGCTAAAACACCAAATCTTGGTCTTATAGAATACCAAAGTGCTTTATCTATTGGCATTCCTGCTCTTACATTTGCTGATGTTAGTTGTAAGAAGTCAGCCAAAACATTTTCAATTTCTACTTTTCTCTTATAAATTTTTATATCAACATAAATGAAAAATAATAACCAACAAATTCCAATTGATGCCAACAATATTAAAAACCAAGAGATTACTAAAAATTTTGCAGCATCAACAAAACTGATTCCTGTTTTTGTTAATCTAAAAAGTAATATTATTGATATAAAAGCAGTTACAAATAGGGATATATCAAAAATCTTTTTTCTTATTATTTCAGGTTCGGCTTCTATTCCTGCTTTTAGGGTGTAATTCTTTAATAGTTTTCTTATGTTTGTTTCTCTTTTATCAATTTTTTTCTTTTCCCTTCTCTCATAAAGAATATCTTTCTTTACTTCTTTCTTTTTTTTAGGTTTTTTAAGAATTTTGATTCCTAACAAAATTCCTTTTTTTATTATTTTGTTTTTATTATCAGAAATATAATCATCTTTGATTTTTTTATCTTCAATATTGATTTTATTATCCTCTTTTTTTGTTCTCTCTATTTCTAAATTTTTTTCTGTTTCTTCCTTTAACGCTGAGCCCTCAATACTATTTTTAATCTCTTTTTTCTCATTAAGAGTTTCTTTTTCAATCACTCTTGCTTTCTTTTTTAATACTTTCTTCCTCTTGTTTTTTTCAAACTTTTTTTCTTTCATTTTTTAAAAACCAACAGATGGTCTTGCACTGTTTATTATTGCCATAAACATAAATTGTATAAAACCTACTAAGAGTGCAATAAGCAAGAGATGAACAAAACCTATTCTTATTCCAAGAAAAGAACCAAGTATAACAATAATTGTCAGTCCTAATGTTGGAACAATAACTGCTATCATCATGTAGAACATTGCAAGGGGATTTAATTTTCTACCATACTCTTGAATTTCAATCATTTGTTCTCTTGTTATTTGCTCAACAACGGCGTTTAATGATTCTGCGACATCAGCACCTGTTTTTAAGGAATTAAGAATTTGCCAAAGAATTCTCCTAAAATTTTGTGAGGGGGTTACCTCAATGACTTCTGTTATTGCTTCTTCCATAGTGCTTCCCATATTAACCTTGTTTATTATCTGCTGAAAATAACTTCCGATGACTTTAAAATTTTTTGACAGGTTTATTATTGCATTATAAATTGGGACTCCTGATTGAAGCTCAACTATTAGAAACCTTCCTGCAAAAACAAGTTCGCTTCCAATCATTCTTTCCTTTCTTCTAATCATCACTTCAGGAAGTTTTAAGAAATACTGAAATGCTAAAATAAAGAATATTGGAATTGAAAAATATAAGAATTTGTTTTTCATTTCTTTGGCAAATATGAAAACTATGAATGAAAAGAATATTGTAAAGTATGTGCTTGTTATTAGTGTTCTCTTTATGAATTCTTCAACTGTATAATTAATACCTGCTTGCATTAATTTTAATTTTAATCCTGGAAAAAATCTTTTTATGTAAGCCTGCATTAAGATCACTTTTATTTATTATTCATTTGTTTCGTATTCTTTTTCAAAGTTGAAGTCCTTATTTTTCTCAACTATTTTCATCAATTCTTCTTTATTAGTATAGTATTCTGCCATTATTCTACCCACTTGATTAACGTCAATTATTTTATGATCAACAAGCCATTTTAGAATTCTTATTTTTTCTTCAATATCCTTTTCAATCTCTGTTCTAGAATAGCCAGTATAAAGCTGTAATGTATCCATAAGTGATATTGATTTGTTTATCTTATTTATTTCGTCCTTTCTTATGTCTAACTGCATCAAAATATTTGGGTTTGCATCAGGAAGTATCTCTGCTATTTGGAATGTTCTTCTTATCCCTGTTCTTCTATTCCTGTATTGAACCATGATTAAGGATATTGCAGGAATCATTGATTTTGGTATGTTTATTGGAGGACTTGTTAATCTTGTTATTGTTTCCTGAACATTATTTGCGTGCACTGTTGCATAAACACTGTGTCCTGTGTGTATTGCCTCAAATAAAATTTCTGCTTCCCTCTGCCTTCTAACCTCTCCAACTATTATTCTGTCAGGTCTCATTCTAAGAGAATTTACTAGTAAGTCAAGCATTGTTATTTCTCCTTTTCCTTCTGTGTTTGGTTGTCTTGTAACCATTGGAACCCAATGCAAGAATTTTGGAAGTATTATTTCTCTTGTGTCCTCAATACTTATAACTCTTTGATTTGGTGGGAAGAAGTTTGCAATGGCATTCAAAGTTGAGGTTTTTCCAGAAGCAGTTCCTCCTGCAATGAGTATTGAAAGCTCATACTGCGTTGCTAACCATACAAGAGCTGCTGCTTCTGGTGATATTGTTTTTGCTTCAAGGAATTTTGTTATTGTCCAAGGTTCAGAAGCAAATTTTCTAAGGGTGATTGTGTTACCATTTGCGGATATTGGCTCTAATGTGCAATTAACCCTGTCCCCACTCTTTAAATTTGCGTCTAATAGAGGTGACAAAACAGTTATTTGTCTTCCAACTCTGCGAGCCATCATTGTTGCATAGTGTCTTATCTCTTCTTCCTTTTCTATTCTTATGTTCGTTTTTAGCCAACCATATTTTTTGTGATAAACCCAAACTGGTTCTTCTGAACTGTTTACAACAATTTCTTCTAAAAGTTTATCAGCCATTAAGATTTCTAAATTGCCAAAACCTAAGCTTCTTTGAATTAAGTATGCAATTAAATGTTTTTGTATGTCTTCTTCTGTATCTGGGAAGTGCTTTTTAACTAGTAAGGTTATCATTTCCTTGAATTTTTCTTCCATTAAATTTTCCTTTTTTGTATCTGTAATGTCAACTACTCCCAAATCTATCTTTTGAATCAGCTCTTCTCTTATCTTTTCAAGAATTATTTGTGTTGTCTTTGATATTGTTGAGAGTTCAACATAATATATTGGAACAAAAGAATTCTTTTCCTTTTTTATTAGAATATTAACTGGAATATCATTTGATAAGAAAGAGTATTTATCAACTATCACCTCTTTTTCCATAATTTCACCTTTTGCATTATATTAAAATTTAAAAATTAAAATTATTATTTTCTAACTTTTTTCTTATTTTTTTCTTCTTTGTTTTTTTGTTCTGTTCCTTTTGTGTCTTTTAAGAGGGATGAGATTTTTTTATAAAGCTCTTCTATTTTTACTCTTTTTGATTCAAGTTTATCGTAATTATCTTCCATTTCTTTTATTTCCTCTTCTTTTGGTTTTTTTGATATACTATTAAGCAATTTTAATCTTTTCAAAAATTCTCTTGTTTCGTTCTTAAGAAGGTCATGTTCTTGTATTAAATCCTTAAGTAGTTTTTCTATCTCTTCTTTTCTTTCAAAAAATTTTTTTAATCTTTCTGATATTTTTATTTGTGTTCCTGCTTTTAAATCAAGGTTCTTTATTTTCTCTGCGAGCAAATTAATTTTTTCTTCTTGTTTTTTTATAATTTCAAGCCCTTCTTTCTTGCTTTTTTCAACTAATTCAGAGAATATTCTCTTTTCATTTTCTAATTTATTTCTTACTTGCTCAGCACTCTTTTTAAGCTCGTTTAGATATTTTTCATCTTCAGAAAATTCTTTTCTTTCAACTACTAATTTGCTTCTCGTTTCTTCTATGTATTTTTGTATTTCATCAAGCTTATTTTTAAGCTCATTTTCCTTTTCTTCAAGTTCTTTTATCTTTGTCCTCTCAACTTCTATTTTAAGCTCTTCCTTTTTCAAATCTTCCAACATGTTTAAATATTTTTTTTGTTCTCTTAAAATATAATCTTGTAATTCTTCTATCTTCTTTTCATATTCTCTCTTTTGATTTTCAATTATCTCTTCACTTTTCTTTTTTAAGTTATTATATTCCTCTATTTCTTTTAGCTCTTTTTCAATCTTTTCAGCATCCTTACCAAGATATTTTTTTATTTCATCTAATTCTCTTTTTAATTCTTTAAAGTATTCTTCATTTTTATCCACATCTTTTACAAGTTTTTGAGCTTTTCCAAGCAAAACACTCTTCTTTAAACTAAGTTCTTTTTCTTTATTTTTTATATCTTGTTCATTAATTTCTTTCAAAACTAATATCGGAGTTGTTAAAGTATATTCTACCTTTATAACCCCTTCCTCTTCCAAAAAATCAGCCCATTCTTCTATGGTTTTGTTATCAACACCTAATTTTTTAGCTGCCTCATGAATAGATATCTTTTTTTTCTCATTCAACAATTCCAAAAGTTTATCAACTTCTGTTTCTATAACTCCCATTTTTATCACATCTCTTAGTTGTTTATTATTTAAACTTTTTCTATTTAAAAACTTTCTTATTAATCCACCTAGTTTTTTTATCTTAAATTTTAGCAAGTTTTAGTTATTTCTGTTAGTTGGTACTTTTGAATGTGCATGTCATCAATGTCAATTTTAAACCAACTTGGCATGTCCGGCTCTGCAATACTATTGTTTATGCACAGGTTAGTTGTTGTTCTAGAACCAAAATAAATATAATCCACAACACTCCTATCTTTTGCAGGTATGCCAACAGTAATAAGTTTTTGAATATTTACCAAACTTTCAATTCCTTGTTCAGAACTTGTTAGGTTGTTTTCAAATCTCATCAAAAAGTTAGGAGCAGTATTTGAGGCAATATAATAAGAATTGTTTAAGTGTTCTAAAAGGTTTGTTGTATTGTTCCCTAATACAAAATACGAGTATGGTGTTTTATTTATAATGTTACTTACCTTTCCATAACTGTTTATAAAATACAACGGGTCTTCAAATCCAATTATGCTAATCTTTACTGTCTTAAAGAATGTTCTGTTCCAAAAAACTATCCTGTTTGAATCGTTTAATTCAACACTTATATTCACATTAACATCAACATACCACGGGTCTGTTTGATTAACAAAAATATCATTGACTTTTAATTCAGCATTTATTTTCAATTCTTTTGCTCTATCCTTTATTTTTTCTATCCATAACAAAAAATAGCTTTCCTCCATTATGCTTATTGTCTTATTATTTAAACTTCCATTCATAAAAATCTCTTTAAAGCTCTCTTCAGTATCATTTAAGAAAGCCCCATTCTCTTCAATAAAAGACTGCATTCCCAATATTGTTCTAAAACCAGCAATATAAATTCCTCTTTCCAAATCTTTATCTAAATCTCTTACAAAATTATCCATGCTTCTTATTCTTGAACTTATAGCTTCCATTCTTTTTCTGTTCTTGTAAGAATATGTTGAAGATATGGAGAGGAGTATCAGTGCCAATAATGATATTGCTATTATTGTGAAAAAAATTCCTTTCTTATTTTTCATTTTTTAAACTTTTTATTTTATTTTATTTTTAATTATTTCCAAACAGCAAATCTCAAGATTGCAGGACCCCATAGGGAAGGAACTTTTGATATTATTATTATCTCAAAATTAAAACCAGTTTGTGAAATTTTAATATTTAATTTTCCATTCTTGTCAGGATCCAATAAAGATAGCAATTCACAAAATGCTTTTTTAATAGCATCATCTGTTTGGTAACTTGAATTGTATAAACAATTTGTTCCTGATATTGTTGCATTGTAAATGCAATAATCGCTTCCAACATAATCAAGAGGTGTTTTTAATGTTGTATTAGTATCATCTTCAAAATAAACTATCCAATTACACCCAAAAGCATTTTTTTCTGTTGCAGAATAACTAACAAAATTTCTTATTAGTAAAGTATAAATTACCTTATTATCTGGAGATCCTCCTGTGTTATTTGTTGGGTTTATTCCCGTGCTTACAATTACAGAATTGTTCCCCTCAACAATTTTTAATAAGGGGATATAAACCAAAAATGGGTCTCCAAGTAATAAGTAATTATTTCCAAAATCACTTAATTTAAATGTTTGTTCATTATTTATGGTAAGGTTATCTGTCCAATAATAAGAAGAAAATGATATTGCTTTTGCTTCTGATACTGTTGTGTTTAACGGAACATAAAAACTACCTTGAGAGATGTAATTTCCAAAGTTGTTGCTTTCTATTGTTAAAGGTATCATTCCATAAATTATTGGAGGAACTCTTGGGTTGTAAATCATTTTTATGTAAGAATTTGGATAAAGTTTTGAATGAACACCAACAGCATTTACTTTTTGATATTCGAATGTTATTGATCTGTTGTTTATTTGGTTAGCAATTTCTCTGTAAATCTCTAATAATTCACTTGCGTTTTTGCTTCCATAATAACTGCCGTTTCCAACCATTGCTATTTGATACAAAGTATAATTAGCATTAGAACAATTAACCATCGGGCCAAAAGCAATTGAATAAACAGTAGCGTTTAAATCATTATGCAACCTTGCAGCAGCGTTTATTGAGCTTTGTATTGGACCATCACAATCATTTCCTTCACAATCATCAGCACTGCCGTCACAACCGTATGGAGTGTAAACTCCATATGTTGATCTTCCTGTTGTGTTACAAACCCACCACCAATACTGCCAGTATCTACCACAACAATAATTTGGAATTCCGTCACTCATCACAACAACAAACTTTGATCTTGAAGGACCACTAAAATTTTGTAGTATTTCATAAGCCAAGTTTATTGCACAGCAAATACATGTTCCGCCCGAAGGGTTATTAGGATAGTTATTTATTCTATTAATTAACAATTCCTTGCTAGTGCTATAATAATAATTTGCATAATCATTAAAATCCACAAGCCATAATCTGTTGCCTGAAAAATTCATTATTACATTTACAAATTCAATATCAACACACTTTGCAACAGAAACCCTTCTCGTGTCATCCTTATGATACAAGTCAGGATTATCACATGTTCTTGCATTTCCAGGAAGTTCAGTCCAATCCCCAATACGCCACTTCATACTTCCGGAAAGATCTGTTATAAGCACAACATCAGCATTGTGTCCTTGGCCTGTTATGTTTGACTCGTTAAATTCGTAATGTCCTATCCTGTAAGGGATTGTCTTTTCGCTTATGTATGAATAATTCAGCACATAAAGATAATCATCTGTTAGATTTACAACAAGGTTTCCTGTTGCATTATTTAACATTCCATCATAAACAGTTACGTTACCTATTGTCATAAAAATAGGGTAGTCTGTTGAAAAGTTTAGAAAAACTTCAAGAGAAGTTAAGTTTCCAGGAACATAAAATGAAGAATAAGTATTTATAACACTATCAACTCCTGGAAGAAACTCTATCTTTATGCTTGTATTCGTATTAGGATCATATGTTATTTCTGAAAAATTAGTTTCTTCTGTATAATATTTAACCGAAAACAAACCCCCAGTAATATAAGAATTGTTTGTTGTATCAAAAACAAATTTTAACTCATTGAGTCCTGGAATAAAGTTTGAGTAGTAACTTTCATTTATACTGCAAGTGTAAGCCCTCATGAAACCTCCTCCCACACAATTTTCAATGTAATGTCCTGAAGGATTTCCGTTTATGTAGAGTGTGAAATTATTTCCAACATCTAATTGCATATAAGCATAACTTATGTTAAAATTGCTTGGAAGAAAAATATATTTTGTTATGTTTCCCTGACCTACAAGACCCCCGAAGAATGCATAACTATAAGAATAAGAACCATCAATTGAGTTTATAAATGCTTTTGCAGTATAACCCTCCACAGGTTTTTCTTCTTCTATTCCAGAAATCATCCTTGAATACGCTACCACTTCTCTTTTTGATGTTGTGTTTTTCTCATAAACAGGATTGTTGTTTATGTAAAGCCCAAAACCAAAATCATCAGGTATTAATCCGTATGTTAAATTCATAAAAAGATTTTTTGCTTCTTCTGCATGATTTGTAACCCAAAGTTTTCCTATAATTTCAATGACAGATTTATTCAAATCATATTCTTTTATAACTCCGCTGCTTAAAAGTTGGTTTAGATAAGAGTTGTTTATTTCGCTTATTTTAACCTCAGATAGTATTCCAATTATATCTGAGGAAGCATACTCTAAACTCATTCTTGGCTTTTCATAAAAATACATTTTTGATATTAAGAAAAGCCCTACTAAAATAATTAAAAGAGATATTAGTCCGTCTATGCTGAAAAATAAAGCTTTCTTTTTTCTACTTTCTAATTTCTTTATAATTAATTTAATTTCTTGTTTCATTTTTTAATAAAAAACATACAAATGCATTTTTATTATTGAACCATTATAAAACAAAAATCTTGTTGTTTTTACAAGCGTTTTTGCATTAGCATAGTTTTTTCCAAATGTTATGTTTGAGTCTTTTTTTTCTATAATAATGTAAAAATCATAAGGGGTTTCAAAACTTTGTTTTACCAGGCTGTAGTTGTTGTTAGTTATTGTTTCTAAATAACTTATTTTTGTTTCGTTCAAAAAATATTTTCTGTTAGTTATTCCAAAAATTATTTCCTTAGATAAATTTTCTAAAGGAATTTCCTCCCAATTGTTTGGAGAACCATCACTTAGTAGGTTATTAGAAATATAGTTTGCGTCTAGCATCATAAGTTCATATTCTTGATTTTGCGTATTTATGTTTTGCGAATACTTAAAATAAAACATCAATGCTGTTGTAAAGAATAAAATTCCTACAATAATATCTAATAAAAAGGCCTGTGCTCTCTTATTTTTTATTTTTCTTTTTGATTTCATTTTTAAGATTGCTTAAAAATTTAAAGATTATATTGTGTTTAGATAAACAACACCATTTTCTCTTCTAATCTCGTTATGTGAGATATTAAAAAAACCCGTAAAATTTCCTATTCTTGTATAATATGCTCTATTGTCTGTTCTAATAACTAAAAAACTTCCTTCAACGCTTATACTATAGTTTTTTCCATTTATTGTGACTGGGAGTTCAAATGTCCTGTAATAACCGTCTTGAGCATTAGTTGCTAAAATTATTTCTTGTTTTATTCTTAAACCCAAATCCTTTAACTGTTCTGATTCTGCTTCATACCTTATTCTATCTGAGAGTTCAATTATAGCATATGTTGTTATTCCAAAAAATAAAAAAACAATGCCAACCAATAATACGAATTCAAAACCCACTTGTGATTTTAGATTAAGATTGATTTTTTTCATTTTTTATCCTGTTATCTCAACATAGTTTTCTTTTGCTTCAATAACTATGTTGTGTATTCCTGAATGAGGCCTTATTGTTCCTGAAAGATCAACATTTGAGGAATAAGAGATTTCACTAATGTTACCATAAAACTTAACCTTAAAAATAATTTGTCTTTGGTTTATTTCAACGCTCTCAACGCCTTCTGGAATAAAAACTCTTATTGTTGTTTTTGAAGGAGTTCCAATGTAATAAACTGATTCTGCATTATCAACTATTTCTCTTGCAATCTTATACAATTGCTCTGTTTTTATTCTTACATTAGCATTTCTAGAATATTCATAATAACTCATAAGTAAGGGTATTGTTATCGTAATTATGAAACCCATAATTATTAAGAATTCCATACTAACTTGAGCTTTTCTTCTTGTAATTTTTATTGATTTTTTGTTTGTTAAAAATTCATACATTTTTAATCTGCTCATTTTAAACTTTTTTGCTTTTTAATCTGAGATATTCTTATATAAAATTTAAGAGTTTAAAATGTTTTTTTGCTACACTAAAAGGAATAACATTCTAAAAAATAATTTTGTTTAATAATATTACTTCTTATAAATATTGTAGAATTTTATTGCATTGAAAAAATCTCTCTTGCTAAAATTTCTCCAATGTTTCTTAGTGAAATAAACAATCGCTCCTACAAAATCCCAAACAAAGAAGTTAGGTATTTCAGGGCTTCCTGTTTTTATTATTAGTTCCGGCTCTATAATGGAAGAAGAATAAAGGTTATCTTTAATGGTGCTCTTGTCAATCATTTCAGCACTTAGTTTTCCACTCATAATTCTTTTTATAATTAACTTGCAAGAATCAACTATTTCCTCTTTAGAATCATAGTTTATACAAAGGTTTAAGAAAAAATCATTATAATCAACTGTTTCTTTCACAATCTTTTTTATAATCTCTGTTGTGTTGTCAGGTAATTTGTGCCAATTTCCAAAAACATTTACTCTTATTCTTTGCTCTTGAGCTTTTTTTAAAACAACATATAAAAGCTCTTCTAAATTTTTTATCTCTTCATTAAATGTTTTTTCATTTAAAATAGCTTCTTGGGATAATAAGAGTATGCTAAGCATTGGAATTTTTAATAAAATCTGTTGGTTTATTATATTTATAACTAACTCTTTTTTAAACTTGCATTCGTCAATTGTTTCTGAAGGATCATCTAATGTTATTGCAATATGTTTTGGAATTTTTGCAAATTCTTTCCTAACAAGAGTAATAGGATTTTTCATAGAGTATATTTAATGAATAAGAATATAAAAATCTTTTTAGGAAACTTATGATTTTATTTTTTTATAATCTTAATTTAAAAACTGTTTTTTAATTTTTCAACAGCTACTCTAATTAGATCTATAATGTATTTTGTTTTTGCACCACCAGAATTATATAACATATTTTCGTTTTTGTGAAATTCAGCATATAAACAAGTTCCTGCAAATTCACCATTTTCTGTTATAAAAACACTCCCACTAAAACCGCTTTTTGAATTAATGTTTGTTAAAAAACTATCATATGCTTCTGATATTTTTTCTCCTTCTATATTGTGAATAGGAACATCTAAACTCTCAAGAATTATTTTTCCCTTATTAATGTATAATCCAAAATCTTTTACGCCGAACTGATCTATGCCTACATTTTTTATTTCTTCACCAATTTTTAATTCTTCTCTTAAAATTTTAAATTTTACAGGCTCCGGCTCTTTCATAGAAACTACTTTTATTAAAGCTATATCGATTTTTGAATTAAAAACACAAAATGTCGGATCTATTGGATAAATATACCTGTCTTGATCAAGAATCACATACTTGTTTATTTTAAGATCTCCAACAATGGTTGCAATATTCTCAATATTTTTGTTCTTGTTATAATTATTATAGTAGATGCTTTTCCATTCTTCGATATAATTTTTAATAGCGTGGTATGCTGTTATAACAAAACCATCATTTGTTATCCTCAAACCATTACACCAACCTTCAATTGTTAATATAGTTTTTCCTTCATTGTCTTGTTCAGAATCTATTAACTTATTAATCGTAACGATATTTTTTATTATGTTATCTTCTGATTCTTCTTTGCTTAGGTTATTCCTATTATCAAAATCTAAGATTTTCTCTAAAGATAAAACACTTTCCACCTGCAAATTTTTGTCCAAAATCATGTTTTTTTGTAATAAACATTTAATATATAAAATTTTCATAAAATTTTCTTTATTTATTACTCAATAGTAAAAAATTTTTATTAATTTAAAGATTAAAAATCAAAAAATTCAACAACAAACAACAAAAAGAGAAAACTTTATAAACTAGCATATTTGCCCAAGAATAAACCTGTGACTTATGAGAGCAAAGCTCGAAAGAGGTTTTTGTTTCTAGCTCTTATAAAGTCAGGAAAATGGTGATTAAAATGGTAGAAGAACTAGTTGATAAGGCATTAGAAATTGTTGAAATAGCTAGAACAACAGGCAAAATAAAAAAGGGAACTAACGAGGTTACAAAAGCACTTGAAAGGTCAGAAGCAAAATTAGTTATAGTTGCAGCAGATGTTTCTCCAAAGGAAATAGTAATGCACTTACCACTGCTTGCTAAGGAGAAGAATATTCCATTGATAGAAGTTCCTAGCAAAGAAGAACTAGGGGTTGCAGCAGGACTATCAGTAGCAACTGCAAGCGTTGCAATAATTAAGGAAGGAGACGCTAAAAAACTAATAGAGGAAGTTTCAAGAAAATTATTATTACATGGAAAAGAAGGAGAGAAAAACCAAGAAGATAATAAGGAAGAACAAATTTAATTTTTAAAAAATTAGAGGGAGTTTAACAAATCTTAATTTAAAAGGTGCTTGTGAAAATGGCAAAAAAGGACAAAGTTGTTGAGAATGTTGTTTTTAGTCCTGCTTGGGCTGCAAGGGTTGAGGAAATCCTTGGAAGAACCGGAATGAGTGGAGAAGTAACCCAAGTTAGGTGTAGAATACTTGAAGGTCCTGACGCTAATAAACTTTTAAGAAGGAACGTTATGGGACCTGTAAGGGTTGGTGACATTTTAATGCTTAGAGAAACAGAGATTGAAGCAAAAGACTTAATGCATAAGAGAAAGGGATAAGGTGGTTTTAATGACAAAATGCAGTTTTTGTGGAACAAGCATAAAAGAAGGAACAGGAATAACATTTGTTAGAAATACAGGCGCTATTGTTCATTTATGCTCAAGTAAGTGTGTTAAGAATTATCTAAAACTTGGGAGAAAAGCATCAGAACTAAAATGGACTCAAGAATTTGCAAAGCAAAGGGCAAAACAAAAAAAGCAGAGGACAAGTACAAAAGAGAATAAAGCATCTAAAGAAAAGCAATAATAGATTAGAGAAGAAATAATAGAGAAAAAAAGTTATTTACAAATTAAGCCAAATCCAGAAAAAAAGCAGTAATACATTAAAAAAATAAACAAAAAATAAACAAAAAATCAATTTTAAAATTATAAAAATAATTTGTGGTGAAAAAATGATTGAAAGAACACTAGTTGTTTTGAAGCCAGATGCTGTTCAAAGACAGATTGTAGGAGAAATAATTTCAAGATTTGAAAAAGTTGGATTAAAGATTGTTGGTTTAAAAATGATTTGGGTGACAAAGGACTTTGCAAAAAACCATTATAAAGAGCACCTTCAAAAATCATTTTATAAAGCATTAGAAGACATGATAACAGAAGGGCCTGTAATTGCAATGGTGCTTGAAGGAGTTCATGCTATTGAGATAGTAAGAAAAATAGTGGGTCCAACAGAACCTAGAAAAGCACCTGCTGGAA
>JAWBOW010000010.1:0-21617 GCA_038825775.1 Candidatus Woesearchaeota archaeon | reverse complement strand
GATGATAAAATTTTTAAAGAATTCGGCCAAATTTATGTAACAACTGCTTATCCTAATGTTGTTAAAGCTTGGCACCTCCACAAAAAACAGGATGATTTTTTAACTTGCATAAAAGGAATGATAAAACTTGTATTGTTTGATGATAGAAAAAACTCAAAAACAAAGAATTTAATAAATGAGTTTTTTATTGGAGAGTATAATCCATTATTGGTAAAAATTCCTAAAAATGTTTGGCATGGTTTTAAGTGTATTAGTAGTGAAGAAGCCATAGTTATAAACATTCCCACAAGAGAATATAATAAAAATAATCCTGACGAGTTTAGAATGCCTTACAACACTAAAAAAATACCTTATGATTGGGATTTAAAGTTTAAATAAAAAATAAAATTTAAGAGGAGTTTATTTTAGTTAATAATTCTAACAAAGTTGAGTTGCTCCAAGCTTGTATAAAGCAGCCAAGGTTTTCTTGTTTTATAGAGCTTGATGTTTCTGATGAACTTCCTAAAACACCAATTGAGAGGTTATCATTAATGCTTGCTTCAAAAATACTCTTTATTTTTTTATTAAACTTTTCAGGATTTACTTCATAAAGAGCCATCGCAGCAATATTGTTTATAAAATACCAAGAATCGCCGTTATGATAACTTAATGGGTTTTCTCCAGTGCTCTTTTGTGAGAAAAGACTAGAATTTTTATCAACACTAGAAACACCACCCCAAGAATTCCAAAGTTTTTTTAATGCTTTTTCAAAACAAACTTCCCATTCTTTGTTGCTTAAAATTTTTGGATAGTAATAATATGCTAAGAAAACATTATTTCTTATTGTCTTGTCAGGTAAAATTTTATTGTCCTTAAAAAATAAACCATCAATTAAAATTGAGTTTTTAAAAAGATTCTTTCTAACTGCTCTTAATAGTTTTTTCCTTGCAAGATCATATTTTTTATCATGCGTTATTTCAAAAGATGTTTCAAAAACCCTTAAGGCTAATGCCTGAATTTCTATTCTAAAACCTTCCCTGCTTATAGAATCCATCCAAGTTTCAAAAGCCTCATTTTTTACTAAAAATAATTTTTTATCAATGCTTTTTATTAAGTCGTCAGCAATGATTCTTACTTTCTCTTTTATTATTGAAAACTCCTTATCATTAATCAAATTTTTGTTGTTTTTTATAATATGTAAAAATTCTCCTAGTCTTAAAAATAAAATTCCAACTGGTTCAAAAATCTCTTTTTGGTTCTCATTACTTATCCTGATTTTTGAGCCATTACACAATAAAAGGTTCTTGATTATTATTTTCTTAACAAAATCATAATTTTTTAGTATTATGTGGGCTTTTAAGCTTATAAGCTCATCTCTTGTCCAATTTTGAAAAAACCACGGAAAACCTGCAAGAATTGAGTTTTCCCTAGTTAAACCAAAAATTGAATTTACACAGTTTATAAAAACAATCTTTTCATAAGAATTCTTAATATTTTCTAGTTCTAAAGAATCTACTAATTTTTCAAATCTTTTCTTTTCAACGGATTCTATATCATTGAAACTATTAAACAAGAAGTTTGCTTCTCTTATTGCCTTTTCCTTAATTGTTGAAAAACTTATAACAACTTTTGTTCCACAAATCTTTAAAGCCCTAAAAACATACCTTTCAAAATTAGAATTTCTTAATTTATCAAACTCGTATTCCTTTTTAACCCATTGGTTTAAGAATTCATAAGTTCCATCACTAATTATTACTGCAAATAGCTCGTATTCTTTTTCTTCATTAGAATCATCTTCAAGGTTGTTTGTTCTTTTTTCAAATTTAAGAACAACTATTTTTCTATCATTATAGCTTTCTTCACTCAAAAAATAATACCTACCAAAATTCCTAAAATCAAATACTTTTCTCATATCAAAATCCAAAACGATTTCTGTTTTTTTGTCAACATAATAAATTAGTGAATTAAAGTTTTTAGGCATTAAAAAATTCTCTTTTAAGTCACCATCAACAACAATTTTATAGCCAAAATTTGTTATGCTGGTTGGTTTGTTGTTTGATCTTACACTATCAAGGGTTTTATAGAAATTGTTTTCGTTTATGAAAAAACCATCGTATTTGCTTTCCATAAAAAACGGTTTTATAAAAAAACCTGCCTTGTTGTTAAAGAAAGCTATTCTAATAGTTTCGTCATTGCTCTCAATGTTGTGGAGTATTTCTTTGTAATTATAATTAATTATCATTTTTAACAAACAATAGTTTTATTTGTTTTCTCCCCTATAAAAGAGAGCTGCGTCCTCAGGGCTTATTGTAATGATGTGCAGGCCAGAAAACTCCATTCCTGCCCAAGTGGATGTTCTTGGCAGAATTTCAATGTGAAAGTGAAGATCCGCATTTTTTGGGGAATAATAAAACATCATGTTATAACCAACATTTAATTCTGAAATCTTTTTTGTAATTCTCTTAAGCATTGAAGCAAGTTCAAAAATCTCCTTATCATCAAAATCTGACATTTTAGTTATGTGCTCCTTTGGAAAAACCCATATTTCAAAGGGAAACCTTGAAGCGTAAGGGGTAAAACTAACAAAGCTTTCACTCTCAAAACACCTTCTATAACTGTTCTTTTCTATGTTCAATATTTGGCAGTAAGGGCAAAAACCAAAACTCTTTGTTGCTCTTACCATTTGTTCAACAACAACAGGAATCTTGTTTGTTGCCAGTATTTGTGTGTGTTCGTGCTCTAAAGAAGCTCCAGCATCACTACCTGAGTTTTTAAAAACCTGAACATACTCAATTCCGTTAATCTTTGAGAGTTCTTCAATCCTGTTAGAATAAATTTTTAAGAGTTGTGCAATAGTGTTTTCTTCTAAATCATAAAATTTTTTATTATGAATTGGAGTTTCAACTATAACCTCGTGCTTTCCAAAAGAATCAGAGAATGTAAAGTATGTGTTATCAGTCCTAATAACAAAGTTTCCTCTTAACTCTGCTGCTGAGAATTTATTATCAAACCATCTTATCTTCCAAAAATTGCCTTCTGAAATTCTCCCTATTTCTGGAGGGGTTTGTTCTTCATTTCCAGGACAGAATGGGCAATCCTTTTTTTCTTTCAAAACATTTTGAGGTTTTGTAAAATCGCTTGGTCTTTTACTCCTGTTGTTAGCAACTATTACCCACCTGTCAAGTATGTAATCCTTTCTTAACTCCATAAAAAACCCCCAATCCTTTGAATAGCATTATTTTTTATGCATGTTAAAAGCTAGTTCGTGAGCTTCAAAATAATTTTTTATTAAAACACTCCAATCAGCTAATTTTGATAACTTATTAGCTTCAATCTTGTTCTTTATCCTTTCTTCCTTTGTAAGTTTTGAATAATTGTATAGTATTCTGGCTAGCTCTTCAACTGCTCTTTCATCATCAACTTCAAACCTCTTTAAAACGTATATTCCTTGAATCTTTTGATCTTCAGTTTTCCTGTTTGAGAGTATGTATCTTCCAAAACCAGCAAGGTCTGTTGTAACAGAAGAAATTCCTAAAGCAGCTGCTTCTAATGGAGTATAACCCCATGGTTCATAAGCTGATGCGAATATTCCCAAATGGGAGGCTATCATGGATTCATAATAGTTTAGATCTAACAAACCATCCGCTCCTGTTAAATAAATTGGATAATAAATTACTTTAACTTTATCAGACTCTTCGTTTTTTAAACCATAAGTGTGGAAGTAAGATATTATAGAGTCTTGATCTTCATTATAAAGTTCGTGTGTGCTCAAAGGAGGAGTTCCCTTTTTCCTGAATTTTAAAATCTTGTTTTTTATCTCAAGCATAAATGAATCCTTAAACAAGGATTTTTCCGAGACTGTTTTTGAAGAAATAAGGAGGTAAATCATCTTTTGTTTTATCTCTGGAAACTCTTCTTCTACAAACTCTTTTATGTCCTGATATAAAGTTCTTGATTCAAGAACATCATGCCTTATTGCCTTGACATTTCCAGGAATCCAAAAAAATGCTATTATTGTTGTCTTTGAATTCTCCTTCTTAAGAATCTCGTTTAATTTTGAAAGAGCTCTTATGAAAATATCAATGCCTTTTGCATGAAACTCATACCTTCCTGCAATAAAATAAAATAAAGTGTCACTTATGTCAAAATTATAATAGGGTAAAAAATAATAAGTTAAAAACTCCCTAACTTTGTTTTTTAGATAGTTGTGCTTTATAGTAAGCTCGTCAAACTGCGGAAACCTACTTATATTAAGCCCGTTTGGAAGTATAAAATCAGCTTTTCTTTTGAGAACAAACTCTGCTTCTATTGAAGTTATCTCACTTACTGTTGTGAAAACATCACAATTCAAAGCTGTTTGTTTTTCAAGTTGGTGTTTTGCTTGAACATTATAGTTATATGCTTCTTTATCAAAATCCCATTCTCTTAGTTTGGAATAAAAGTTTATTCCAGAATTTGAAAGGACTCTTCCAACAACTGTTGCGTGAGTTGTAAAAACTGTTGCAACATCTACTTTTTTTGTTTTCAGATAAAGCAAACTTGCTCCTGAAAGCCATTCATGAGCATGAACTAATATTTCAAAATCAGAATATTTTTTTACTGCTTCTATGAGCATTCCAACACCATAAGCCCAAATAACTGGCTCGTCAAAATCGTGATAATCTGTGTATAAAGAATCGATTTTGTAATAATTCCAAAGTTCTGTTTTAATTTCATTCTTGTTTTTTGCAAATATTGTAAAATCAACTAATATTACATTTGGAGTGCCGTCAATAATCCAAGTGCCATAATGACAAACTATTCCTATATTCTTAAGCTCGTTAAACGCCTTTTTCAAAAATTCAGGAGGTAATTTTTCCTGAAATTCTTTGTTTGATTTTTCTGCAAAGTAAGGTCCAACCAAAAAATAATTTTCTTTATATTTATCAATCATATAATTTACTTTTGAAGTTATAACTGTGTGAATCCCTCCTACTTTATTACAAACTTCCCATGAAACTTCAAAAACTGCTGTTTTTTGATAATTCTTTTTTAATTCCTGGTTCTCTTTCATTTTACTCATTTTAAAATTTTATAATTAATTTATTTACTATAATTATTCAACAAACAAAAGATTTGAGGGCCAATTATCATCAATCCTTCCGTTCTTTATGTTTTTTTGCATTAAGTAATTATGATGCATTAAAATCGTTTTGTTTAGTTTTATGACAAAGGTTTCTTTTATACAATCTCCAAACTCCTTTTTTAATCTTAAGTAAATATCAAAATTAAATATTTCAGAAATATCCTCATCCTTTCTGCTTTCAATTATAAAAACCAAAACAACATTACCTGAGCTCTCACCGACGTAACAAAAATTAATATGTTTTAAATCGTGAAGGTTAAATTCTTGTTTTTCAAAGAACTCATTAACTGCTTTTTTTGTAATTCCATTTTTTAGAACGACAATATATAAGTGTGATGCTTCAAAAGCACCTGTTCCTGATTCTAAATTGTTTACGCTTGCAAAATAATAAAGGATACCCTCTTGTTCAAGAATCTTTCTCTTTCTATTAACTGTTTTTATTGGAATACTTGTCTTTAAGCTTATCTTATTATCTGATATTCTTGGATTTCTTATTATTTCTTTAAGTATTCTCTGTTCTGCTTCGTCTAATTCCCTCAAACTACCACCCCTTTTTTTTAAAAAGCACTTATTGTAAGTTTCTTGTCATAACAATAACAATACATATATAAATATATTTCGTTTTTTGTTTTTTTGATAAGAAAAAACCAATTTTTATAGTATAAATAACATTTTATTTAGTTTCTTACTAATTAATGATGAATAACTTTTTTATATGATTAAAAAACCTTGATTTTATATATTTAATTTTATATATTAATTTAAAGTTAAAAAAGGTAAAGTTAAAAAAGGGAGTTCAATGAAAGTGCTTATGCTTGGGTGGGAGTTCCCACCATTAAATACAGGTGGGCTTGGAACAGCTTGTTATGGACTAACAAAAGCGCTTGTAAATGAGGGTGTTGAGATAACATTTGTAATGCCAAGAGCTCCTCAAGAATTAAAAACTCATGTTAAACTAATCGGTGCTGAAGAGCTTGCAAAGGTTGTTTTTGTTAAACTGCCTCTATTACTAATACCTTATTCTACAGAATCAACTTATGAAATGATTTTATCAAAAACCCAAGGAGATAAACAAATTTATGGAAGGAACTTGTTTGAGGAAGTCTTTAGGTATAAAATGTTGGTTAAGAAATTATTCTTAAAGGGTAGTTTTGGGGATTTTGATTTAATACACGCTCATGATTGGATGACATTTCCTGCTGCTGTTGAATTAAAAAAATTGTCAAAAAAACCATTAATAGTGCATGTTCATGCAACAGAATTTGATAGGAACGGAGGAAATTTTGGAAACCCTATTGTTCATGAACTTGAAAATTTTGGAATTGAAAATGCTGACATCGTTATTGCTGTTAGTAACTTCACCAAAAACATAATATTAAAAAATTATAACGCACACCCTGAAAACATTTTTGTTGTCCACAATGCCGTTGATTTTACAGATTATGATGTTCAAGAGGATTTTTATATAAACAAAGAAGACAGAGTTGTTCTCTTTTTAGGAAGGATAACTTTACAAAAAGGTCCTGATTATTTTGTAGAAGCTGCAAAATTGGTTAGTGAGAAAATACCTAATGTAAAGTTTGTTGTTGTTGGAAGCGGTGATATGCAAGGACAAATGATTAAAAGGGTTATTGAACTTGGTTTGATAAACAAATTCTTGTTCTCTGGATTTTTAAGAGGAAAAGATGTTGATAGGGCTTATAAAATGGCTGATGTTTATGTTATGCCTTCTGTATCAGAACCTTTTGGAATAACCCCTTTGGAAGCAATGAGAAATGGAACTCCTGTAATAATCTCAAAACAAAGTGGTGTTTCAGAAGTTGTAAAGCATTGTTTAAAAGTTGATTTTTGGGATGTCAATGAACTTGCAAATAAAATAATAGCTGTTTTAAAGTATCGGGCCTTGCATAACGAGCTAAAAAATCATGGTGCGTTAGAGGTTAAAAAATTCAGTTGGAACGAACCTGCAAGAAAGTGTATTAAAATTTATAACATGTTAGTTGGTGGTTTGAATGGTTGATGTTTGTTTTTACTTCCAAGTTCACCAGCCTTACAGGTTAAGACACTACCAAATATTTGAAATTGGAAAGAATCACGATTATTATGATGAGAAAAAGAATAGGGAAATACTAAAAAGGGTTGTGAATAAATGTTATATTCCAACAAATAAGATATTACTAGAACTTATTGATAAGTACCCGGAGTTTAAAGTAAGTTTTAGTTTTTCAGGAACTGTTCTTGAACAGTTAGAAAATTATGAACCAGAAGCTCTTGAATCGTTTAAAGAGCTTGTAAAAACAAAGAAAGTTGAGATACTTGATGAAACTTATCACCACTCATTAGCATTTATTTATTCAAGAAACGAGTTTAAAAGACAAGTTGTTCTTCATAATAAAAAAATAAAAAGTGTTTTTAAGTATAATCCAAAAATTTTTAGGAATACAGAATTAATATACAATAACGATTTGGCTTATATGATTGAAAAAATGGGTTATAAGGGAATTTTGAGTGAGGGAGCTGATAAAATACTTGGTTGGAGGAGTCCGAACTTTGTTTACAAGGCACACGGAACTAATAATTTAAAGGTATTATTAAAAAATTATAGGTTATCAGACGATATTGCGTTTAGGTTTTCAAACACAAACTGGCCTGGATTTCCATTAACTGCTGAAAAATACGCTTCTTGGATTTCAGAAATAAAAGAGGATGTTGTGAATCTTTTTATGGATTACGAAACTTTTGGAGAGCACCAGTGGCCTGAAACAGGAATATTTGATTTTTTGAAAAAACTTCCTGAGGAATTCTTAAAGAGAAAAATAGGTTTTAAAACTCCTAGCGAGATAATAAAGAATCATAAAATTGTTGGAGAGTTCAATTCTTACAGTTTTATCTCTTGGGCTGATATTGAAAGGGACCTAAGTGCTTGGCTTGGAAATGAATTGCAGCAAGCTGCAATAAAAGAACTTTATAATTTAGAAGATGAAATACTAAAAACAAAAGATGAAAAATTAATAGAGGATTGGAGAAGATTACAAACATCAGATCATTTTTATTATATGTGCATAAAGTGGTTTTCAGACGGTGATGTTCATAAATACTTTAACCCTTACGATAATCCTTATGATGCTTTTATAACATTCATGAATGTTTTGAATGATATAAGAGATAGGGCTCAAAGAATAAACGCTCAAAAGAACAACTAAAAATAAAATTAAAATATTGATAATCAATTTTAAACAATTTAAAAAAAAGAGGTGGTATTTATGAATAACATATTAAAAGTTGTTGAAGGTAAAGATTCTTTTTTTATTGACGGCAAAGCAATTAAAAGCTTACAAGAACTTGTTGAAGAATTAAATATTATGGACGACGATACTTTTAAGAAATACGTTAATGAAGAAAAGAATGATTTTGCAAATTGGATAAGAGATGTTTTTCAAGAAACAGAACTTGCAAACAAAATATTTTCTATAAAAGAGAGGAAAGAAATAATAAATATTCTAAGAAATGAAATTGAAAGAGCTGAAATTGCTGAAAAACCTGTTAAAGAAAGTGTTAGTTTTGAATTCAAGAAAACAGAAAACATTGTTAAAGATGAAAATCAAGAAGAAAAAAAGGAAAAAACAAATATTGAAAATAAAGAAAAAAAGGAAGAGGTACAAGAAAATAATGAAAGCGTTGCTAGTTCTTCAACGAGATCTTTAACAACAGAAAACCTTCCAAAAACAAAAAAACCCCTAATTTACTTTATAATAGGATTCTTGCTTGGGCTCTTGCTGGGAGTCGGTGGTGTTGTATTTTATCTTTACAAATTCAAAGGTATTAAGTTGTTTTAATAATAAATAACAAAACACAAATCAAAAATTCAAATTTAAAAAATTTAGATTAAACTATTTTATTAAGAAAAGTAAAAAAATCTTCTAATAAAATTTTATTTAGTTTGTCTTAAAGATTTAAAAAACAAAAACATCAGAAGTTCTTTTTAAACAAAAAAATAATATTAAATAAAAAAGAATAAAAATAAAAAAATTTTATTTTGTTTATTTTTCCTTTGTTATTGCATAAATTTCTTTCAAAGCAACAATTGCTGCTCCTGCTGCTATAAACACGACCAACAAGTTAAAGAAAGCTGATGCTCTTGTCCAGAATACTTTAACAACTGCTTCTAAAGATACAAAACTCAAAATGAATGCTATTGCTGCTATTAAGTATTTTTGCACTTCATCCCTTGTAACGTTCAACAAACCAACTATTATACCAAGAATTCCTATGATAACAACTGTTGTCTGTGTAATATTTGTTTGGAACAAAGCCACTAAAACTGTTAGTGCTAAACCAATGTAGAAAGACCAAACTCCTATTTTGTCAAAATTCTTCTTTTTCATACTACCACCCCTAAAATCGTTAAAATACTTTATTTTAAAAAATTTTTGTTTTTTAAATAGTTTTTTTAATATTTTTACTATTTTAAATATGTTTGATTTCTTATAAAAAAAGAAAAAGTATTTAATGATAAAAAGAATCTTTTAATAAAATGTTATTTGCAGATTTGCACATTCACAGCAGGTATTCAAGAGCAACCTCAAAAGACCTTACAATTGAAAATCTGGAGAGGTTTGCAAGGATAAAAGGGCTTAATTTATTAGGAACAGGAGATTTTACCCATCCAAAATGGCTTTCTGAATTAAAAGAAAAATTAGTGGATGATGGCACAGGAATTTTAAGAACAAAAAACAATTTTAGGTTTGTTCTGCAAACAGAAATTTCATTAGTTTATAATCAAGACAAAAAGATTAGGAAGGTTCATCTAATAATACTTGCAAAAAACTTTGAAATTGTAGATCAAATAAACTCTTTATTGATAAAATTTGGAAGGTTGGATTATGATGGAAGGCCAACATTTGGGGTTAGGGCTTATGAAATTGTAGAATTATTAAAAGAGATTGATGATAAAATAGAAATAATTCCTGCTCATGTTTGGACTCCTTGGTTTTCTGTTTTTGGCTCTAATTCTGGTTTTAACAGTTTGGAAGAGTGTTTTAAAGAACAAACAAAACACATATTTGCCCTAGAAACAGGACTTAGTAGTGATCCTGAGATGAATTGGAAACTATCCAAGTTGGACTCTTATACTTTAATCTCAAATTCTGATTCTCACAGTTATTGGCCTTATAGGATTGGAAGGGAGTGTAATGTTTTTGATTTTAATGAAGAAGATTTAAGTTATGAAAAACTAATAAACTCTATAAGAACAAGAAAGAATTTTTTAATGACTATAGAAGTTGATCCTGCTTATGGAAAATATCATTTTGATGGGCATAGGAATTGTAATGTAATATTAAGTCCTGAAGAATCAATAAAACTTAATAATATTTGTCCTGTTTGTCATAAAAAACTAACAATTGGTGTTCTTCACAGGGTTTTTGAACTTTCTGATAGAAAGGAGTATTTTAAGCCAAAAGATGCTGTTGGGTTTAAAAGATTGCTTCCGTTGCAGGAATTAATAAGCTTGAAAACAAAGAAGGGTGTTTTGACAAGAGAAAATTGGGATATTTATAATAAATTAATAAGTGCTTTTGGAAATGAATTTAATGTTTTATTAAATGTTGGGTTTGAAGATTTATTAAAATTTGTTGATAAAGAACTTGCTAATTTAATAATTCTAAACAGAACAGAAAAGATTGCTGTAAAACCAGGATATGATGGTGTTTATGGAGTCCCAGTAGTTGGTGGAACAGAACTCAGTATTTTGGAAAGTAACGGTGAAAGTGAAGAAACTACAAAGAATAAATTAAAAGATACAAAAAATAAAAAACTACAAAACAAGAGACAAAAGAATCTTTTTGATTTTTAAGGATAAAACCTTTTTATTGTTCTTGGGAACGGAGTTGCTTCTTTAATGTTATCAAGTTTGCAAATCCAAGAGATAACTCTTTCAACACCCAATCCAAAACCGCTGTGAGGAACATTACCATATCTTCTTGAATCCAAATACCATTGGTATTTCTTAACATCTTCTCCGTCACGCTTTAATTTTCTCTTTATTTCTTCTATATCTGTGCTCCTTTGGCTTCCTCCAATAATCTCTCCATAACCTTCAGGTGCTAGCATATCATAACATAAGACAGTATTTGGATGATTTGGATCGTCGGGCATATAAAATGCTTTTACTTCACTAGGATAGTTTGTTACAACAACTGGTTTGTCAAAGTGCTTAACCAGAGCATCCTCTTCAATAGTTCTCAAGTCCTTACCCCAAGGAATTTTTATTCCATCCTTTTCTAAAATCTTAAGTGCTTCATCATAAGTTATTCTTGGAAATGGCGGCTTTATATTTTTTAAAAGTTCAGGGTCCCTGCCAATAAGTTTTAGTTCTTCAGAATTCTTTTCTAAAACATATTGCACAATATAACTCACTAATTCTTCCCCATATTTTATTATGTCGTTCAAATCAGCCCAAGCAACCTCCATCTCAGCCATATAGAATTCTGACAAGTGTCTTGAGGTTTTTGAGCGTTCTGCTCTAAAACAAGGACTGTTACAATAAATCTTTTCTAAAGAAGAAATCAAAACTTCAGCATACAACTGCCAAGATTGTGTTAGATACATCTTTTTGTTATAATATTTTACTTCAAAGAGTGTTGAGCCTCCTTCACAAGCAACAGGAGTTAATATTGGAGGTGTTATTTCATAAAATCCTCTACTCCTAAAAAACGAATCAATTGCTTCAAAAACAGAACTTCTTATTTTCATTATTGCTGTTAATCTTCGGCTTCTAAGCCAGAGATGTCTCATATCATATAAAAATTCTTCACTCTTATCCTTTGTTATCGGAAATGGTTCTGCTAATCCAACAATCCTTAAATCAGAAACCTCAACTTCAAAACCTGTTGGTGCTCTCTCATCCTTTTTTACCTTTCCTTTTAATTCGCAAGAAGACTCTACGGTTATTTTTTTGGCCTGATCCCAAACGTCTTTGCTTACAAGATTTTTTTCAACCAAACATTGTATGATATTTGTAACGTCTCTTAGAATTATGAAAACCCTTTCATTACTTCCTCTTACCCTATAAACCCAACCCCTTATGCTTACTTCTTGTCCAACCTTTTGCATAGCTTCTTTAATGCTTATAAAACTCATCTTCTCACCTTACCAAAATTTTGTTGGTGTGAATGATTATGGCAAAAACCTGTCTGGTGTTCTTGGGAACAAAACTGTTTTTCTTATGTTATCTATTCTTAACAAAGCTTGAGTTAATCTTTCTATTCCCAAAGCAAAACCTCCGTGTGGTGGAACCCCCCATTTGAAGAATTTTGTAAACCATTCAACACTTTCAAGCTTTAGGCCTTTTTCCTTAACTTGAGAAATTAATTTTTCGTATCTGTGCTCTCTTTGCCCTCCAGAACTCAACTCTAAACCCCTAAAATTCAAATCAACACTCCTTGCAAACTCAGGACTATCATCGTACCTCATAACATAAAATGGTTTTAAAACAAAAGGGAACTTGTTTATAAAATAAAATTCTTTGTGAAGTTTTTCATTAACATATTTCCAAAGCAAAGAATCTGCTTCTGCATCTAAATCATCTCCAAAACTTATCCTCTTTCCCATATCATTTAAAATATCATACACTTTTGGAAATTCTAAAATTGGAAATGGTTTTTCAGGAATCTCAAAATCAACATTTAAAATTTTTAGCTCTTCCTTACAATCCTTTTTAACTCTTTTCAAAGCAGAAATCACTAGATCTTCCTCAACCTTCATAGTGTCGTATTCACTCTCAATGTATGCAAGTTCAACAGCACAAGCGTGATGCTCGCAAAGGTGTTTTGTTGTGTAAGAAGCCTCTGCTCTCCAATTAGTTCCTAAATCATAAATCTTTTCAAAACCAGAAGCAATTGTTAGTTGTCTATGAAGTTGTGGGTCTTGTCTTAAGAATGCTTTTTTATCATAATACTTAACCTCAAAAACTTGGCTTCCTGACTCTGAAGGAGCTCCCATAAGTGCTGGTGTAAAAACATGAAGAAAACCATTATTGTCTAAATACTCTTGAAGTCCTCTAAGCAGAGCTGCTTGGATCTTAAAAATTGCTTGGTTTTCTGGTTTTCTTAAATCAAGAGTTCTATAATCTAATCTTGTTGGTAGTTCAATATTAACTCCTTTTTCAGTAACAGTTATTGGTAATTTTTCTGCTAAGGACAAAACATTTATTTTCTCAGCAATTACTTCTATGCCTGATTTTGAAATATTACTCTTAACAAGTTTTCCATGAACTTCTATAACACTCTCTAAGGTTATCTTTGGAAGATTATTAAAGAGAGGGGTCTCCTTTGGAATAGTAATTTGTATGATTCCAGAAGTGTCTCTTAAAAGAATAAACTTGATTGTTTTTAATTCTCTTATCTCATGAACAAATCCTTTAAGCAAAACATTTTTGTTTTCAAGTTTTTCATTCAATTCCTTAACTAAAAATCTCTTCAACATATAAGGGTGTAATAAAAATAAATTTATAAATGTTTTTAAAAAAGAAAAGATTTTAAAACAACAATAATAAACCACTCTTATCTTCAAAAGTTGTTTTAGGGGCTGTGGGGTAGCTTGGCTTTATCCTTTCCGCTTTGGGAGCGGACGACCCCGGTTCAAATCCGGGCAGCCCCATAAAAACATTTTATAAAAATAATAATGTTTGTTTTTGTATGAGATTTAGAATTAAGCGTGAGTTTGGAAAAGCAAGAATTTCTGAATTAAGAACAAAACACTCAAGAGTTGAACTTCCAAATTTCATGCCTGTTGCGACAAAAGCAGCTGCAAAATATTTAAACTATTATCATCTTAACGAATTAAGAGTTCAAGCAATTATATGTAATTCTTTTTTATTATACCTAAAACCAGGAGTTGAAACAATAAAAAATTTTGGTGGGATACATAATTTTATGAATTTCAAAAAAACAATATTCACTGATTGTGGGGGTTTTCAAAAATTAAGGTCTATGTTTTTGGAAAGTAATAATTTTGGAATAATGTTTAAATCTCCCTTCACAGGAGAAAAACACTTTATAACTCCAAAAAAGATAATTAACATACAGTACGATCTTGGTAGTGATGTTCTAGTAAGCTTGGACGATTGTCCTAATTATGGGAGTAGTTTTGAAGAAGCGAAAAGATCAATGAATAAAACACACTCTTGGGCTCTTGAAAGTTTAAAAGAGTTTGAAAGAATAAATGATGATAAAAGATTATTGTTTGGAATATGTCAAGGTGGTTTTTTTAAGGAGTTAAGAATTGAGAGTGCTAATTACATAAATTCTTTAAACTTTGACGGGGTTGCTATTGGAGGTCTTAGAATTGGAGAGCCTTTTGAAAAAACATTTGAAATGCTTTCGTATTCGCTAAAAAAGATTGATGATGAAAAACCAAGATACTTGATGGGTGTTGGAAATCCTGCAGATATTGTAAAAGCAGTAAGGATGGGGGTTGATTTGTTTGACAGCACTTATCCTGTTGAGAATGCAAGACACGGAAACATATTTACAAGCCAAGGAAAGATTGATATTGAAAAGGCAAAGTTTGCAAAAAACAAAGAGCCCTTGGACAAAAATTGTAATTGCAAAGTTTGCAAAAAATACTCAAAAGCTTACATTCATCACTTGTTCAAAACAGATGAAGAGCTCGGAAAATTTTTAGCTGTTTACCACAACCAACACTTCATGCAAGAACTTATGAGGAAAATAAGAAAATCAATAAAGGAAAAAAATCTTGACTTGCTTGAAAAAGAAATGATAAGAAAGTTCAAAACAAAGTAAAAGTTGATGATTTTTCTATTTTGTATTCGAGATTGTTAGATTTATCAAAGTTCCTTATACAATCATCAAGTTCTTTTATAAAATTCTCCAAATCTGATTCCTTTAATAGAATATAAAAAGAATTGATGTTTTCAAAACTTTTGATCTTATACTCCTTGTTTTTAGAACTCAATCTTGATTCTAAACTCTTGTAAATCTTTTCAAAGCTTTTCCTACTTAATTTTTGGTTCTTACAACTATCATTTGTAGAATATATTGAAATTATATACAATCCAACATCATCCTCTTTAAATTCTTTTTTATATTTTTCTCTCATAAGGCAAAATAATTTTTTGTTTTATTTCAAGCGCAAGTTTTTCTTGCATTATTTTATTGATCAACAAATCTAATCTTAAAAGTCCTGCTCCAAAAACACTCTCATAATCAAAATCTGTGTTGTTATAAAGCTTTTCTGCTGTTCTTTTCATTATTAATTCAGCATCAACCGATTTTCCAAACTCTCTAATCCTTGAAAGTGCAATTGCGATTGCAGCACTAACGTGAGGACAAGACATTGAAGTTCCAGCCAGAATAGCGTACTGGTTGTTTGGAAACGTTGATAAGATGTTTGTTCCAGGAGCAGAAATATCGTTCTTGTCAGAAATGTTGCTAAAATAAGCGTGATTTTTATTTTCATCAATAGCTGCTACAGAAATAACACAATCAAACGCTGCAGGATAATTATAGCCAAAATAATTATTCCCTGCTGCTGCAACAAGATAAATTCCAGAGTTATATGCAAAATTACAAAGTTCTTCAAAAGCAGATGATGCTTCTTCAGAACCCAAACTCATGCTTAAAACATCAACCTTTTGCTTTATACCCCACTCTATTGCTCTCATAACATCAACCTCACTTCCAGAACCATTCTCGTCCAAAACCCTTAAAGAGTATATTTTTGCATCATGAGCAATTCCACAACTTTTTGAGCAGATTATGCCTGCAACGTGTGTTCCGTGACCATTCTTGTCCATGGGATAATAATTTTCTTCCACAAAATCATAACCCTTTAATTTTAAGAAATTATCAGAGAGTTCTTTATGATTATAATCAACACCAGTATCAATTATGCCTATGGTTGAGTTACAGCTTAAATTATTTGCATTGTAAAAACCTATTGCTTGTAAGTTCCACAATTCTTTCATTTCTAATCTGTTCTTTTGAAATTTTATTTCTGGAATTTTAAATACATTTGAATACTCAATTAACTCTATATGCTTTAGTTCTTCTTCGTATTGTTGTAAAAAAATCTCATTTAAGTTCTTATAAACAAAATTTGTTATTTTATATGCAAGATCTGTTTTTAGTTCTAAAGAAAAATAAGGAAGAAACTCAGATTCATAGTTTATCTTACCTAATCTACTTAATTTTTCAATAATTCTTTTCTTAAAAGGAAAAGACGCCTTTATTATTAACTCTATGCTCTTTCCTTTTCTATTGTGATCATCAATCTTTTGGTATAATCTTTGTATTTTGCTAAAATTCATAATAAAAAATTTAGAAAAAAGAATTTATAATCACTTCTGGTCTTTTCCCGAAAATCTTTCGCCAAACTCCTTTTTAAAATTTGAAAGAATTCTATTTTCAAAAACACTTTTCTTCTCATCAGAATCCTTTTCTTCACTCAGTATTTTCATTAATTTTTTAAATATCTCCTTTGAAGATTCTTCAAAACCTTCTATCTTTTGGTTTGAGTTTTCTTCGATAATCTTTTCTTCAATCTCTTCTGGCTGTAATAATTGAACTCTTGTTTCTTCAAAGTCCTTTGAAAACAATTGGGCTGTGTTTTTCATAACAAAGTATGCACCTTTTTCATATAACATGTTAATTATTTCCTTAAAATTAATATCCGATGTTTTTCCAGACCCTAGTTTTCCAAACACCCTTATTAATACGATAGTGTCAAAAAACTCCTTGTTTTCAATCTTTTCTTTTATTTCTAATTCAATTTTTGAAGGACTTTTCGAATCAGCATTTATTATAATAGGAAAAACATTCTTTACAACTATTGATTCAAAATTAATATTTAATATTTTATTATCTTCTACTTCCACAATATAAAAACCACCAAATTTTATTTTCTCGAGCTCTAAAAAATTATTAGGAAATAGTGGTCCTGGATAGGCAATAATTCCGTAATTTTTCTCATTAAAAATCCCTTTTGAATGAACATGTCCTGATGCGTAATAATTAAAATTTTTTGGAAGAAGAGAAATAGGAATTGATTCTGCATAAATATCTTCTTGCCTTAATTCTGAGATAGCTGAGTGAAAAACAAAGATCTTAAAACCAGGAGTTTTTTCTAAAAAATCCTTGTCAAGATCTTCATAATAACTCTTTTCAAGAGTTCCTTTTCTTCCAGGAAGTCCTGTTAGTTTAACTCCTGTTTTCTCATCAAGTGTAAATTCTAATCTGAGTTTATTATCTATTACTTGTGCAACTGCTAAATTTTTCAAAAGCCCTGCTGATTCTAAAATTGAAATGAATGTTTTTCCTGAAGGAGAAAAATCATGACTTCCAGGAACAATATAGACATTTATGTTATTTTTCTTTAATTCATAAAGTTTTATTGTAACTTCATTCATGCATTCTAAATTTGGAAGTGCTGTGTCAAACAAATCACCTGCAATTATTATAAAATCAACATTATTTTTTATGCAAATATCAACAGCTCTCCTAAATGCTTCAACCCCAACATCCCTAATCTTTTGTTCTCTCCAACCACCAATGTGACAATCCGCAATATGAGCAAACTTAAACATACCAAATTTAGATTTTTTGTTTATTTTTAAAATTATCTGTAAGAAATTGCTTATGATCAAATCATTTCAAAATTAACCCGCTAAAATCCTTTTTTATTTTTTTATCTTTATTTTCTTTTTCTTGCAAAACTAGAGAATCAAATAATGGGATTTTTACCGGGATTGGAAACTTTACAAAACTACTACTTATTATGGCCTCTCCAATATCCAAAGAAGCAATGCTCTTATAACTTTCTGACAAATCTTGTGAAGAAGATTCTATTATTGCCTTTCTTTCCTGCTGCATTTCCAAAGCCAAAATAATCTTTGTGTTCATGTTTGCTAAAATTTCTCTTGGAATCAAAGATGGTAACTGAGTTATTGCTATTAAGCCAATATTAAACTTTCTTCCCTCTCTAGCAATTGTTGAAAATATATTATTTGATTGTAACGCTTCATTATTCAAAACCCTTGGAGCTTCTTCAAGCAGTATTGAAATTATGGGCTTTGAATCAAGCGTTGAATTAAGTTTGTAGTATTTATACCTTGAAAGGATTTCATTACTAATCATAGAGCTTACTAAGAGTTCAACATCATTATCTAGTGTTGATGTGTCTATGATAACTATTTTTGATTTTTCCAAAGAATCAACTATGTCTTTGATTGTGGTTTTTCCAGATTCAAAACTAAAAATTCCATAACAAACAAGTTTTTCATCTTCGATTCTAATGCTAAATAAGTTCATGAGTTTTCTCTTAACAACATCAAAACTTGCTTGTTGAAAATTAATACCTTCTATTTTTTCCTCACTTATTATTGCCTTAATCCAATCTTCCTTAAAATTTTTATAATAAGAATTTATTAAATCCCTTTGAGCATCACTCCAATCAATACTTAAGTGAAACGGCTTTATTATTGAAAGATTAATTTTTAACGAACAAGAATTTGGAATAGGGTTTGGGGTGTAATAAATAATCTTTTCTTTATTAGGGTGTTCTTTTAGTCCTATAGAATTCCTGCCATAATACTCATCATGAGGGTCTATAACTAAAACTCCAACATAATCTGTTCTTAACAAATTCCACAAAAATACCTTTGCAAGATTACTCTTTCCTTGTCCTGTTGTGGCTGCTATTAGAACGTGATGTTTTAGAACATCCTTGCCGTTCATAAAAACATCAAAATCAAGAACTTTAGAACCACTCCTTAATTTTCCGAGAAATAAAGGGTTTTCTGGTTTTTTTAAAAAACTAAAATCGTTAGAATTTATCTCTCTAACATCTGATAAGAAATTTGGAAGTGATTTAGAAACAGCAAAATTTTCATTATTTATTGTAAGCAATGGTTTTGCAATTGCTATTGTATAATTTCTAAGTTCGTTCTCAAACATTTCACTCTCTTCAAAACCTTCTTTGCTCTCAAGCTGAATTCCTGAAATTAATTCTAATGCTTGTTGGGATAGTTGGCTTCCATAAACCAAATCATAAACACTCATAAGTATTTTTGAATTTTTTGATTCTGAAATTAATAAATCTCCAATCTCTATTTTAGAAGAATTCTTCTGCCTAATTATGATCTTATCAAATTCTCCTCCAATAACCTTTCCAACAATCATGCTTATACCTCTTGAACAGTTGAAAATAAAGATTTTAAGCCAAGAGCAACATTCTTATCACTTATGAAAGAATGAACTTTTGTGTTTATAACCCATTTCTCATTAAGCTCTGGATTAACAAAATAAATTATAACTGCTTTCTTAACAAAAAAATCCCAATTGTTGATTAAAAAATCAAGATTAGATTTTTTGTTAAGGGTTGCTATAAAACAATTATCCTCAATAAGAGAAATACTCTTGCTTAAATCCTCAAAAACAAAAAACTTTGATCTTTTATCACCTGATAAAACAACAAAATAATCATTCTCCTTGAAAAAATCATCTATTAACTTAAAACCCTTTCTGTGATTCAAGAATAATTCAGTCCATTCCATCAAATTCATAAGAGATGTTATAAATTGTTTAATTAAAAATTTTGTGGTGTTAAAAAAAACAAAAATATTTTATAATTAAAAGAATTCCCACCAACAAAGGAGGATTTTAAATTATAAAGGTGAAATAAATGGTTAGTAAAAGAGTTAAGAATGATGTTGAAAAAAACAATATTTTATTAAGAGAATTTCTTGAAAACAAAAATGCTTTTGCAGCAAAAGTAAATGGGGAAATCAAAGATGTTGATACAAAAATAAAAAAAGACGACAAAGTTGAAATTCTTGATTTTAATAGTCCTGAAGCAAAGAGTATTTTCTGGCACTCAACAGCACACTTGCTAGCTCATGCCGTAACAACCATTTTTAAGAATGCAAAACCAACAATAGGTCCTTCTATAGAAGAAGGTTTCTACTATGATTTTGACATGCAATCATTAAGTCCTGACGACTTAAAAATTATTGAAGAAAAGATGAGAGAGCTTGCCAACAAAAAGATTCCAATAATAAGAAAGGAGATAAGTAAGGAAGAAGCAAAAAAGATTTTTAAGGACAATCCTTACAAGATCGAATTGATTAACGAGCTTGAGGAAGAAAAAGTAAGTATTTATCAACAAGACGATTTTGTTGATTTGTGCAGAGGCCCTCATGTTCCAAACACTTCTTACTTAAAAAATTTTAAACTTCTAAAAGTTTCAGGAGCTTATTGGAAAGGAGATTCTTCAAACAAACAATTACAGAGGATTTATGGAATATCCTTCCCGACAAAAGAAGAGCTTGACAATTATTTAAAAATGAGAGAAGAAGCTGAAAAGAGAGATCATAGAAAAATAGGTAGGGAACTTGACTTGTTTAGCTTTCACGAAGAAGGACCGGGATTTCCATTCATACACCCGAAGGGAATGATAATATTGAACGAATTAATAAGTTATTGGAGAGAAGTTCATAAAGAAGCAGGGTATCAAGAAATAAGAACACCAATTGTTTTAAACAAAGAACTTTGGATTAGGAGTGGACATTGGGACCACTATAAGAATAATATGTATTTCACAAAAATCGATAATCTCGATTATGCTATAAAACCAATGAATTGTCCTGGAGGAATACTTGTTTATAAGAGCAGAATAAGAAGTTATAAAGAGTTCCCGCTAAAATTAGCCGAGTTTGGAATAGTTCACAGGCACGAACTCTCAGGAGTAATTGGAGGACTTTTAAGGGTTAGGGCTTTTACACAGGATGATGCTCACATATTCATAACAGAAGAACAAATTGATCAAGCAATAATTGACTTGATAAAACTAATTGATGGAATGTATAAAAAATTTGGTTTTCAATACCATGTTGAACTAAGCACAAGACCTGAAAATTTTATGGGAAGCTTAGAACTTTGGGACAAAGCAGAAAACGCTTTGAAAAATTCTTTAGAGAAGTGCAACTTAAAATACAAAATAAATCCTGGAGACGGTGCTTTTTATGGGCCAAAAATTGATTTTCACATAAAGGATTGTATTGGAAGAACTTGGCAGTGTGCAACAATACAACTAGATTTTCAAATGCCTTTAAGATTTGAACTAACATATGAAGGGCCTGATGGCAGAAAACACGTTCCTGTTATGATTCATAGGGTTGTTTATGGAAGCTTAGAAAGATTTTTTGGAATACTTATAGAACACTTTGGTGGAAAATTTCCTTTGTGGTTAAGCCCAACACAAATAATAATACTAACAGTTGCTGACAGGCACAAAGAATACGCTGAAGAAATAAAGGAATTGATGAAAAAAGAAAATATAAGAGTAGAAATTGATGATTCTGCAGAAACAATACCAAAAAAAGTGAGGAATGCTCAAATCCAAAAAATACCATTAATAATAACAATAGGTGACAAAGAAGTTAGTAGTAAAACACTAGCAGTAAGAACCCTTGATGGTAAAGTATTGTTTGGTGTTA
>JAWBOW010000009.1:0-22055 GCA_038825775.1 Candidatus Woesearchaeota archaeon | reverse complement strand
TGAGCATAACCAACTTCTTCTCCAGGGTATTCGTTGATACCGTAAGCATTGAATGGTCTTATTATAGTGTATTTTAGTCCGAATTCTTCATAAAATGCCTTACAATAATATTCTCCGCTTAATTTAGAAAAACCATACGCTGTTTTTGGAGGTGGTATATTATAAACATCCTCTTCCTTGCTTGGAAATCTTTTTGTGCTTTCAAAAACCATTGATGATGAAATATAAATTATTCTTTTTATATTGTTTTTTACACAAGCACTGAAAACAGACGAGTTTATTTTATTATTCTCGCTTAGAATTGTTGCAGGGTATTTGTGAAAATAACCAATTCCCCCAATTTTTGCTGCCAAATGTATTACGCACTCATAATCTTTAAAGGCTTTTATTGTTTCTTTTTCTCTTGTCAAGTCCAATTTTATAAATTTTATATCATTTCTTAATTTGCTTTCTTTTTTGCTTAGATTATCAATAACACAGACTTCATAACCCTTATTTTTTAGTTCGTTAACTACATTACTTCCAATAAATCCAGCTCCTCCTGTTACGATTACTCTTTTCATTTTATTCTTGTTTTTTATTTTTTAATTACAAAAGCTTTTTAAAGTTTTTTGTTATTCTTTCAACTTATGAAAACAAAGAGAATGATAAAAAGATTTTTTGGATTTTTTGTACTTATTTTTATGCTTGTTTTTACTTTAGTTATGGATATCTTTTTATACTTTTGGGAGAAGAGAAGGGGTTTTAAAATACTGCCCGGATCTTAAGGAATTTAAAAATTTTTGAGGTGGTTAAATTGAGTTTTAAAGTTCCTTTTAACAATAATAAAAAACTTGAAGAGATCTTTAATAGAGTTGTTAATGATGTTGAATTACAAACTTTGTGGAAGTGTTCTAACATAACCGCAATTAATAGGTCAGGATTAACAGATCACGGACCTGTTCATGTTGCTATTGTTGCAAATAGTGCTTTAAAACTTTTTAGATTATTAAGGGAGTCAGGAATTGAATCAAATTTAGAAAAGGATTATAATTTAAGTAAGGATGATGCAGAGGTTGTTGTTTTTTTAGGAGCAATAATGCATGATTTGGGTATGAGTGTTCATAGAACAAACCATCAAGAGTATAGCCTTCCTTTAGCAATTGGAATACTTAATAGAATTTTGGAAGGAATTTATAATAATGAGGAAAAAATAATTATTAGAACAGAGGTTTTGCATGCAATAATAACTCACCACTCAACTTATAAACCATTAACAATAGAAGCCGGTTGTGTTAGGGTTGCTGATGCTTTAGATATGGCTCAAGGAAGGGCAAGGATTCCATTTAATATTGGAAAGATTGATATTCATTCTGTCTCAGCTCTTTCTGTGGATGAAGTAGAAATTGAAAAGGGGATTGAAAGGCCTATTTTGATCAAAATTTTGATGAGTAATTCTGCAGGGATATTCCAAATTGATGAGTTGTTAAAGAACAAACTAAAAAACTCAGGTATTGAAAATTATATTGAAGTTGTTGCTGATGTTAAAACTGAAAAAAACATTATAAAAAATTATAATTTAAAATTATGATTTTTTGGTGAAACTATGAAGATCTTAATGGTTCATCCGCACGATATTTATGCAGCATCTGAGCCATGGACTATTAGGATTATAGAAATTGCAAGACAATTTGTTAAAAAAGGGCATAAAGTAAAACTTATTTATTTTCCATTACCAAAAGAAGAGCGTGGTGTTGTAAAATCTGACTTGATAAAGGAGTTTGAAACAATTCCCTTTAACAGGAGAAGGTGGGCTTTGCCATACAATATTTTTAAGATTTTAAAGTATGTTAAGTGGGCTGATGTTGTTCATTTTCAAAAGTGTTTTGCACATGCTGCTTTACCAGCATTGTTTGGTGCTTATATTTATGGAAAACCAATTCATTATGATTGGGATGATCATGAGTATGCAATTTATAATTTTCAACCACCTTCTTATACTTATGGTTTGTACTTGAATTTTATGGAGCAAAATTTGCCAAAATTGGTTGATTCTATAAGTTACGCAAGTAATAGGATAAAAGAATTAGCACTTTCTTTGGGCTTTAAAGAGGAGTTTATGAGAGAGGCACATGTAGGTGCTAATTTAACCTTCTTTAATCCAAATGTTAATCCAGGAAATATTTTGGAAAAGTACGGTATTGATAAGAGAAAGCACAAGCTTGTTATTTATGTTGGACAATTGCAAGGAGGACAATATGCTGAGATGCTTGTTAGGGCTGCAAGAATAATTCTTAATAAAAGGGATGATGTTAAGTTTATGATTGTTGGCGGGGGTTTTGATTTGCCAAGATTAAAGCATATTGCTTATGAAGAGCTTTGCTTGGGAGAAAAATTTGTTTTTACAGGTTTTGTTGTGGATGATGAAATTCCAAAATTATTAAAAGAGGCGGATATAGCTGTTGCTTGTTTTGAAGATAATAAAATAACAAAAGCAAAAAGTCCTTTAAAGATTGCAGAGTATTTAGCAGCTGGAAAGGCAATTGTTGCAAGTAATGTTGGAGAAGTTCCTTTTATGTTGGCAGGTAATGGTGTTCTTACAAAACCAGGCGATATAGAAGATTTAGCAAGGGGTATTGAGTTTTTACTTGATAATCCAAAAATAAGAAAAAAATTAGAGTTAAACGCTAGAAAAAGGGCTGAAGAGGCTTTTAACTGGGAGATAACCGCAAATAATATTTTAGAATTGTATCATAAAATTCTTAAACTATAATTTTTGGGATTATCATTTCTAATTCTTATTTTCTTTAAGTTTCAAAATATTTTTACCTTAATAAACAACCTTAATTAACAGATATTAGTATACTTTTAAGTATAAAAATAGAAAAATATTTATACTAGTTTAACTTATATTATTATTGAAGCAATATTGGAGGTATAAAAATGATTAACATAATTGTTGGAAATAGAATTCTTGGCAATAAGGAAGAAAACAATTATGGAAAAAATATTGAAAACATAATTCAAAAAAATACTAATTTAAGCAAGGAAAGTATTATAGAAACTAATATAAAAACAGTTTATCCAAAAGATGTTGATCCTTATTATCATGTTTATTCTCTATACACAAGGGGATGCTCTAAAAAGGATATAAGGTATTTGGAAGAAACAATCAAAATGATTAATTATTACTCAAATAATAAAGATTTGAATGAAGAAAAAATAAAAAGGATTAAGAAAGTAGAATATAAAACAATTCTTGCATTAGAACACTTTAATGTCAAGAATTATGAACGTAGAAAGCAAAATTTAAAAAATGAATTGATAAGTGCCTATAAAATGAGCAAAGAAGAAATATTAGCTCTGGAGAAAGAAGTAGAAAATTATTTTAATCAAAAACCAGTGATTTATTACAGAAATTTAGTTTTTAATTAAATTTTATTTTTTGTTCTTATCTTATTTTTATATTCTTAACTTAAGAAAACCCTTTGATAATTCAAAAAAATATTATTCGCAACTTCTTCTTGACTTAATTTCTTAATTTCAGAAATCTTTTTTATTGTTTCAACAACAAATGAAGGTTCGTTCTTCTTGTCCTTAAAAGGACTGAGCCAAGGAGCATCAGTTTCTGTTAAAATATGACTTAAAGGAACTTTTTTAACGATATCTTGAAAATGAGAACTCCTAACAATAATTGGTGGGATTGAAACATAAAACTTGTTTTTAATTATTTTATCAACAAGTTCTAAATTACCGCCAAAACAATGCATAACTACATTATTTAAACCAAGCTCCTCAATTATCCTTAAAGTTTCGGTTTCGGCTTCTCTTGAATGAACAATAACAGGTTTTTTAATTTTTTTTGCTAACAATAAAAACTCTTTAAAAAGTTCCTCTTGTTTTTTTCTCAATTCAACATTTTTAACCCAATGAAAATCAAGTCCTATTTCACCAATCGCAACAATCTTATTCTTATACTCTTTTATAAAATCAATTTCTTCCTCAATAATTTTATCATCAAACTTTTCAATAAATTCAGGATGCAAGCCCAAAGCAGGTTTTATTATCTTATACTTATTAGAAAGTTCAATGGTTTTTCTATTAGTTTCTTTGTCAATTCCATTATTAATTATAACTTTAACTTCATTATTAACAGCCCTTGAAATAACATTCTTTATTTCACTTTCCTTAAAAGAATCTATGTGTGCATGAACATCCACAAGTATCATATCAAAAGCATATTCATCCCTATTTTATAATTCTTTCTAAAAACTTTAAAAATTTGTTTAAGAAAAATTTAAATATAGTTGTTCGTTTTAAACTGATAATGCTAAACAAACAAGCAAGTAAATTAATAAAAAATATTAAAGCACAATTAAATATTGAAATTATCTTCATAATTCTAATATTAATTATTGGAATTACTCTTGTTTTATTGCTATTCTATTATAAATTCCCATCTTCTGGAAAAACACTTTACGAGAGGACAATAGGAAGCATGGGTGAAAGAATATATGTTTCGCCAATTTACTCAGGAGAATACTCGCAAGAGGGTTCTAATAAAACATTACAAGTAAAAAGAATAGTAACGCAAAGCATAATTTCAGAAAACTTTGTTAATTCTGAGGGAAAAAAGGAGCACCAAACAGAAAGATTAAACCTTTATTGCGAAAACTCAAAACTTGTTTATGTAAAAATTCCAAAGAATGTAAGCATAGAGTACATTTCTTTTAACATCACAAACATTAAGAAATAAAAATAAGAAATAAAATTTTAAAAAATAATAAAATAAAACAAAAATGGTAATTAAAGCAAATAAAAAAGAAAAAGAAAGGAAACTAAAAATTATAAAACCAAAAAAAGAAAAAAAAGAGTTAATTTTAATGTTACTCTTTTTTATATTATTATTACAAATTTTAACCTTCTCTTATTTAACAATAATCAAACAAAAAATAGAAAACCAAAATAAAGCTAATATTAACTTGGATGAAAAATTCTACAAAACAATAAACTTGCTTATAGATTCTGAATCAAAACTTTCTTCAGCAATAATAAAAAATGATTTACCATTAAATGAAAATTTTGAAGATATGTACATAATGATTTTTGATGATAAAAACACAACGAACTTTAAGATTTATAGTATAAGCTATATAAAAATGAATTATGATTTCGGACTGTTTATTAATTCTAAAATAAACAATGAAAATTTCTTTATAGCATACTGCCCTGAAATTGATTTAGTTGAAGTTTATAATTCAAATTTCAAAAATGAAATTTTGGATTTTAAAGTTGCAAAAACTCATACTATATATAAAACAGGCATCTCTTGCAAAAACGCAATTGACAATTACGGAAGAGAATTTGATATTTTAAATGGAATCTTAATAAAAGATGGAACAAAATTAAAAACAAAACCATTCAAAATTTTAGGACCACAACTTGCACAAAATATTATGAAAGAATATGGGGTTAGGGCAAATGTTTAAGAACGAAGAAAAAACAAAAATTATTTTATTAATTTTAATCTTAATATTTTCAATACTGAATTTTATTCTACTAAAAAATTATATCGCAAGATCAAAAGCATTTTTAAAAAACTCTTTTGAACAAAAAGAGAAAATGTATGAAGAAGCATTGATAATTAATGATTTAGCCCAAAAACACTACACAAAAAATTTAGAATACAATAACACAAAATTTTATGATTTGTTCATTGTTTTGCAAGGAGAAAATAAAAATAAAGCATACAATATTGGTAAAATTGCTAAAGAATATATTTATTTTGGCAATGTTATTAATGATGTTTTTGAATCAAAAAACATTGTTATTATGTTATGCCCAACCTTTAATGTTTTGTCAGTTTATGAGCGAGAAGAAAAAAATTTTAGTCCTTCATATATAAGATACTCTTGTTCAAGAAATGCTGAATGGACTATGTTCATGGATGAAAACGGAGATTTGTATGATGTTTTATTTGGAATTTATAGGGGAAATTATCTTAATGATAAAAATAAAAACTCGGAAAAAAATTTAACCTCACAAAATTATAAAATAATGAATAGACATGGAGTTTTAAGTTTAGAAAATGTTGAAATTTATGAATAAAAAATAAGAGCAAATATAAGAATATGAAAAAAATGAAAATAATAAAAATAAAGAACAAGATTAAAGGACTCAGACCAAATATTTTAAAAAAATTATTAATCTTATTTTTATTTTTTATACTCTTTTTGTTTTCAAACAAAATTATAAGAGCAGAAAATTATATTAGCTATGAAAAATATCACGACTCTTTCTCCTTAATAATAAAGGATTTTACAATAGAAAAACTCAATTATAATGCTGGAGAAACAATAATAGGAAGCTTTGATGTTTTAATAAACGAGAACAAAACAAAAGCACCAATAACAGAAGCTTATGTTTATATAAGAGTTTTATTCGCAACAGATGAAGAAAAACAAGAAAATTCAGATGATTATTTAACACTTCACTCATTAGGAACCTTAGTAAAAGGACCATTCACTTTAAATTTAGGAGATAAAAAACACTTTGAATTCGAATTTAAATTACCAGAAAATTCTCCTAAAGGAGATTATGTTATTGCAGTTTCTTCTAAAATGAATGATTTTGACATAGCAGGACATAATGAAATTCAAGGGCTTTGGGCAAAATCTATCGATTTTAAAGTTAATAACAACATTAAAAATTATGCTATTTTTGATGTTTATAATATTAAGGTCAATAATCAAAAATTTAACTTCGCAACATTCACCCCAGAATTTTCACCAGAAGAAGATATAATTATAGAGGTTCCAATAAAGAATTTTGGAGAGAGTAAATTCTTGGATTTGAATTATAAATTATTTGTATACAATGAAGAAAAGCACAAAAAAACAAGAGAAATTATTGAGCAGAATTTAATACAGGATAAAAACTTCATAAAAGAATTTAAAACAATAGATTCAAAAGAAAATAAAGAAACGATTTACATACAAGACATTCAAAATTTCATGATAAACTTAGGAAAATTACCTCCTGGATTATACACAATAAAATTATACCTAAAAGACGAGAATAATTTTAATGAAGAACTAATATTTAGAATACCAATCAATGGAATTGATTCAAAAATACTCTTTAAGAAAATAAATACTTTTCCAATAAGAAAGGATGAAAAAGTTATGATTGGGATTGGATTCTCAAATCCAAGCACTAACGCAGCACTAATTACTAATCCACTATTAATCTCAGAAACATACACTGGAAACTTTGAGGAAATAGGAACTCCATACAGGAGTAATGCAGAAATTGAGATAAACCTAACCTCAAATTCAGAACTAATCTTTAATAAAAGAATGCCTGTTATTGTGACACCGCTCTATGAAGCAATAGAAACCGGATTTTTAGCAGAAAAAGACATAAATAATTTAGAATTAAAAGTTGCAATTTACGATGAAAATGGTTTAAGAGATTTTAACATTGTAAAATATGATTGCAGTGTTTTTCCTTCAAAAAACCTGAAAGTTGATTATGAAGTAAAAACAAAAAAATCAGGAATAACACTTGAAGTAAAAGCAAGAGATGATTATTGTAATAAAAGCATAAATTCAAGCTATATAATAAAAGATGAACAAGAAAGGGTTGTTTATGCAGACACCTTTACCACACCACTCACAAAAAATTTAGAATTAAGCACTGGAAAGTATAAAGCAACAATAAAAGTTGAAGATAAAATCTTAGAAAAGGAATTTGAGATTAAGGGAAGCAAAACAATAGTAAATGGTGAAATTGAGAAACAAGAAAGCAGCGCTGAAAAAGAAAAGTTAATCAGTTCTGAAAGATTTGTTTTAATAATATTTTATGCCCTGTTTTTTGTTTTAATTATTTTAATTATAACATTTTTTATTTATAAAAAAAGAAAAAAATTAAAAATAAAAAACCAAATTCAAAACACACAAAACACGGATACTTATCAAAAAAGTTAAAAGATAAAAAAAAATTAAAGATTAAAAAAGAAAATTAAAAAGAAAAATGAAAACAACTAAAAAAATATTTTTTAAAGAAAATATTAAAGATAAAAAAATAAAGCTAAATCTTAAACTTATTTTTTTAATATTTTTAATCCTCTTTTTCTCAAAGGAAGTTCTTGCAGTGCATGTGAACTTTAAAACTACGTGGATGAATGCTGGTGCAGATTTGGAGGCAAAATGGGGAATTTACTTTACGGACCAAGATGATAATTTGCTAAAAGACGGGTCACAATTATGTGTGGGTGATAAAGTTTTTGTTAGGAAAAAAGCAGTAGTTAATTGGTTCTTTACAGGAGGACAGTTCCAATGTCCAGAAGGATATTTTATAACAAGTTCAGAAATGAGTAAACTTTATTGTTTAGGACAACAACAGCAGACTAAATGTCCTGATGCTAAATGTCGCCCCATACTTCATCAATATGTTGTAGATTGTCCTTGGTCTGTTTTAAATCAACAAGAACCGTTAGCAGGAGATGTTTGGTGGGATTTCCTTGAAGATGCAAAATATGGAGGAACAATAGGTGCAATGTATGACTACAGTTGCTTAAATTTAAAATTATTAAATCATGTTATAGAAGCAAGCACTACTTATGCTGGTAGTTATAAAAAACAAATAATAAATATTGTTTGTAACGGAACAACTTCTTCAGGAGAAGATGTTGCTTCAATATCAAAAGAACCGATTGATACGGGTATTGAATTTTTAAAGGAAGGAGATTATATTTTAGACGCTTCTACTTATACTAGCATTAATGATAATGCAACAATTTATTGTATTCTCTGGCATGCACTTGCAGCAGGAAGTACCAATAATAAATGCTTAAGAACAGCACAAGCAGGTATACCACAAAACTATTTTCCAGTTACCTTGCAGCCAGAATATTCTTCAATAACAATTCATGTTATTGATCCTGATTTAAAGCTTGAACTTAGTGATTTGAAATTAGAAAAGGATAATGATGGAAATGCAATTTTAAGTTTTAAATTAAAAAATGTTGGAAAGAACAATGCCAAAGTGAAGGATCTTTTTGTTTTGGACAAAGAAGAGAAAAAGTTTGATTATGATGTTTTGCTTGGTGATTTTGAGATTGATAAGGAAGAGCAAGAAGAATTTGTTTTGAAGATGAAGAACAAGTTTTGCGAGTTAGCTGATAAGGATTTATTCTTAAGCATAAAATATTCTGGAAATCCAGATATTTATTGTCATGGAAAACCTTATTTTGGAACAATAAAGGAAAAAATAAACTTGCAAGATTATCCTGCTTATGATATTAAAGTTGGAGTTGTTAATAGTACTATTTTGATAGGAAATTTGAGTGTTGGCGATTCAATTATTTTTGAAAGCAACGAGTTGGTAAATCAAATAAATGAGTTTTTAAAGAATTGTAACTCAGCAGAGTGTATTGTTCCAATAAACATTTCAATTTCAAACGAAGCTTCTTTGCTAATTCATAATTTAAAAATTAGTTATTCAGAATGCTTATTGGTTAAAGAGATTGTTGCTCACATGCTAGCTTGTTGGGAAAGGGCTTCTTATGGAAAATCAAAAAAGGATTTTTTGTGCTATCAACTAGCGGTTCCAAGAGAGTGTTCGGATTATGATTTAAAAGCAGACGATATTGCGGAAATAATGATCAATAATGATTTGTGTGATGTTTTGGGTTTTAGCAAGATGGGTTGTGGTTTAAAAGACCAGGTTGATTTTGAATTGAAAGGTTTGATGAAAGAAGGAAGTAATATTCTAATAGAATATAAGGATGGAAAGATTGTTGTTAGTTAAAAATAAAAATAATTATTTTACATATTTTCTTTTCCAAGTTATTGTTATCGCATTCAATCCTGTTTTTTTAATATTGAATTCAATGTTTGCAACATTCTTCTTTCCAGTTGCTCTTTGAACTAAATAAAAAATATTTGTCTTTTCAGGTATTATTATAGAATCCATCTTCACTTCACAAAGTTTTATTTGTTCACAGTATTCATCTTCTTTTTCAAGTTTTATGCATAAGTTTTTACCTTTCTCTTCAACTCCTTGATCATCAATCACATATATTTTTTCTGTTCTGTAAGGAAAGATTAGTTGTTTTGTCTCGCTAGCTTCAATTCCTGAAAGACATGTTGTTTCAATAATTTGTTTTAGCATGGCATAATTTTCCTTTGCCTGAAGTATCTCTTGACTTCTAATGTGTTTTCCCATCAGAGTGTAAGCTGTTACAAAAATCATGCTTCCAATTAGCAACCCAGCAATTAGCCACATCCAAACCTCAACGGTTTCCATACGAATCACCAAATTTTATTTTTATTTATTTTATCTCTACAATTTTTTTGTCGTAATTATAACTTATAATTACTTTTTTATCACCATTATAAATTACTGTTGTGTTTAAGTTGTGTTTTGTTAAGAGTTCATTATAAAGGTCATCCCTCTTTGGCCCACAATCACTTGGCAAGAAAATAACATAACATGTTTCTTTTATCTCTCCTTGTTCTCCGTGCTGCTTGCAAAGTTTAACATGCTTGATTATTTCTTCTTTAGCAGAATCACAATTTGTTAAATTTATTTCTTGAACATCTTTTATTTCCTCTTTATTTTCATTACAAGTTCCTGTTAATTTACAAATAAACTTTTGTACGTTTACTAAGTTTGAACTTATTAGCATAACTACAAGTATTGTTATTATTGTTGCTATTAAAATAATGAAAATTATTTCTACTGAAAGTGTGATTCCTTTTTTGTTCTTTAGCATTTTATAATCACCTCTCCTTTTTATTATTTAGCTTTTTATAATAATTTTTTTTATTTTTTAAATTTTATATTTTTTAAATTTTAATTGTTGGCGGGTTTGCCATTAAATCATAAACATCCTTAAATAATGGCCAAATTATAAAGACCAAGAAAAAAACAAGTATTAAAATCATAAAAATTATTAGCAGAGTTCTCATGAATTTTGAATTTTTGCTCTCTTGTTTTTTATCATCTTTTAGTTTTTCAGGGTTTTCAAGCGCCCTTGGTTTTTCAACACTAGAATCTTCAATTTTTGGTTCTATTTTTTCATTGTTATTAATCTTTTCACTAATCCTTTCTGAAGTTTCAGATGTTGTTGAAGCAATGTTTTGAGCTATTTTTTCTTTACTCAATATTTCCAATACTTCTTGGCTGCTTAATTTTCTAAGATTTCCAAAAAAGTCAGTTTCGTAAATATCATAATCGTCAAGTTCTTCAAGAGCCTTTTTTGCTTCTGTAAGTGTGTTAAATTCCTTGTAAGTTTTAGGATTTTTAACGATATAACTCAAGTTACAACCACCTTTTTCTCTTTTGAATTGTATTCTATTAAAATATTTGTTTTTCCACTAATCTTTGAAACAGAAATTTGATCTTTATTTCCACAACCAAAATCAGAATTTTGGATTATGTTACACCATTTTCTGCTTATTATTATATCAGTTAATGCTTTTTCATTTATACTCTTTCTAAATTCATAGTCCTTAGGTATTGGAATCTCTTCACATAAAAGATCATAATTTAATCTTCCCCTCTCGCTTCTTTCCCAACAATCAATTATCTTATTGACAATCTCAGGAAGCAAGTTATATGCTTTATAAATTATTGTAAGATTTTTTATTTTAAGTTTTACATTTTCTGCCTCAATTTCAATTTTTATCTCACACTCCTCATAACAATTTGTTTTATTCAGAGCACTAATTAAAGCTTCTGTTATATTAATCTCTTGCTCAGGATTTGTCGAGTTCAACTCTTCAATATTCCAACTTTTGTTTTCTAACCTTACAGTTATATTTCTTGCAGGCATTTTGTATTCTATAAGAATTTGCTTGACAGATAATCTTCCAGGAGTTGCGTTTATGCTTATATTAATCTCGCAAAGTTCTTCATCACAATTTTTTAAAGCTTCTTCAATAGAACTAATGTTTAATTTTACACTTACAGTTGAAATTTCTTCTGCAAAGAATTCTGGTTCTGAATTATTTAGTAGGTAAACTACAACATAGTTTGCTCTTTTAAAATCTTTTATCAGAAAGCCAACAAGATTATTATAAAACTTAAAATCACTATTTTCACTACATTTTGAATTCAAACTGTAATGCATAGAATCAGAATCAAAGAATAAGTTTCCATAAACTAAAGAGTCATTCTTAAAAGCCATCAGTGGATTATTGTTAAGAACAAATGCTTTTGTAATGTTTGGATTATTAATTTTTATTAGAGCACTCTTTGTAGAAAAACTTAGTTTTTCAACATCCTTAAAAAAATCAAAATGAGCACTTGAAACATCTGATTTTTTAATGCATGTTTTTGTATCTGCTTTAGAACTAAACTCCAAATTAAATCTTTTGGTTATTCTATTAAGCTCTTTAAAACAATTATTATCATAATCTGCTACGAAAGCAATTCCGTGCCCTGCTAAATAATAATCATAAGTCGTGTTAACTTCTTCTTCTGTTAGGTTTATAGGAGCACAACCACTTATTATTAAAATAGCGTCATAATTTTTTAAGAATTCTGTTTTCAATTCATCCTTACTAATTCTTGTCTTATATTCTTGTTGAAAACCTTCTGTATAATAACTAGTCATATCATAATCTGCTAGTCCCTCACTTAAAACATAAGTTAATATTCTTGGAGTTCTTGTTTCTAATTTTAAAAAAGCATTTTCTAGAGTAGCGTTTTTTGGAATTTTAAACTTTAACTCGACTGGTTCGCCATAAAAAACAATCTGCCTTTCAGCTAAGTCATCAGAGAATTTATTTATTGTTTGCTTTGGATTTTCAATATAAAAGATTGCTTTTAGGATTTCTGCCTCAGGACTTATTTTAATGCTTAAGCTCTGTTTTTTGCTTTTAAAAAAGTCAATAATAAATGTTTTGTCCTTATTATAAAATGAATCTAATAAAAATTCTTTTTTCTCAATAGGATTTACTTCCATTTTTGTATAATTACAATATTCTGGGGGAGATTTTACAAATAGTCCTCTTAAAGGAACTATTACGCTACAATAAATTTTTTGCGAATTTGGCATTCTTAAAAAGAAAATCAATGCAATAACTATTGCAAGAACTGTTATTGTTATTGTAAATAAAAAATTTATTGGAATGGCTGCTTTCTTATTCCCTATTTTTTTATTTTTAAATAACATTTTCATATTATTTTAACTAACAATTATTTTTTTATCATCAGCTTTGTATTCAAGCATTATGTTTGTTCTGCTTGTTATAACATTTAGTTCGTAATCAATATTATCTTCCTCCCCACAACCATAATCCTTATTTCCAATTATATGACATAATTCTTGTTCTTTTAGCATTCTTGTTATTGAACTCTCACTTGTCTTTTCATCATCACAAAATTTAGGAACAACAAGTTGCAAACAAATAATATCCTTTGAATAAGTTCCTTGTTTTGTTTCTTGCCAACAGTTTATAATATTTGCAACTAATTGTTTTTCAAGCATACAATCCTCATAAATTAATTTTGGATTCTTAATAACTAAAAGACCTGAAGAAGAATTTAATTCGATAATTAATTTATCTAAATAACATTCATCAAAGTATTCACTGTTAAACTTTTCTTGTTTTTCAGAATTCTCTTTTATTTCAATATTCTTTGTTTTGTTGCAAATGCTTAAACTAAAACTCATATTTTTATTAGATGAAAAATTTAAAATAAGTTGTTTTATCATCTTAGTTTTTATGTTAAATGTTATGTTTTGTTTCTTTTCATTAGAAAAATCAAGTTCTTTAATCTTACTACCGTCCTCAAATCTATCAATCATCAATTCTATTGGCTCTATTGTTTTTGTTTTAAAACCAGTTTCATACTTGCAAAATTGAGGGTCCTGCCTAAACGCTTTTGGAATAAATATGCTTGAATGCACATAAAAAACAGTTTTACAATAAAGCTCTCTAGCAAAACCAGTCAAGTTTTTTGAGAACAAAGCTATCAAGAACATTATGCTTATTATAACTATAACTACGCTGAAAACTATTTGAACAGACAATTCTCCTCTCTTGGATTTTAGATTATTCCCCTTTATCTTTTTAAATTTCATTTTGCCTTATAGGATTTAACCCAAAATCTTTATATTGCAAACCATCTTTTTTGAATATATCTTTAAGGTCTTTTCTCCTTCTATGACTTCACTTACATTTACTTGCAATTTTTCACTTTTAAAATCCTCTTGACTTATGTTTCCTGATTTTAAATTTAAATTAACAATAAAACAGTCCTGATCATAAGGACCTTTATTTAAGCAAACTCTGCATAATTTTTCAATCTTTGTCAAAACATCTAATTTATCACCTTCAATATTCTGTTCTTTTTTTAATTCTTGATTTGGCATGTTTTGAGTTGCAAAAATCAACAATAAAACTATTATAACAATTGCTACAATAATCATCATATACTTGAAAAGCTCATCCATTTTAACCAATCCTTTTTTTATTTTTTAAGGAACTGTTGGGGTTACTCCAAGTTCAAATGAAGCTTTAATGACTCCTTTTAAAATCATAACCCCAACTATGCTTATCACACAATAAACTATTGTAGCCATCAAAACATTTTTACCAGTATTTATATCAGTTTCAACCTCATCAAAACCGTTCTCAACAATCGTTGCTAATCTTGACAACAAAACAACAGCTTCAATCATATAAATTCCTACTAAAACTTGGAACAATGTTGGCGGGGTTACTTTTGCAAAATTAATCAAGTTTGTGAAGAAATTCGCACCTTGAGTTGCTTGGGTAAAAGCGCTCATTAAATTCTTCATTATTTGTTCTAACTGCTGAAACATCTTGTATAAAGCTTCAATTATTATTAATGTTAAAGAACCAACAATTGCAGCAATAAAAGGACTCATGACCTTTGCTTGCATTTTAACAGAACTAACAGTTTCTGCTAATAAATCATAAATAAGTTCTTTTATTTTTTTAACATTATCTAAATAAATTGAAATCTTGCTCATAATATTATAAACAACATGAGCTCCTTTTTTAGCACTCTCAGTCATTATTAGCATTATCTCTTTTAAAATAACAGAAGGATACTCTAAAATTATTCCTTCGTTCGGATCAAAAACCGCTTGTGAAAATGTCTTTCCAAACTTTTTCATCTTATCAAGTATTTTTGAAAAGAAATTGTATATCTGTCTTTTTTTAAGATTCAACAATTCGTAGTTTTCTATGAATTTCTCAACAGCAATTTCGACAGGAATATTCTCAGTGAATTGGTTTGAAAGTTGGAACAAAGAAACAGTAAGATCATCCTCTATTTCAACAACTTGATCTCTAACCATTTTCTTTTGTATGCTTCTACCATAAAGCAAGATAAAAATCCCTATTGCTATTCCAAAAGGGATTGTTAAAGTTTTTAACATATTAGAAAGTTCATACTCTTCCTTAATTGTTTGAGGGATTTCCGCTCCAGGAGGCAAACTTCTTGTTTCATTGTAGAGAGGAATTGTTTTAAAGAACAAATGAATAATTCCTGGACTCATTACAATTAAAGCGATTATTATAGAGGCATAAACAAGATTTATTGAGTATTCTTTATCCTTTATTTTTAGATTATAGTGATTCTTTTTTGGAAGTCCTTTAACCAAGCTAACATCAGGAGCTGAAAAAGCACCAGGCCTTTTTGATAGAATTCTTTGAGACATAAACCAAATCAGAGCTGGCAGAACTATAATATAACCAAAGAACAAGTAAGAAATGTTTATTGATTCTGACATAAAAACACTCATCATTGGAAACGCCAATAACCCGACTAATGGAAGCATAAGTCCGAAAGTGTTTATAATCATAACAGGCATTTTCAAATCATGAGAATAATGCTTCATCTTTTCATAAGTGTCATCCAAAATAGAATTTAGTGTTTTGTCAAGTATTCTCTCTTGGTCTTCTTTTGTTTGTTGTAAAATAACTGTTTGTAAGGTCATAAAAGCCTTTACAAAGTCCTTATTTCTCTTCATCCATAAGGGAACAAAGAGTTTTGTTGCTTCTTCAATAGAATTCACCTTTTCACTGTCCAAAAGCCAAATGATTGTTTTTAAGTCCTTACCTAAACAACCTGAAAGATGAGAAGCAGCAAATAAAACAGCATTCTCAAGAACAGGATTAACCCTCATGTAAATTGTCATATAAAGAATTGCTAACAAGGATTCTTCTTGTGCTTTTATTCTTGTAATCTCAGCAGCATAATCAGGATAACTATAACAAACATATGCTAAAAAAATTCCAACGAACATCATAAAAAAAGCCATTCCTTTATTATTAAGTATTAAGAAAGGAATTGCTCCTAAGCTTGAAAGTAAAAAAGCCATTATTGACCCTGCAAAAACAGAACCACTAGTAGCATTTATAGAAGCTATTTCTAAAGATTCGTCAATGCTTTTTATACTTTTTTTTCTTAAAAAAGGAAGTAAGGATGCTGAAAAATCACAATACTTCTCAAAAAATGTTGAAAATTTTCTTGACTCTTTTTCCTCTTGAACAAAGGTTTTATAAGTCCCAGAAGTTAATTCACTATCTGACTCTGTTCTTTCTCCTAATCTTTTGCTAACCATCCTTTCTATTTCTTCAATAGATGCCATTTTAACAACACTTTACTTTTATGCCACATCTAGGTGCTGGTGGCGGATCAACCCAGTGTTCTAAAAATACATGTGCTTTTATTATAAACTTTAAATTCTTAAAATCAGAAGCACCAACAGGATTTTGATACTTATAATCAATACACCTGATATCAGTAACAAATTCTATAGTATGGTTTTCTCCAAAACCATGACAGGGATTACCAACTTTTGCCAAACAATATTCACCACAATGAGTTGGCCAATAATCCTCAGGATGAAGAGGTGGTGGTTGGTAAGGTATTTCTACACTACCACAAGAAGGCTCTGGTTGATTACACTCTGGAAAAGTTGAAACTTCAGTATCATCAGGATCATCAATATACTTCTCTTTATAATTTCCTTTAAATTCAAAATTACTCTTACCACACTTTCCAGAAACACAAGGTATTTCAGGAATATAAACTAATGGAACATTACAATTTTCAGTATATGCTTTGTTTGGATCTCTCCAATCACAAGGATAATCACAAAGATATTTGTAACACTTATCAGGATATTTTGCACACTCCTCAGGATCTGTAAAACATTCATCAGGACAGTTTGGCTTAGGACAAGCATTTTCATCACAACAACAAATAAAAATAGTTTTTGCATACTTACAAAATATAGTATAATTACAATCAACAAACTCATCCTTTTCTTTAAATCTTTTTTCTAAATCTTGAACAGCAAGTTCTACAATCTGGTCTATTGTTTGCTCAGCAACAGCAGGCCCTTTACTACAACTGCTACCACCAAACCCTTGAACCAATTCTTCTGCTTGACAAGTATACTTGCTTAAAACAGCATCATCATTCCACGCCTTAATAATCCTGTAAAGATACCAAAATCTTAACGGATAAACAGTTATTGTATAAGAATGAACAACCATCCTTTGCTCTTCATCAAGAGCAGATAATAAAATTCCTTGTTCTTTACCAAAACCACTAACATCAAAACTCTCATCAGCCCTTGCAATATTATTATTTGGTGTAATATCATCAACATCAACCCAAACATTAATCTCTCCAATAGTTCCTGATTCATTAATAACAATCTTTCCAAAATTAACACCCTTAATATTAGCTAAATAAGCATTACACTCACTTCTAGCATACGTTTTAATAGTGCTTTTAACCTTTTCAAGTTCAGGAGTTATTGGTTGTGCATAAACAACCCAATAACAATTAGAAGCGCCACCACAATTTAATGCTGTAATATAAGCAGACCTTGTTGAAGATTCTCTAAAAGCATGAAAAGTAAAATCCTTAAGCATCTCTCCATAACTTCCCAAATAACCCCTTTGCAATTCCTCAGTATAAGGTCTTTTCTCTCTTGCAGTTAAGCTTATAAGATAAAACAGAACTAAAACTAAAACTATAAAAAAGATAGTAAGATAAGCAGCTGCCTTCTTAAATATTTTATTTTTTGATTTCAGCAAGATCACCTCTTTTTTAAAATAAAAAATTTGAAAAATTTTAAAATTTATATTTTTATTTTGTTATTTAATTGTTATTTGTTTTGTTTGTTATTTTTTATAAAATACTTTTTTTATTTTTTAATTTTTCTTTTCTTAACCCCTTGCAACCATCAAGCTGCCTTCTCCTCTTTTTGAAGGACTGCAAGGCAGAGGATATACAAAATCATAACTCATAAAGTCCTTTTGAGGTATTCTTTTTTCAGTTCCGTTATAAGAAGAGGTTACATAAAGTGATTTTTCAGTTATTTTTACATTTCTAGCTATTTCGTCTCTTAAAGCTGCAGGGTTATCAGTTTTGACCTTAATCATTTTTCCCCCGGTTTCTTCACAAAGCTTTTTTACAGAATCTTGCCATCTTTGAGGATTATTTAAATATAGATTTGGGGGAACTAAAAAATAAACTCTTACTTCATTTTCCTTTGCTGCTTTTAGTCCAAGCTCAGCATAAGCAGGAGTATTTCCAGGAGTGTTATGACAACAAGGGCCGCAGAAACTAGTTCTAATTCTGCCATAAACAAATTCTAAATCAGAGCTGCAACTTTCTTCATCACTAGAAATAAAAATTATTTTTTCTTCTGTTTCGTTCCAACCATCATATGGAGGAGGGCCATTTTTTGCAATAAAGGCAACAGCACCTCCCCAATTTTCTTCCCAATCACAACTTGGTTCGTGATTATCACCCAAACCACATTTTAAATCATCCTTGCCATTACTATAAGCTCCTTTTGCATTAGTTAATTGTGCTATTGTGACTTTTTTATACTTTGGAGATATTGAACGCATTGCAGCATCAACAGCATTAATTGTTTCTTTCATACTACCACTACTATCAACATAAAAATACAATTCTGGAAATTCTATTATTCCTGATTTTAAGAATAAAACCCAATTATCCTTGCCATAAAGTTCGTCAAGTCTTGTTCTTATCTCCTGAAGAATGCTTATTTTTATTCCAGCACCATAATCAACAGTGTCATTTCCATAACATGATAATGTTCCTAATAATTCCGAAATTGGAATTCCTAATTTTGTTGTGTAAGGCAAAACAACAGTTACCAATTGAACATCAGTAGTTTTAACTTCTGTTGTTAATGTTTGAATACTAGAAATTGATTTTTTGCCAGCAGAAAGCTTATTAAAAAGAGCAAATAGTGTAATAACAATAATTAATAAAACAATAGAGATGAATTCTGCACTTTGGGCTTTTTTCACACCTCTTTTTTTAATTATCATATGCTTTTTTTACAGAACTTAACTTTATAAATATTTTGCTTTTTCTACAATGCAAAATCTTAAAAATAGTTTTAAGCTTTTGTAGAATTTTTTACCATTTAATCTAAAATAAAAAATTAAAAATAATTTTATTTTTTCCCCTTAAACTCAAATTTTTTCTTAGGCCTAAAAACAAACAAATATAAAACTACTAATATTACGAGAACTAAAATACCTGCGATAATCAGCGTTAAACTGCTTCCTACTTTTTTGGCTTCCTTTTCTTCTATTATTTCTTCAAGGACCATGACTTTGTTTGTTGTTTTTTGAGTTCCATCACTTAATATTACCTGCACAGTATATTCTCCAGGACTTAAGTAAACTCTTTTTGAATAAGTTCCTTCTACTAAAATATTTGTTTGAACATCTTTAATATTCTGCTGAGCATCTCTTACTATTACATTAACATTGTCCTTAAGAGAATCTCCCATTTCGTTCTTTAAAGTTATAGAGTATTCTAAATAACCAGTTCCACTGTTAGCATCAACTATGAACTCTTTTTTTTCTGGTTCAAATAATGAATAATCAAACCTTGTTTCTTCAATGTCATGCAAAACATTGTTTTTATCATAAAGTTCTGTTAGCAAGTTTGCTTTTGTTATTTTTTCACTAGCGGTAAATGGAACTTTTATGCATCTAATATCAATTATTGAATTAACCTCATATTCTTTTTTGAAGAAAACTTTATCCCCCTCATAAAATGTCAAAACTATTTTATTATTAACTTCAGGTTGTTTTGGAGGTTCTTGAACTTCTGAATCATTTTCTGCAATAAAAATCCTGTAAGGAGCTAATGATCTTGTTGCTTGTGAAAAACAAACACTAAAGCTTGTTCCTTGATTTTCTACTAATGGGAAATCACTAACTGTTGAAAAAACAATTCTAGTTAGATTGCCAACAACAGGCACTCTCAACAAAATTATTGATTTTCCAACATCAGAAGTTGCCGTTATTTTTACAACATAAGTTCCAACAGGAAGCTTTCCAAGATTATAACTAATTAGCCTTTCAGAATTTTCAGCTAATGTTTCTACTTCCTCCCTTCTTAGGCTTTCAGCATAATCAAATATTTTCTTTATATCCCCTTTTAACATTCCTTGATTATTTAGTTCTTTCAAACTTTTGTGCTTTGATTCATGCCAAACAAAAACTTCATATTTAATTTTAACATTTCTTGAACTACCATAGTTTTTCAAATAAGCTTTTACAACTAATTCTTCTCCTTCTTGAAATTCTGGGAAGAAAGTTCCAAACTCATACTTTTCATCATTAATATAAACTTTGTTTTGATTAAACTCTATGTAATCTTTACTTTTTGATTCAACAGTAAATGGAAAAGAAGTTGCATACATTCCATAAACACTCTCTTCACCACCAACATTATAACCATCCATATAATTATAATAAGCAATCCTATACTTTCCAGAAGGAAAACTTTCAGGAATTTTATAAGTTAATGAGAACTGTTTTTTACTTTCTTTTTTAAAATTAACATTTTCAGCCACAACAATCTCATCCATTATTGTGTAAGGATTGTAGGGCTCTTCCCTGATCACTTGCAAAACAACTCTTCCGTCTACAAAAGGATGTAATTTGCTAGTATCCGCTAGTTCTAAATCAAAAGAAATCTGCATTTCTTCTCCAGCTTTATAACTTAACTTATTAATGTATAAATTTTTAAATTGAACTCCAAAAACTCCAAAGACTTCTTCATAATTTAAATAATCAACTGCCAAAACACCAAAGACACTTGATAAAAACAAAAACCCGAATATTAAAAAGAATTTTAAACCTTTATTACTTTTCATAAAAACACCTCTTTTTTATTTTTTATAAATTATTTTTTTTATAAATTTAAAAAATATAAAACCTCTTTATCTCTTTTATTTATTTATTATTTAAAAATTTTTGCTTTTGTTTATTTTTTTTATAAAATAGTGCATTGTTCTTTTAGTGTTTTTTCGCTTTTATAATAAAGTTTTATTTTTGGTTTTTGTTCTGATTCTAAAGAGTTTATTATTATGTCAGAGTTTTTTGATTCGTCATAAGCCCTAATGCTAAAACCATAGCCTTTGCCTTTTTTAACATACTCTGTTATGTCAATAACAAAATCTCCAACATTATTAATGAGTTTGGTTTCTATTTTTTCTCCGATTTTTGGTTGTAAGTTCCACTTTATGTTCTTTGGGTTGAAATTGTTTGGCAACTCGTAAAAGACCAACTCGTTACTATCTCCTTTTATTTGCATAACATTAAGTGCTAGTAAAGCTTTTAGCAAGTTAGTTTTATTAATTTTTGAAATTTCACTATAAATGTAAGTTCTTAAGATCCCATCATCATTACCAACGTGCAAATCATTCCTGCCATTAAAATTAACGCTTGGGTTTTTAGAACTAACATAAAAATCCTCTTCTGGGTTAATGATTTTTAACTCATAATTTGTTTTGTAGTTTTCATCAATTCTAATTTTGTCATCAACACTACCATTTATTTGGTAATTACACTTAAATCTTGGAGCGTCATACTCAACAACAACCCTTAACTCTTTATTTAAAAGCTCACAAGGATCATCAAAAAACTTCTCCAACTGCAAAACAACCCCAACATTAGAATTAACATCCAACTCTGCATTAATAACACTTTTAACATCAACAAAACCAATTT